>JALWLW010000056.1 GCA_027081065.1 Campylobacteraceae bacterium
ATCCAACACAAATCCCTTCGCCTTTTTCTGTAACCAAGTAGTTACCATATTTCTTACCAATAGTAAGATTTTGACTGCTTTTAAAAGGAAGAGATAGTTTCATTTTTTCTTCTAAGACAAAATCACCTTCATCAATACTCAGCCAAAATTCTTGATTTTTCTCATTTTTTAAAAACCACTCTTCCCAAAAACCTCGCCCATAAGCGTAACGTATTTTTCCAAGAGGTAAGTAATGGCTGTTTTTATAAGAGAAAGGAACATGAAGGTTAAGCAGTGATGGCTCTGGGCTTAAAACGGCACTTTCTCCAATGAGTTTCACTGCATCATCTTCTAAAAAAATAGAAGAGTTACAAGAGTGACACTTAACAAGCTTAGAATATTTGAAATAAATATCCAAAGCATCACCACATTGTGGGCAATTTTTTGTTGTGTTAAGTTCTTTGGGGAAGAGCATTTTAAAATAGTCCTTAGTTATAATAGTTATTTGTACAAGCTATATTACTACACATAGGGTACACAAAAAATAAGTATACTACATTAAGCCTAAGATAGAAAGGTTTGTAGGTATTTCAATGCTTATATACTGTTTCAATGAAACCTCCCAACTTCATGACATTCTTCCTCCCTTTTTACTTTCTGTAACTTAGGCTTTTTTTACTTTATCCTCGCGTATTTATCATCATAATAGAAAAAACATTAATATAGTTCCAAAAGCTTTGGAGGTGCTCTTCACTTACTTTGCCCTCTAGTGGCTTTAATGCTTCTTCAAAACAAGTAAGCCAATGTAATCTTCCTTCAGGGGTAATAGCAAATGGAGCATGACGTCCACGCATTTGTGGCATTCCTCGGTTTTGGTTGAAGTAGGCTGGACCACCACAGATTTGAATAAAAAAATCAGCAGAAACTTGAGCAGCTTCCATCATACCTTGGGTATCTTCTGGTGGAAAAATATGACGTATAGGACTTTTATCTAAGCAAGTGTAGAGTCGTGTTAATAAGTCTCGAATCCCTTGTTCTCCTACTTCAGATAAAAAATCTGGATTTGGTTTTTGTACAGGAGGAATAAAGTTTGCATTGTATGCCATAATAGAGTAGTTCATTGTTTACCTTAGTATTAAAAGGGTATTTATAGTGAAAAATAACTTAACTTTGACTAAATAAAATTTATTAAATTATTTTTTCTTTATAGTCTATAGGATAAATATTATATAATAAAAAAAAATAAGGATGAATAAATGTTAACAAAGTATTCATATAGAAGTTCATTTAAAAAGAAGATAACCGTTGTTGCTATTTGGTTAATTGCATTTGCTTTAGGAACTTTTTGTTTTCAGTTAGCAATTGATGAGCAAATTGCTTTTATTGTAAAGATTATTTTTCTGATTCTAGGGCTATTTATGATAGCTGGAATTTTGTTACGTTGTAAAATTGCTCGAGGGTTTACACTGATTACGTTATATTTTATCGCTTTTTATCCTTTGATTTCAAAAATTTTAATTGGTATTCTAGCACCTGATATTACAATCAACGGTATTCTCTTTTTTGAAACAAGTGATATGAGTCTCTTTTCTGACATGGAAGTGTTCTTAACAAACCTTTTTTGGGCATCTTTAGTAGTTATTCCTGTCTATTTTTTATCTAATGAGAAAGCAATGGATATATTTTTTATTGATACAAAAGTTACGGAACATATTATTTATAGTTTGATTGCTGTAGGGTTAATTGTTGCTTATGTCTATTTTATGACCATGCCTTTTTTAGAAAGTATTGAAAAACCCATCTCTTATACAGTGAAATGAAAATAGCTTTTATTGTGACATTATAAAGTCAAGTAGAAAATAAAATTATGAGATAAAAGCTAGTTAATGAGAGTCCGATTACTTTGTATATGAAGGAAAAAAATATGATTGACTCTCATGGCAAAATTATAAGATGAAGTTGTGTCTCAATTGTGAAATTTAAAAAAAATAAATTATTTATTTTTAAATTTATACATTAAAATAGATGCTGCTACTGCTACATTAAAACTTTTAACATTTTGCTCCATTTCAATATGTACAACTGTATGACATAGGTCTAAAATATCTTGACCGATACCATTTCCTTCATGACCCATGAGTAAAACCCATTTTTTGGGAACTTCTACGTGTGAAAGAGGAATAGAGTCTTTGGTTATTTCAGCTGCAAAAATATGGTAGCCATCTTCCTTTAATTTTTTGAGTGTTATTTTAATATCATGATAGAGACTTATTTTTAATCGAGAAGTATGTCCCATAGAGACACGTAAAGCACGTCTACCAAAGGGATGAGGTGCTTGTTTAGGAACAATATAAGAGTTAACACCTAATGCTGATGCTGAACGAGCGATTGAGCCAACATTTTCAGAAGAAGTGATATTATCAAGCATAATAATATTTTCATCTAAAGCGTTTAATGGGGTCTCTTGTGGACGAATACCATGTAGCATGACATTATGATGTATTTTATGACCCACAATGGTTTGCATACGTTCTTTTGTAGTAACATAGAGTTTAGGAATATTTTTATACTTAATAAGCTCTTGAAACTCATGGTAATAAGTTTCTGTAGCAAAAAGACTTTTTATCTCAATATCGGTTTCTAGAATAAGATTGACAACTTTTGATGAGTCAGCAATAAAAGAGTTGTCAGTTCTAAAAGCATTATCTCTTAGTTGTTGATAGATAAGAAGTTCAGGAATATTTATATTATCAATAGGGATTAAATTCATCGATTATTATAACACATAATTGATGTAAGTACTTAAAGCTCTTCTATTTGAATCTGTATTTGATGTTGACCAATGGTTAAGGTTTGTTGTTTTCCTACAGCAGTTAAACCAGTTAATTTAATGGTGTTTTTGTCAACAAACTCAATATCAATATTGGCAGGATAAGCAATATCACTTAAGAGATCAACTTTTGAAGTAGGAGGGAAATAGAAAACATTTGGTTGGGATTTTTTTATGTTATAGAGTTGATTGTCGTGTTGGACAATATGTAGAGGAGAGGCAAAGCTTTGTGTTTGAAAACTCCACTCTTTAGTAAAAGTTTGTCCATCAAGAAGAGCTGAAAATTTGACATAATATTTACTGTTCCATTCAAGTCTATCTAAAGGGAACAGTACAAAGTCTAATTTTTCTAAACGTCTGTTAGGGTCTGTTTTGTAGTCAAAGGTGAGAGTGTTTTTCAACTCTATACCCTCAGCATTAAAAATCTTAAAATATAGAAGTTTTGCATTTTTATAATAGAGTGAATTAAATGAAATACTAATTGGGAAACCACTTACTTTATGTTCTGGTAGGGGATCTGGAAGTTCATCAAAAAATGCAGGTGGAACTTCTGTTTGTTGATTAAATGGATAGATAACAACAGGGCTATTACGCTTTTTATTTAGATTGAGTGCTTGATTAAGATCTGCAGTTGTAATGGTTTGATTGTTTTTATAAAGGGCTTCTAAGGCATAAGAACTCATGTCATAAACAAAAGCTGTTTGAGTTTTTTTGTGTCTATTTTGACTAATACCAATACCTATGGCATCGGAACGAAAATCTAAAAAGGCAAAACGATGATAAATCGCTGAAAATAGACCATTGATAGATTCTTTATAATTTAGGTTATGGGTTGAAACATTTTCAATTACCTGAGGGGTAGCATACCCCGTATAGGTAACACGTGATGAAGCAAATTCTCCGGTAAAGTCTTTATGTTGTGCCAGTTCTTTGTGACCAAAAGTTAGATGGTTGGTAAGATAATTTGCATGATTTTTTGCTGCTAGATTGAGTTGAGAATGACTTTGAAATGGAATAAGTCCAGCACCACTTCTTAAATAGTTTAAATACTCTAGTGCATTTTGTTCTTCAGTTTTGATATCCATAAGAGGAACATCTTTTATTTCTAATTGAGGTAGAGGGGTAGCTGAGAGGTAATAGAGGTAAATAGCAAAGAGGGTAAACCCTCCCATTATAAAAGTATGTAATTGTTTTTTCATTATTCCCTCCATTATACACAACAAAAGTAAAAAAAGTATTTATAATTTAAATAGTTTTTTAAACTTAGGTTTACATTATTTAACCCACGAGTATTATAACAATAAAAAATATAATTTAACTATAAAATAAGATAAAAATTTTATATTTTAATTTACTATATTATAATTTGACAAAATGTAGAATTTTAACTATACTTAGTTAAATATTTAAAAGAGTTAGGATCTATTATGAAAGTATCACAATCAGCAAAAGAGAAGACAAAAGCAAAAATTCTTGAAGAGGCTGTTAATCTTATTATCGAAAAAGGGTTTAAATCTGCCTCTATGAGAGAGATGGCTAAAAATGCAGGGGTATCGAATCCTACTATCTATAACTACTTTCCGACTAAAGAGAGCATACTTTATGCTTATGTAGAGCAGAAGCACAAAGAGACAGCACAGATACTGCAAGAGATAGAAGATTTTCATACCTATACGCTAAGAGAACAACTTCAAACACTTATTGAGACTGAGTTAGAGCTTTATTTGGAAGACCGAGAGTTTATTATGCAAATTTCAAAGATGGTGTTTCAGTCGGGTGGGCTTAAACTTGACACGCTCTATGGTAACAATGAAATTTTTAGAGAGATGGTAGCAGATATGTTAAGTATTGCCATTGAAGCAGAGGAGATTCCAACGCCTCCTTTTGAGGAGCATCTACCAAGACTCTTTTGGGACTACTACATTATGGTAGTTGCCTATTGGGTCAAAGATGACTCAGAGATGTTTGAGAACACCACACAGTTTATTGACCACTCTTTAGGAGTTATTGAGGCGTTGTTACAGTCAAGTATTTTAAACAAAGCAAATGATTTAGGAATGTTTCTATTTAAAACGCATTTGCTTTCAGCACTAGAGCGATTTAGCGTTAAAAAAAGTGGATTTACCAAGATAAAACGAAAGTTTGGGGAGGTGTTCAATGACAAGTAACACAGGACAAAAAAAGATACCAACAAGCAGAGTCTCACGAGGAGCAGTTGTAGGAAAAGCGATGTTAAAGATAGGCATGACCTCTGGAACAGGTGCTGTAAAACGAGCTTTTATGTCAAAAGAGGAGAAAGAGGTAGCTAAGTCAGAGACTCACGCTGAGATTGCAAAAATGATTATTGACTCTTTAGGAACACTCAAAGGGGTTTCTGTCAAAATTGCTCAACAAGTAGCTTTGGGATTACCTTTTTTGCCTCAAGAGTATTTGGATGAGATTTCAAAGTCATTTAACTCTATTCCTCCTATTAATAAGGCTTTGATACGAAAAATTGTCAAACAGGAGTTGGGTGACTACCCACAAAATGTTTTTGACAGTTTTGAGAGTGAAGCCTTTGGAGCTGCAAGTTTGGGGCAAGTTCACCGAGCAACAAAAGGTAAAAAAGAGTTGGCTGTAAAGGTTCAATACCCTGGTATCGCTACAAGTATCGACTCTGATTTATCGGTTATAAAATTTGGATTGAGCCATTTTGCTAAAGGTCAAGAAATTGACCACCTTATGGATGAAGTGACAGAGCGATTGACAGAAGAGGTTGACTATGAGTTAGAAGCTCAAAATACAAAATATTATGAAGAACATCTAAATCATGAGTTGATAGTTGTCCCAAGCATTGTCGAAGAGCTGTCAACCAAAACGGTTCTAAGCTCTACTTTTTTAGAGGGAAAGAGCTTTGAAGCCTTTTTAAAGGGCAATCCAAGCCAAGAGGTACGTAACCATTATGCTCAACTTATCTTTGACTCTTTTTTCATAGGGCTTTACAGACTAAAGATGGTTCACGCCGACCCAAACCCTGGAAACTTCATTTTTATGGCTGACAACATGTTAGGCATGATTGACTTTGGGTGTGTCAAAAGGGTTGATGCTGAGTTTTTAGAAGGTTTTTCAAAACTGCACGTTTTACTTATGGACAAGGCAAGTGATGAAGAGGTAGCTGAACAGTATGCCCAGCTAGATATGGTTGACCGTGGAGAGATGGAAGAGATGTTAGATTTTTATCGTTCTGCTATTAAGCCGTTAGATAGAATCTACATTGAAATTTTTGAGGGTGAGAAGTATGACTTTAAAGAGAACAGCGATTTTTCACAACGTGGGTTTAATACCATTATGGATGTACAGAAAAATCAACGTCATGCTTTTCATAAGATGAATGCTGATTATATCTTTATTGATCGTACTTTGCTTGGCTATTACAATATGTTTGAGAAGATGGAAGCTACTATTGATACTAGGTTTGCTCAGAGATTGGTGAGAGAGGGGATAAGTTATGGGTAATCCTGCTATTAGTGGAATATTAGTTTTAACGTTTGTTATTTTTATTTTTGCATCATTAAAAATACATAATGAGAAATTATCTATTTGGAAGTTTATAAGTTTGGTTCTTTTACCATCTACATTAGTTGGAGTTGGTGGATACATAGTAAGTTTATATTCATATTTTTTTGAGCTAAGAGATTATAACTTTTTCCCTTCACCATCTATTATATTGTTTCCAGCTATTTATGGATTAATCATAATGCTACCTGCATTAATGTTTTATGCTGTACATACGCTCTCTTTAGAAAAAAAGTTTTCTCCCTCTAAATGGAAACTTTTTATGTGGGCAGGATTTTTAGGTGGGGTAAGTGCTTTACCGTATTTACTGACTGCACCATTTGAATTTATACTTGTTCCAATCATAACAGGAAGTTTGGCAATGATGATTGTTTATTTTGTTTCTAAAAAGAAAATATAGGAGTGGAAATGAAAAATGTAAATTTACGAATCATCTTACCCTTAAGTTTTTTTCTCTTTATAAGCTTTATTATTTATCTAGCTGACACAGCTGATTATAATTTTGCTTTTAGAGTAATCGGAAGTATTCCAAATGGAGACAAGCTTATGCATGGTTTACTCTATGGAGTTATGGCACTACTTTTGAACTATGGGCTAAACTTTAAAAGCAAAAAAATCTTTGGCTTCAATATGCAAGTAGGGGCGATGATTATCCTAACCTTTGCAGGGTTAGAGGAGATGACGCAATATTGGTTACCTAGTCGGACTTGTGATATTTTTGATTTTGTGGCTGATGTGGTTGGGGTTGTTTTGCTTTCAATGATTGTTTGGAGGAAAAATGTATGAATGACGTTATTAAAACAAAAATACCAAAAGAGAGCATTTATAGAAACTACATAGATAGCGTTGATTACTATGATGCTTTTAAAATGCAACTTACTAATAAGGAGGCTTCTTTAGAAGAGGTATATGTGGGTATATTTTCATATATGCCTAAGTGGATGAAGTATTTAATGTTAATTCGCAATAGCATAGTAAAGCTTTTTGGATTACGTACAGATATCGCGTTAGAGAGTGAAGAAAATAAAAAGTTATTTGTTGGTAAAAAAAGTGGAATGTTTCATATTTATTATCTTTCATCTGAAGAAATTATTGCAGGAGAAGATGACAAGCATCTTAACTTTAGAATCTCTGTTTTTAAAGAAGAGGACAGAGTTGTCATCTCTACTATTGTTCAATATCATAATACTTTTGGTAAAGTTTATATGTCTTTAATTTCGCCTTTTCATAAAATAATTGTGAAGAGAATGATGAGAAGATATATATCATTAAGTTAATCTAAAAGGCTTTTGACTCTTTGTAAATACTCTTTATGTTACAATTATTTATTAATATAGTTAAGGATAATTATGCAACAAGATAATAAGAGACTCATTGATGAAGCATCTCAAGATGAAGCTGTTAAAAATACCTTTCGTTTGGGTTGGGAATTCATTCGACTAAATCAAACATTTACATTAACAGTCATGGGAATTTTAATATTTTTAAATTTTTTAGGAATGATTTTGGGTATTTCTCTTGTAACTTCGATGTTAGCAGGAGTATTTGGGATTGTTTTACAAATTTATGCTGGACGAGCAGTTTATGAATCTCAAAATATTCATTCTTATGTAGAGCTCATTGAGAAGAGTCGTATAGACAATGAATCATTAAAACGACATTTTAGTACAGCATTTGGGGTTTATATGGGATGGGTTGTATTGATATTTATTTTTTTATTTACTATAAGTATTGCAGCTGTCTCTTCAGGTTTAATTTCTGCTGACATGAGTCAAGCTCTCGCTTCAGGGGGTATTAGTGAGAATGTGAATCCCAAGGATATGGTACTTGCATTTGCATCAATTATTTTACCTTTAGCCTTAATATCGTTGGTTGTGTCTTATGTACAACCTTTGGTACATTCAAATATTGTTTTGGCAAATGATTTTTTTGATGGTTTTCAAGCTGTATTTACAATTTTTTCAAAAGATGTTTGGTCTAGTGCAATGCAGAGAAAATACTTTTCGTATGTAGCAGTTTTTGGACTATTTATGATGCTTTGTATTTTACCTATTGCTATGGTAGTTACCTTACTTAATCCAGGAGTAATTTTAAATCTTTTACTTGTAATTGTCTCATATGTACTTATGATTATATTGTCTATAGGGGCAATGATAGCAAGAAGAATTGTAGAGGAGTAGTTAATGATAAGATTGGTGAACAAATGTTCACCGTTTAGATTATTGAGAAAGTTCGTTGAAAACTTCTTTAAACTCACCATAACTCATGCCACCAACATGAACAACACCTACTTCACCTTTTGGGGTAATACCTACTAGGAATGGAATTGAACCAGACCATTGAGCACGTTGTGCAATGTAGGAGATAAACTTTGAGTTGTCTGTGTGTTCACCTGAGAGTACTGTATAGTTGAGTTTTTTAGTCTCTTTAAAAATTTTCAGTTGTTCTTCTGGGAGACGTTGTACTTCTAGGGCAATAATTTCAAGTTTATCACCTTTTTCTTTTGCTATTTGTTGAAGTGCTGGAATCTCTGATAGACAAGGAGGACATCGGTAACCAAAGAAAAGTAAGAAAATTACTTTATCTTTATGTTCTTGAAAAGAAATTCCATTTTCCTCTTCATCAACATGTAAAGTTTTACCATCAATAGTTGTTAACTCAAAAATATTTTTAGCATAAGTTTCTACTTGAGGTGTGGTTTCTTTTTTTACTTCTTTACTTTTCTCTACTTTTGTTGTTTCTTCAACTACCTTTTGAGCTACTGTTTCTGTTTTGGCTACTTCAGCTTTTGTTGTGTCAAATGTTTTTTCTTGACCTTTATCATCTGCACCACAGGCTGTTAGAAACATAGCCATTATGAGGGTTATTGTTGTTTTGTTCATCTTTATCTCTTTTGTATTTAAGTATATTTTATTATAACAAATTTTTGTTAACACTTTGTGTGCTAGAGTAAGATAGACAAAACTTATGTTTTTAAAGGTAAAATAGAATCACTATGTTTACGAACTTCTATTCTTCATCGGTATCAGTAATCTCTTTTGGATCCATGGTTAACATGCTTGTAATGCCTAAAGCTTCTTTAATTTTGGCTTCAATTTCATCACGAAGTGCATGATCTTCTTTAAACTTAGCCTTAACATTTTCTTTACCTTGACCTAATTTCTTTTCACCATAAGAGAACCAAGCCCCTGACTTGTCAACAATATCAAGTTTAACCCCATAGTCAACAAGCTCACCCTCCATAGAGATACCCTCACCGAACATAATGTCAAATTCTGCTTGTCTAAATGGTGGAGCTACTTTATTTTTAATGACTTTAGCTTTAACACGGTTACCAATTTGTGCTTCACCCTGTTTAAGGGTTGCAATTCTTCTTACATCAATTCTTACAGAAGCATAAAATTTAAGAGCATTTCCTCCTGTAGTAGTCTCAGGACTTCCATAACCCATCATACCAATTTTCATACGTAATTGGTTAATAAAAATAACAGTGGTGTTGGTTTTATGTAAAACAGCTGTTAGCTTTCTAAGGGCTTTTGACATAAGACGTGCTTGGAGCCCTACTTGTAAATCTCCCATTTCACCTTCTATTTCTGCTTTTGGGGTTAAAGCTGCTACGGAGTCGACCACAATAACATCTACAGCACCTGAACGTGCTAATGTTTCTAAAACATCTAGTGCTTGTTCTCCAAAGTCTGGTTGAGAAACTAAAAGGTTTTCTACATCTACGCCTAAGTTTTTAGCATAAAGAACATCAAGGGCATGTTCAGCATCAATAAAGGCACAAACTTTGTCTTCTGCCTGTGCTGAAGCTGTAATTTGAAGTGCCAGTGTGGTTTTACCCGAACTCTCTGGTCCATAAATTTCAATAATTCGACCAACAGGTACACCTCCAATTCCTAAAGCCATGTCTAGCCCTAGAGAACCGGTACTAATAGAGGCGATAGGCTCAATATCTTTGTCACCTAGACGTACAATTGTCCCTTTACCAAAATTTTTGTCAATCTGTTTCATTGCCATATCTAAAGCTTTTTGTTTGTTTGCATCCATTGTTACTGACATCCTTTTCATCCTTAAGTTTTAAAATATTATCACCATTTTAGTAGGTTTTTGTTGATTCACCTAGAAATATGTCAAATTGTCATATTTTTAAGATTTTATTAGTTTCACTTTAGCTTTGTATTGTTTATCAAATTCAATATAAGCACTTTCAAGTAGTTTAGCATATAGATTAGAAAGGACACCACTTTTACCTTTTAGTACCCCTGCTTCTTTTAAAACATTTTTACGTGAAGTGAGTGCTTCATTGGGTTTTACTTTGCCATTTTTCCACAAGAGTTGTAGAAGTTTTTGTTCGGTTTGGTCAAATTGACTAAGGTAAAGTTCATTTGAATTTTTTGGCTCTTTTATAACTTTTCTTCTTTTTTTAGGCTTTTTAGGACTAAGTTCTTTCTCTTCTTCATGCTCTATATGTTGAAAAGAAATCTTTTTAAGTTCAGCTTGATGGAGTACTTTTTGATGCTTTTGTACCATTTTAATACGTGCTTGGGTCTCTTCTACTTTTTGAGAACTAAGTGATTGATAGGTATTGTTTTCAAGCTCATCAAGTCTGTCCATAACATTCACAAAGCTTTTAATATTTTCAGTTACATTGTCTACCACAATAATTTTGCTTAGTATACTAAAAAGAGCCATAATCTCAACCATAATAAAAATGACTAAAATAGCAGATGATGTAGTTTTTGCTGAAGCTTTTGATTGTGCTAAAATAAGATTGGTATTATTCATATTATTTTGTACAGAGAGTTTTTGAAGTGTTTTAATAAGGGCATTGTTACTCTCTACACTACGTACTGAAGGTTGATCATCATGTGAAGAGCCATTGTTGAGTGCTTTAGAGAGCTCTCTATTTGAAGCAAGGATGGTATTTATTTGTTTATTTTGTATCTTTTGGAGGTCTCGTTGATAGTTTATCTCTTCTCTTAAATCATCTCCTACAAGATTTTTTTGAAAAGTTTGAATGCTTTTAAAATGGGTATAGAAACTAACACCAATGAGTCCTATAGCGATGATAGATATAAGTCCTTTACTTAAAAAATTCATGCTCGAAAACATCCCTTTTATAGAGAGATGCTTAAATGTCTCAAGGGCAACAGCTAGGACAATAACAATTAAAATGGTATTAAGAACCCCTAAAGATTTATAAAAATCTTGATAAAAAGAGAATGCACTTGCAAGTGCAGATAAAATAGCAAAAACAATCCACCCCTTTCCAAAGCCTATAGCAACATCATTAATAGCAGATGCTCCTTTTATTTGTGCATATTGATGATTTAATGATTGTCTGGCTTGATAGTTTGATTCTAAGTGCATCTTTTATCCTTTTTAAAATTCATTATGAGTTTATAATTTAAAAATTATATCATTAAGATATTAAAATGTAAATAAAAAATTTCATTTTGAAATATTATAATATAAAAATATTTCTTTTTGAATTATTTATAAATTTTTATGGTTATAAATAAAATTTTACTCCAAATTCAGCTAAAATACACAAAAAAATAAGTGATAATATTATGAAAAAAATAGAACTAGCCCACTCTCCTGATGCTGATGATATATTTATGTACTTTGCCATTAAATTTGGTTGGGTAGATACTAAAGGTTATGAGTTTGAGAACATTGGTTTAGACATAGAAACACTCAACAAAGAGGCTCTAAAAGGCACTTACGATGTGAGTGCTATTAGTTTTGGTATGTATCCATTTATAAAAGATGAGTATGCCATGTTACGAACGGCTGTAAGTTTTGGTGATGGTTATGGTCCAAAACTCATTCGCAGAAAAGATAAAAAACTCAAACGAAACTTCAAAGTGGCACTCTCTGGTGAGTACACAACTAACGCGATGCTTTTTAAAATCTACTACCCAGAAGCACGACCTGTCTACATGGATTTTTTAGAGATAGAGATGGCTGTAGTAAATGGTGAGGTAGATGCTGGTGTGTTGATTCATGAGTCTATTTTGGATTATGATGAGCGTTTAGAAGTAGAAAAAGAGCTTTGGGATATTTGGGTAGAACTTGCAGGTGAGGGGCTTCCCTTGCCTTTAGGTGGTATGGCTGTACGTCGTTCGTTACCTCTTAACCGTGCGATAGACATAGAAAACATACTTATCGATGGGGTAAAAGTTGCCAATGAAAAAAAAGAGGAGCTTTGTAAAAAACTTGAAGATGAAAACTTAGTAAGAATTTCCGATGCAATGTTGACTAAATACTTAGATATGTATGCTTCAGATGAATCAGTAGAGTTAAGTGAATTACAATTAAAAGCGTTAGATAAACTCTATCAACTCGGGTTTAAAAAAGGGGTCTTTTCTGAACCTATGAAAACGGAAGATTATTTGATTCCTAAGGAGTATGAGGTGTTACGGAATAGTTAAAAAGTTTTATTTTGGTGGAGCATAACGGGATCGAACCGATGACCTCTTCGCTGCCAGCGAAGCGCTCTCCCAGCTGAGCTAATGCCCCTTTTAAGAGGGGAAAATTATAGCTTAACTCTTCTTTGTATGTTCTAAAAAAAATGTATCAACTCTCTATTTTAAAATAGAGAGAGGCTTTGATTATGGTTTGATTTTCTAAAGGTTTATCTTGTCTTGATGTTGGCACATTCTCAATTTTAGTTACTGTTTCCTTTCCATCAATAACACTACCAAAAATAGTATATCTACCATTTAAAAAGTTTGTTTCTTTTGTTGTAATAAAAAATTGACTAGTATTAGTTTTTGTACCTCCTCTATTTGCCATGGCTAAGAGAAAAGGTTTATTAAAAAGTACATTCTCATCTATTTCATTATAAAAAGGTTCACCCCAAATAGACTCACCTCCCATGCCCGTACCTGTAGGATCACCACCTTGAATCATAAAATCTTTAATAACACGATGAAAAGTTACTCCATCATAATAAGATTTTTGACTATGTGTGACAAAGTTTTCTACAGCTTTAGGGGCAACACTTGACATCATTTTTAATAAGATATCTCCTTGAGTTGTTTGTAGCTTCACAATACTATCAGCATAAGTTCTTATCTCTACGCTATCTGTTGATGTTTTGTTATCACTATTTTTAATGGTTAAAGTATAAACATATGTTCCCTCTGCTACATTATCTAAAACAATACTAGCATTAGACCCGATGATTTGGGAATTTAAACGCCATGTGTATTCAATGGTTTTATCATCTCCTTTAAGACTCTTTTCCCCATTTAGTATGATAGAATTTCCAAAACTTATATTTTGGTCATCACCTGCATCAGCTTTTAAGATTTGAGTCGTAATTGTTTGGGTTGTTTCTGTTGTAGAAGGGGAGTCTCCTCCTCCACAAGATATAAATAGTATACTTGTAGTAAGTAATAGAAAAGAGTACATTTTATCAGATTGAGGCATTTAGTATCATCCTTATTTAAATATCTGTCTATATTATACTCTAATCTTATAGGAATGAGTAAAAATTTAAATGCCTATTTTTTGAGTTTGGATGTGTTATAATGAATAAGTAGACTAGAGGTAGAATAAATGAATATATTAACAGTAAAAAATCTAAGTTTAAACATAGGAAATCAAGAACTTTTAAAGTTGGTAAGTTTTGATATAAAAAGAGGAGAAATATTTGCTTTGGTTGGTGAGTCTGGTTCGGGGAAATCACTTACTTCCTTAGCCATTATGAGACTACTTCCTGATGCTATAAAAGTAACTTCTGGAGACATTATTTTAAATGATAAATCGCTTTTTAGTATTTCTGAGTTTGAGATGCAAAAAGTACGTGGTGCAAGAATTGCCATGATTTTTCAAGAACCTATGACAGCACTTAACCCCGTTATGACCATTGGTGAACAGGTAGCTGAAGTGCTTAGGTTACATTTTAATTTAAATGTAAAAGAGCTTCAAAAAAAGGTCATTGAACTCTTTGAAGAGGTGGCTTTACCCAGTGCTAAAGAGCGTTACAGTTGGTATCCTCATCAGCTCTCAGGTGGACAAAAACAACGGGTGATGATAGCCATAGCATTGGCTTGTGAACCTGAACTTTTAATTGCAGATGAACCTACTACAGCACTAGATGTTACCATACAAGCACAAGTATTAGCTTTACTTAAAACAATTCAAAAAAAACGTTCACTTTCTATTTTATTTATTACTCATGACATGGGTGTAGTAGCACAAATGGCTGATAGTATTGCTGTAATGAAAAATGGAGAGCTTTTAGAGAAAGCTTCTCGTAATGACTTTTTTAAAAACCCTAAGCATCCTTATACCATTAGTTTACTCAAAAATGCTTTGCCTTCAAAGGCAATAAAAACCTATAAAGAAGAAACTCAACCTTTACTTGAGGTGCAAGATTTAAAAGTATATTTTCCTATTAAAAAAGGGTTTTTTAAAAGAACAATTGGACATACTAAGGCTGTAAATGGCATCTCTTTAAACATTCCAAAGGGAAGCACTTTAGCATTAGTAGGTGAATCAGGAAGTGGGAAAAGTACCATCGGAACAGCAATTTTACAACTTATTTCTGCAACTTCTGGAAGCATTATGTTTAAAGGTGTTGACCTTACAAAACTTTCACAAAGAGAGTTATTGGCTTATAGACGTAAAATTCAGATTGTGTTCCAAGACCCTTATTCGGCATTAAATCCTCGTATGACAGTAGGTGAGATTATTCGTGAAGGTATGGTTAGTTTAAAAGTTGGATTACAAGATAAAGATGTTCAGGATATGTTAATTAAAGATTTACTGGTAAAAGTGGGTTTAGAATTTGAGCATTTTTACCGTTATCCTCATGAGTTTTCAGGAGGACAACGTCAACGAATAGGTATTGCTCGTGCGTTGGCAGTTGAACCTGAACTAATTATTTGTGATGAGCCTACTTCAGCCTTGGATGTAACGGTAAGAGTACAAATTTTAGAGCTTTTAAAGGGTTTACAAAAAGAGAAAGGCTTATCTTATTTATTTATTACACATGATTTATCGATTATTAAAAATATTGCTGATGATGTTGCTGTAATGCAAGAGGGAAAGATAGTAGAACAAGGCTTAGTCGAAGAGGTTATGGATAATCCCCAACATGCTTATACTCAAAAACTTTTGACTTCTGTACCAAAATTAATTATTAAGTAATAGTAAATAATATTTATAAATTATCTTACTTTATATAAAGGATTGGTTAATATATCAATTCAAGTAAATAACTAGGATATATAAATGCATAAAATAGCAGTAATAGGTTTGGGTTATGTAGGTTTACCACTAGCTCACGCATTTTCAAGTAAATATGAGGTAGTAGGCTTTGACATTGCCCAATGGAGAATAGATGAGTTAAATGCTGGTGTTGATAGAACGCTAGAGCTTTCCACTGAACAAGTCAATGAAGCAATTTCAAATAAGATGCAATTTACAAATAAATTAGAAGAGATAGCTGATTGTAATATTTACATTGTAACCGTTCCTACACCAATAGACAAACATAAAAAACCAGACTTAACCCCTTTATTAAAAGCTTCAGAGTCTATTGGCACAGTTTTAAAAAAAGATGATATTATTATTTATGAATCAACGGTTTATCCAGGAGCAACAGAAGAGGATTGTGTTCCTATTTTAGAAAAATTTTCAGGCTTAAAATTTAATGTTGACTTCTTTTGTGGTTATAGCCCTGAGCGTATTAACCCTGGAGATAAAGAACATACGGTTACTAAAATTTTAAAAGTGACAGCTGGAAGTACACCAGAGATTGGAGAAAAAGTTAATGCTCTTTATGCCAGTATTATTACAGCTGGAACACACTTAGCCCCCAGTATCAAAGTAGCAGAGGCAGCAAAAGTTATTGAAAATTCTCAAAGAGATATTAACATTGCATTTGTGAATGAGCTCTCTATGATATTTAACAGATTAGACATTGATACTAATGCTGTACTTGAAGCAGCTGGAACAAAATGGAACTTCTTGCCTTTTAAGCCAGGGCTTGTTGGGGGACATTGTATTGGAGTTGACCCGTATTATTTAACGCATAAAGCACAAGAGGTAGGTTATAATCCAGAGATTATTTTAGCAGGAAGAAGGCTTAATGATAACATGGGGATTTATGTCGCCAATCAAGTCATAAAACTTATGATAAAAAAAGGTCAAAAAATTGAAGGTGCTAAAATTTTGGTACTGGGAATAACCTTTAAAGAGAATTGCCCAGATATTAGAAATTCACGGGTAATTGATGTAATTAGAGAACTACAAGACTTTGGATGTGCTGTTGAGGTGAGTGACTATTGGGCCGATAAAGAGGAGGTAGCTAGAGAATACAAACTTGATTTAGTTAAAGATGTAAATATTGATGACTATGAAGCTGTTGTTCTGGCTGTAGCTCATGATGAATATAAAAATTTAAATATAGAACCCAATAATAAACAAGTTATTTTTGATATTAAGTCAATGTTGAAAAAATCAGATGGTAGATTATGATGAGTAAGAAAAATTTTGCACTTATAGGAGCATCAGGGTACATCGCACCTAGACATATGCAAGCGATTAGGGAAACAGGTAATGAATTAGTCGCTGCACTAGACCCTTATGATGGAATTGGTATTATGGATTCTAATTTTCCCCAAGCTGATTTTTTTACTGAATTTGAACGTTTTGATAGATTTGTTGATAAGTGGCGAAGAGATACAGGTAAAAAGATTGATTATATGTCAATTTGTTCTCCTAATTATTTACACGATTCACATATTCGTTTTGCCCTTAAAAGTGGGGCAGATGCCATTTGTGAAAAACCTTTGGTATTGAACTCTTGGAATATTGACCAGTTAAAGATAATTGAAGAAGAGACGGGACAGAGGGTTTACAATATTTTACAACTACGTTTACATCCATCGATTATAGCACTTAAAGAGAAGGTTGCAAAAGAGTTGGAAGAAAATCCAAATAAAGTTTATGATATTGATTTAACCTATTTGACAAGTAGAGGAAAATGGTATTTTATCTCTTGGAAAGGTGACCAAAGTAAGTCTGGTGGTATTGCTTCAAATATTGGGGTTCATTTTTATGACATGCTTACTTGGATATTTGGAGAGGTTGAAGAGAATGTGGTTCATGTCAAAACAGCTGATACCAATGCTGGTTCATTTAAACTGAAAAATGCCAATGTACGTTGGTTTTTGTCGGTAAACTATGACAATATCCCACAAGCAGTAAGAGATGCAGGACAGCGAACTTATAGAAGCATTACAGTCAATGGAGATGAGATAGAATTCTCTGGAGGCTTTACCGATTTGCATACACGGTCTTATGAAGAGATTTTAAAAGGTAATGGATTTGGTCTTGATGAAGCCTATGGTTCAATCAAGACCGTCTCAACCATTAGAAACTTGGATGCTATTGGACTTAAAGGTAATTATCATCCTTTTTGTAAAAAAGTTATTGGCTAAAAATATGTCTTATTTTTCCCATGAAACAGCGATTGTTGACAATGATGTGAGTATTGGAAAAAATACTAAGATTTGGCATTTTTCACATGTTTTAAGCCATACAAGCATTGGTGAGAACTGCTCATTTGGTCAAAATTGTGTGGTAGGTCCAAAAGTGAGCATGGGTAGTGGTATTAAAGTCCAAAATAATGTCTCCATTTATGAAGGTGTTGAAGTTGAAGATGATGTTTTTTTAGGACCTTCAATGGTCTTTACCAATGTCATTAATCCACGTGCATTTATTCAGCGAAAAGAAGAGTTTAAGAAGACTGTTCTTAAAAAAGGTTGCTCTGTTGGGGCTAATGCGACCATTGTTTGTGGTGTAACTATTGGTGAGTATGCACTGATTGGTTCTGGGGCTGTGATTAACAAAGATGTTAAGCCTTATGCCTTGATGGTGGGTGTTCCTGCTCGTCAAATTGGATGGGTTGGAATTAGTGGTAATACGCTTAGTTTTATAGACAATCAAGCAGAGGATGCGTTTGCTAAATATGTGTTAAAAGAAGATAGTTTAGAGGTTGTAAAAAAATGAAAATAGATTTTGCAAAATTACAATATCAGTATCAACTTTATAAAGAAGAGATAGACCAAGCGATTCATGGAGTACTGGATAAATCAAATTATATTATGGGAAATGAAGTAAGAGATTTAGAAGAGAATCTTCAAAACTTTACAGGAGCAAAACATGCCATTACTTGCTCTAGTGGAACAGATGCCTTACTTTTAGCCATGATGGCATTGGATATTCAGCCTGATGATGAGATTATTACCACCCCTTTTACTTTTATAGCCACGGCTGAAACCATTGCTTTTTTAGGGGCTAAACCCGTATTTGTAGATATTGATGAAAGAACTTATAATCTAGACTCAAAACAGATAGAAGCAAAAATCACTGCTAAAACAAAAGCAATTATGCCTGTAAGTCTTTACGGTCAACCTGCTGATATGGATGCTATTGGGGCTATTGCCAACAAACATAACTTAAAAGTAATAGTCGATGGAGCGCAAAGTTTTGGAAGTACTTTTAATGGTAAAACAGACTCTAATTTAGGGGATATCTCAACAACCTCTTTTTTCCCTGCAAAACCATTGGGGTGTTTTGGAGATGGTGGGGCTGTTTTTACCAATGATGATGCGTTAGCTGAGAAGATGAAATCGCTTCGAGTTCATGGGCAATCTAAACGTTATCATCATAAATACATTGGTATGGGTGGACGTATGGATACGGTGCAGTGTGCCATTGTTGATGTAAAGCTTAAGCACTATGCAAAAGATTTGCTACTTCGTCAAGAGGTTGCGTCTAAATATACAGAAGCACTAAAAGATAAAGATTTAGTTTTACCTTTTGTCGATGAAAGAGCCAGTTGTGCTTTTGCTCAATATAGTGTTAGAGTTCAAAATCGTGATGAGGTTCAAGCTAAATTGAAAGAAGAAGGCATTCCTACAGCTGTGCATTACCCTATGCCTCTACATCTGCAAGAGTGTTTTGAATATTTAGGGTATCAAAAAGGGGACTTTCCTGTGGCTGAATTAGTCTCAAACGAAATTATGTCTTTGCCTATGAATCCTTATTTAACTGATGATGAGATTAATACTATTTCTAATAGCTTTTAGTCTCTCTCTTATTGCTCAAAAGCCTAAACTACTCCTACTAAAAACCTACAAAGAGCAAAACATATCAGGTTGGGTAATGAGCGAAAAGCTCGATGGCATAAGAGCCTATTGGGATGGTAAACATCTTATAAGTAGGGGTGGTAAAATAATTCATGCCCCAAAGTGGTTTACCAAAAACTACCCTCCATTTGAGATAGATGGAGAGTTATGGAGTAAGCGAAAAGATTTTGAAAATATCTCCTCTATCGTAAGAGACAAAACTCCAAGCGAAAAATGGCATGAGATAAAACACTACATCTTTGAAGTTCCAAATGCAAAAGGTGGACTCTTTGAACGCCTTGCAAAGGTGAAGCCTTATGAAAACAACATTTTAAAAATAATCCCACAGATTTTTATTAAAGATAAGAAAGAGCTAAAACATTTTTTAACCACAATTGAAAAAAAAGGTGCAGAAGGAGTTGTTGTTCGAGACCCAAACGCTTTATACATTGGAAAAAGAACCAATAAAGCTTTAAAAGTTAAAACTTTTTTAGATAAAGAGTGTAGAATTATTGCTTATAACAAAGGGCATGGCAAATATCAAAACATGATGGGGTCTGTCACTTGTAGAATGGATAACAATATTACATTTAAAATAGGCAGTGGTTTTACTATTCAAGAGAGAAAAAATCCTCCTCCTATTGGAAGTTTGATTACTTTTAAGTTTCAAGAGTTTACTAAGTATGGGAAACCTCGTTTCCCTGTTTTTTTAAGAATTAGGACAGATAATTAATATGATAGATAAATTGAGGAGTTTACTGACTAGTAGGGATAAGATGTTTCTTTTAGGATTACTCTTCTTCTCTATCTTTATATCTATTATTGAAACAGTGGGTATCTCTGTGATTATGCCTTTTATTGCGATTGCTACAGATTTTAGCCTTATAGAGAGTAATAAATATTATCATTACTTTTATAATTTTTTTGCTTTTGAGACCAGTCTTTCTTTTATTATTGCTTTTGGGGTTGTTTTAATCTTTTTTTATCTCTTTAGAAGTCTTATTAATCTTTTATATTTTTACCTCTTAAATCGCTTCACACAAGGGCGTTATTATCTTCTTTCATCAAGACTTTTTGAATCTTATATGCAAATGCCCTATGCCAGGTATACAACTAAAAATACATCAATGTTGACAAAAACTATTGTGACTGAAGCTTCTTTATTTACACAATTATTGTCAGCTGTTTTGTTAATGTTAAGTGAAGTATTTGTGGTTATTTTTATCTACATGATGATGCTTTATGTTAATTATCAAATTACTTTAATGTTGACAGTACTACTTTTATTAAATGCATTATTTATGATTAAAACTGTCTCTTTGAAAATTAAAAAAATGGGAGAAGTTAGGGCTGAGTTTCAAAAACTTTTTTATGAGATTGTTAATAAAAGTTTTGGAAATTTTAAACTTATTAAATTGCAACCTAATGATGCAAATACCTTAAATGAATTTAGAAATGCTAGTTTCTCTTATGCAAAAGCGAATATTACCTATACAACAATGGCACAAGTCCCAAGACTTTTTCTAGAAGCGATTGCTTTTAGTGTTATTATTGCTATTGTTATTTATCTTTTGTGGAAGCATGAAACAAACGTAGCTTCTATGTTGGCTATGATTTCAATGTTTGTTTTAGCACTTTATCGGCTCATGCCTTCGCTTAATAGAATTATGAATAGTTATAATCAGGTTCTTTTTTATCATAAATCTTTAGATATTATTTATGAAGATTTACAGAATGAAAAAGAGAAGTTAGGAGATGAAGAAGTTTTATTTGAAAAAGAAATAGTTTTAGAAAATCTGAGTTTTGAGTATGAAGAGAATAAATTGGCATTAAAATCTATTAATCTACATATCCAAAAAGGAAGTAAAGTAGGGTTTGTAGGTGAAAGTGGTAGTGGGAAGAGTACTTTAGTTGATGTTATCATTGGCCTATACCGACCTAAAGAGGGAAAGCTTTTGGTTGATAGTTGTCTTATTGATGATAAAAACATTCAATCATGGCGTTCAAAGGTAGGCTATATTCCTCAGTCAGTTTATCTGTTTGATGGAACAGTTGGTGAAAATGTGGCTTTTGGTGCAAAGTATGATCAAAATAAAATAGATGAGGTTTTACAACAAGCTAAAATATATGATTTTTTAAAAACAAAAGAAGGACAAAATACTTTTGTTGGAGAAGGTGGGGTGATGCTTAGTGGAGGGCAAAAACAAAGAATTGCCATTGCACGTGCTTTATATTTAGACCCTGAAATTCTTGTTTTGGATGAAGCAACTTCTGCACTTGATGATGAAACAGAAAAAGAGATAATGAATGAAATTTATGAGCTTAGTGAAGATAAAACATTACTTATTATTGCTCATCGTTTAAGCACACTTGATAGGTGTGAGGTGGTTTATAAATTGGATAATGGAGAGTTGGTATGAATTTGCTGATAATTGCCCCTAATGATTATGAAGCACTGGAAAAAAAGGGAGTGTTGTATCAATATGAAAATTATAAAGAAGATGAATATTTTACTTCAATTATCTCCTTGTTTCCGTTTAATCGAAAAAACATGACTGTGTTTAAAGAGAATAATATTTTGTTTTATCAGTATGGTTGGTTGAGTAGATTTCCTAAAATAAATACGCTAAAAGTCACTAAAATATTAGGATCAGTTGTTATTCTTTTTAAATTAATGTTTATTTTCCCTTTTGTTATTAAAAAGTATAATATTAAAATAATTAGGGCGACAGACCCTTACTTAATGGGGGTATTGGGTCTTTTTTATTCAAAGATTTTCAATATTCCTTTAGCTATATCGGTACATTCAGATTATGCATTGTGTAATGAAGTTGGAGGACAAACTTTTAAACTACTTGGTTCAAGAAAATTGGCTAAAAGATTAGAAAAATATGTTTATGCCTCTTGTGATAAAATTTTACCAATTAGCAAGTATTTGATTAATAATATTATGTTTGACTATCCATCTTTATCTCCTAAAAAGTTTGAAAGATTTCCTCATGGAATTAACAGGTTAGAATTTGATGATTGTGTTAATATTGATATACGTGAGCATTTTTCAATTACATCTGAAACAAAGATTATATGTTATATCGCACGACTTTCAAAAGAAAAGAATTGTTTAGATATTCCTTTTATTATTGAATCATTATCCAAGAGCATAGACAATTTTAAAGTTTTAATAATTGGTGATGGAGATGAGTCTTCAAATTTAATTAATAAGTTAGAAGTATTGGGATTAAGTAAGCATGTTTTAATGGTTGGTTTTCAGAGTAAAGAGATTGTTTTTAATGCTAGAAAACAAGCTGATGTGAATATTTGCTTGTTAGATGGTTTTAGTTTAATTGAGGCTGGTTTAAGCGAAAAACCTTTGGTTGCCTATGATACAGAGTGGCATAAAGAGTTGGTCATAGATGAGGAGACAGGTTTTTTAGTTAGGGTAGGGGCGTATGAAACTTTTGCTAGTAAAATTTATATGTTCCTCACTAATGATGAAATGGCAAAAGAGTATGCTAAAAATTTACGAGCTTTAACAATCCAAAATCATGAATTAAAAAATACACAAGTAATTAAGCAAGGTATTTATGCAAAAATTTTAGATGCAAAGGTTAAAAATGATTAATATTATTAAAGAAAATATTATTTCAAGTGCATTATTCAGAAATAAAGATGATATCTTTATTCAAGATGAAAATAGTATTTCGATGTTTGAACTCAACAAAAAAGAGAAAGAGGCGATGGATAGAGCTGTGCATCGTAAAGAAACTGTTTTAACTAACTTGCAATCATATTATAATAACTACAGTACAGATAAGATTGTAGAAAAAAATCAACAACTTATTGAGTCACTTAAAGAGAAAGGTATTGCCATCGATTGTGGATGTGGTAAAGGGGAGTACTTAAAAGTATTGTCAAAGAAGTTTAACGTTGTTATTGCTATAGATTTGTCATTTGAAGCGATTATTTATGCTAAAGATGCAAACAAAGAGTTAGACAATATTATTTATGTCAATGGTTCAATGCTTGATTTTTATAAAGTTTTTAATGAACCTATTGCAGACTTTTGTTTGTCTGCAGAGGTGATTGAACATGTACCATCTCCTGATGAATATTTAAATAATATCTATAGTTTACTAAAAAAAGAGGGTCAGTTACTGGTCTCTACGCCTTGTCAAAATTTATACTTTTATCCTATTCAATTTTTCTCTATGTTGTTAAGTAAGCCAAGAGTACTTTATAAATTATTGAACCCCTTAGAACATTGGCATTTCGCACTTGATTGGCATCCAGCTATGGGTAAGAATACTTTTTTAACATTACTCAAAGAACATCAATTTACTGTCAAAAATTATGCAAACTTTGTGCCATACTATTTTGAAAAATTTCCTATTGTCTTTTACTTTTCTAAATTACTTCCTTTAAATTATGGATTGGTTTTTTATCAAAAGTTCTTAACAACATATAATACTATTATTGAAAATATTGGTTTTGGTATTAGACAGCATAGTCTTTTAGAGAAGTAGTCTGATATGTGTGGAATACTGGGTAGCTGTTTTAATAGTGATAAGCATAAATTTACGAAATCTTTAGAACATTTGTCTCATAGAGGGCCTGATAATCAATCTGTTGTTATGTTTGAAAATGTCTCTTTAGGGCATACGCGTTTGTCGATTATTGATTTAGATACACAGAGTAATCAGCCCATGGAGATGGATGATTTAGTCCTTATTTTTAATGGAGAGATATACAATTATATTGAGTTAAAAGAGGAGTTAACTGGATTAGGATATATATTTTTAACTTCTTCAGATAGTGAAGTGCTACTCAAATCTTATCAAGAATGGGGTGAAAAATGTGTTGAAAAATTTAATGGAATGTGGGCATTTGCTATTTTTGATAAAACAAAAAACAATCTCTTTCTTTCCCGAGATCGATTTGGGGTTAAGCCCCTTTATTATATTTTAGAGGACAGTCAATTTATATTTGCTTCTGAAATAAAAGCATTACTTCCTTATTTGTCTGTGGTTGAGGCAGATAGAGATGAGTTGGTACGTTATCTTATTTATGGTGTACAAGAGCATAGAGTTGAGACGATGTTTAAACATATAAAAAGATTTCCTCCTGCACATAAAGCTTTTTATAATTTAGAGCATAAAAAGTTATCGTTAAGTCGCTATTATGCTATTGAACTTAATGTTTGTGATAGTGATGAAAAAACGATGAAAGAGAAATTAAAATCTCTTCTTTCTAAAAGCATAAATTTACGCCTACGAAGTGATGTTAAAATTGGCATGGCATTAAGTGGAGGAGTTGATTCAAATATTATTGTCTCTAAAGCAAATGAAGTAAATGATAGCATTGAAAGCTTCTCTTCTGTCTATACCTCCAAAGAGCAGATGAATGAAAATGAAAATATTGAACATACAGTAAATAAATTAAATTTAAAGCAACACTATATTGTCTCTGATGTGGAGGGCTTGATTAAGCATATAGAAGATATTGTTTGGATGCAAGATGAACCTTTTGATACTTTAGGGATTTTCGCTCAATATAATGTCTATGACAAAATGCACAAAGAGGGGGTCAAGGTTTCACTTGATGGTCAAGGGGCTGATGAAATTTTTGCAGGTTATGGAACATATAGGGCTATTGTACTTAGAGAAAATATGTTTAATGTTCTTTTTCTAAAAGAGTATTTAAAACATTACAAATCATTTTTACTACAAGATATAAAATTGCTACTGCTATCATTTGTTCCTAAATTATTTGAGAAGCTTTATTTTACTAAAAGAGCAAACACGTTATTTAATAAAAAGATAAAATTTGTAGGCAGTTTAAAAAAATCGTTTTTAAATTTTAATAATTTAAATAAAAAACTCAGTTCTGATGTAGAAGAGTATTTAAGTGTACTTCTTCGTTATGTTGACAGAAATTCTATGGCTAAATCAGTTGAATCACGAGCACCATTTTTAGACTATAATGTCATCAATTATGCTTTTATAGTTCCCCCGAGTTTAAAGTATAAAGATGGTTTCAGTAAATATATTTTACGAAAAACTTTTGAAGAAGATGTCTCCTCTGAAATTATTTGGAACAAAGATAAAAAAGGTTTTCCTGTACCTCAAAGTGAATGGTGCAAGGATGAAAAATTTAGTTTATTAGCAAACAGCTACCTTGAGAAATCAAAAATTATAAAAGCATTAGATATTAATTTAGAGATTGATAAAGCCAATCCTATGTATTGGAAAATAGTTAACATTGCTATTTGGGAAGAAGTTTTCAACATAGAAGAAATTAAATAAATGATTAAAGGAAAAAAAATGCAGTTATTATCGTTATTAAAAGAGCCAGAGAGTGGATATGACTTACAAGTACATACCTTTGAGAAACATACTTTAACGAGTGGTCAAGAGATTGTAAAGACAGGTTTTTTGTATTCGGAAGAATCTTTAACTATTTATCCGATTATTAATGGTGTTCCTATTTTGTTAACCTTTAAAACACCGTTAACGGAACACTTTTTAGAAGACTATAAAGTTTTAACTATTGTAGGGTTTGAAAAGTATAGTTTAGCACAGTTAGAGCCAATGAAAGGTGAAAAGAGTATTCAGACAACATTTACGGAAGAGTGGGGAGGTTTAGGAGATGATGAGATAACCTTTGCCTACGATGAAGAACAAGGGGTGGCACTTCATCGCGATGTTTGGTTGAGAATGGAAGAAGAAGAGTTACAAAGTAAAAAAATGGTTTTAGATGTGGGGTGTGGTTTTGGAAAAGAAGCAAAGTATCTAAGTAGTATTTTTCCTAATGCAACTGTTGTTGCCATTGATTTAAATTTAGCTGTTATTCGAGCAGGGATTGATTTATTAGAAACAGGTAGAATTTTTCCTGTTGTTGCTTCTTTGTTTAAGATACCGTTAGATGATGCATCTTTTGATCATGTGCATTGTCAAGGGGTTATTCATCATACTTTTTCAACAGAACAAGGTTTTTATGCCATTGAGAAAAAAGTGAAGCCTAAAGGAAGTATTTTTATATGGGTATATGCATGGGAAGACTCATTTGGTATAAAAGGTATTAGAGGGTTCTTAGTGCATCTTTATTGGTTTGTATCACATAGAATTTTTAGACCAATTCTAAGTAGAAGCCCTGGCTTTATTAGAAATCCTATTATCTATTTGATTTCGGCTTTATATCACCCTTTTGTAAAAAATAGAGGAATCAATAAAGATAGAGAATGGAAGTTTGATAATACGCTTCATGGTATACGTGATATGTTTACCCCAATGTATGCTGATAGACTACGTTTTAATGAAGTCTTAACATGGTTTGAAAAAAAAGCATATAGTGTACAAGTACAATCTCCTTTAACTTATGAAAAACTGTTTAACCATAGACTTTTAGGTATTGGATATTTAGGAAGAAAATAAAATGAAAATATTAGTACTCGCTGATTCCACAGCAATGTGGATACGACCTTATCGTAATCATGTAGATAATTTAACCTATATTGAATTGCTAAGAAAAGAGGGGATTAAGATTGATGTTATTTCTACTCCTGGTATGATGAGTAAGGATGTACTTGACATTTATTGGAATGAATTGGGTGCAAAGTTTTATGATGTCTACGTTGTAAGTGTTGGGATTAATGACCTTACCCCACGCTCTTACCCTCGATGGATGTGGAAAATAAATAATAAATTTTTAATTAAAGATACAAAAATATCAAAAGTTTATACTCTTTTTTATAGACTTTTTACAAACCGTTATGTACAAGAAAAATGTTCAAAATATAAACTTTCTAAACCATGGATTAATGTAAATTTATTTAGAAGTTATTTGAATAAATTTCAAGAACTTGTTTTAAAAGAGAGTGATTCTAAGATTATTTATTTATCATTACCACAAGTTAGTGAACGGGTAAGTTCTTTACTGCATGGAATTAATGATAATGTTGTAAAGTATAAAGCAGTTATAGATAACTTAACAGACGATGAAAGAGTATATCAGTTAGATTTGGATGGATTATTTAAAGAGGATGTTGAAAAGTATAATCAAGAGGGGATTCACTATACAGCTAAAGGACATTTAGCTGTTTATACTAGCGTGAATAAATTAATAGAAGAGATAAAATAATGAAAATATTAACAATTTTAGGGGCAAGACCACAGTTTATAAAAGCAGGAAGTGTCAGTAGAGAAATAGCTAAACATGATAGTGTAGAAGAAGTGATTGTCCATACAGGGCAACATTATGATGTGAATATGAGTGATATCTTCTTTGATGAGATGAAAATACCTAAGCCTAACTACTTTTTAGGAATAGGTGGTAAGTCACATGGTGCGATGACAGGACAGATGATAGAAAAGATTGAAGAGGTTGCATTAAAAGAAAAGCCTGATTGGATAATGGTTTATGGGGATACCAACTCAACATTGGCAGGGGCTATCGTTGCTAGTAAATTGCATATAAAGTTAGTCCATATAGAAGCTGGGTTAAGAAGTTTTAACATGAAAATGCCTGAAGAGGTGAATAGAATATTGACCGATAGAGTAAGTAATATACTTTTTTGTCCTACAGATACAGCCATCGAAAATCTTAAAAATGAGGGATATGACAGTTTAGAATGTTCTGTTATAAAATCTGGAGATGTTATGCAAGATGGTGCTATTTTTTATAAAAATTTAGCTGTTAAACCACTAGAAAATATTGACGAAAATTATTTGCTTTGTACTGTGCATAGAGCTGAAAATACAGATGATGAAAAAAGATTAAGAGCGATATTTCAGGCTTTAAATGAAATAGGTAGAGAACAAAAAGTGGTACTGCCTTTACACCCACGAACAAAAAAAATTATTGCTAAACTTGAAATAAATATTGATAACTTAAGTATTATAGAACCTGTAGGTTATTTAGAGATGGTTTGGCTTATTGATAATTGTTCTTTAGTTATGACCGATAGTGGAGGGTTACAAAAAGAAGCTTATTTCTTTAAAAAGAGTTGTATCACCTTAAGAGATGAAACTGAATGGGTTGAGTTAGTAGAGAATGGCTTTAATGTTTTAGTAGGCGCTGATAAAAAGAAGATACTAGAGGCTTATCAAAACAGTGTATCATTTGTAGAGAAAAGTTCTTTAAATTTATATGGTGGTGGAAAAGCAAGCCAAAAGATTATAGCATCACTAATGGAGTATTAAATGAAAATACTACTGATTAGCTATTGGTTTCCTCCTGCAGGTGTTATTGGAGCGAAGCGTTGGGGGGAATTTTATGACCTCTCTTTAGTAGATGAAGCATTAGACATAACAGTTGTAACAGCTAATTGGGCGAATCATAAACATGATGAAAAAATACATTATATCGGTGAGGAAGTAGAACAAAAACCTTTTTTTTCATTAAATACAAAGATAAGTTCTTTTTCCCTTCTCCGTCATCCTTCATTGATGATAAGAGCATTAGATAGTTCGCTTTTAGCCAATTGGTATAAAGATACTAAAGTATGGATGGAGAAAAATCTTCATAATGACTTTGAGCTAGTTATCTCTTCTTTTGGACCTATATCTTCAGTTTTATTGGGGAATCAAATTAAAAAAAAATATAATATTCCTCATATTGTAGATTTACGTGATTTGGTCTCATTGCAAGGACAGAAACATAGAGTACCTTTAATACATTTTGTAGACAAATCAATAGATAAGTTTATTATGCGAAAAGTAGACAGTTTTTTAGTAGTCTCACCCAGTGGTAATAAGAAAGCGACAAAGTTTTATGGTAAAAGAGTAGAGACTATTTACAATGGACTCTCCTGTAAAATTGAGGAAGATGAGATTGACTTGTCACTTAAAAATAAATACAATATTAACATACTCTACATGGGTACTTTAGGTATTAACCGTAATCCTTCAAAAATATTAATGATATTAAATGGGTATGCAAAAGAGAACCCAAGTTGCACTATTTGTGTTAAGTTTGCTAGTCAAGATGACCCCTTATATTTTATAGACAAAGAAAAAATTCCTCATATCAAACTCTTATGGTTAGGCTATCTTAACAAGGAAGATTTACAAGAAGAACAGGTTCAAAGTGATGCCTACTTGCTACTTGAAGATTTAACGCCTAAAGGAAATGAGAATTTAACAGGAAAAATATTTGAATACTTAAATAGTAAAAAACCCATTATCGCTTCTTGTCATAAAGATTCTGATATTGTAAAACTCTTAATGGAAACTAATGCTGGTAGTTTGGTAGAGACTATTGAAGATTTTCAAGACTTTGTAGAAAAAGAGCGTTATTTATCTGTTGAAAGGTGTAATTATTACACCAGAGAGAATCAATATGCATTACTTAAAAAAGTAATAGGAGACTACAATGTGTAGCATTCTCGGATACCACAATACAAAATTATCAGCTCAAGAGGTAGAACGGCTTAATCTTAAAATGTCTCATAGAGGTCCAGATGATTCTACTGTTAAGGCTTATGGTTTTCAAAATAAAAATCTTTTTCTAGGACACAATAGACTCTCTATTCAAGATTTAGCCTCTCATGCCAATCAGCCTATGGAGAACAGTAGGTTTTCTATGGTCTTTAATGGGGAGATTTATAATAATACAGAGCTTAGAAAACTGTGTAATTACGCATTTAAAACACATTCAGATACTGAGACACTTTTAGCCCTTTTTTTAACTTTTGGTATTGAAAAAACCATTGAAAAACTGATTGGAATGTTTGCCATAGCACTTTATGATAAAAGAGATGAGAAACTTTATCTGATTCGTGACAGAGTGGGGATTAAGCCACTCTATTGGACGCTTCAAGAGGGTGAGTTTGCCTTTGCCAGTGAATTAAAAGGCTTTGCGTCTCATTTAAAAGAACAAAAAAGTGATAAAGCTTTAATTCAATTTATGAGTTTAGGGTATATTCCTAGTGACAACAGTTATTATGAAAAAGTTCATAAGTTAAAACCTGCACACTATTTAGTGTTTGATGGTAATACTATAGAAATTAATAAATATTGGCATTTACCTCAAAATAAAATTAATATTTCTTACGCAGAGGCTGTTGATGAGACACATCGCCTTATTAAAAGTTCTATAGATTATAGATTGTTATCAGATGTAGAGGTAGGGAGCTTTTTAAGTGGTGGGGTTGACAGCTCTTTAGTAAGTGCCATCATGCAAGACCTCTCTCCTCGACCGATTAAAACATTTACCATAGGTTTTGAAGAGAGTGCTTATAATGAAGCAGGTTATGCCAAAGAGGTTGCTAAACATATTGGTAGTGAACACTCTGAGTATATTTTTGGGGTGAATGATGTTAAAGCTCTCTTAGAAGATTTTGATACGTATTACGATGAACCTTTTGGAGATGCTTCAGCTTTACCTACCATGTTACTCTCTAAGTTTACAAAAGAGCAGGTGAGTGTAGCACTTAGTGGTGATGGAGGAGATGAGCTTTTTTTAGGATATGACAGATATTTTATAACGCAAAAGTATTATGATCTATTTAAAAAATTTCCACAGTTTTCAAGAGATATATTTTCATCTTTATGTAAAAAGTCCAATCGGGACAAGTTAGAAAAGATTGCTTACCCTTTAAAACATTTAAATGAAGAAAATTTATATTCGGTTATTTCAACCTCAACAAAACCATGGGAACTCTCTAGCCTTTTTTCTAAAGAGTTCGTGTATGAGTCTTTTAAAGAACCAAGCTTTTTGTCACTCCAAGGGTTACAGAGTTTTAATAAAGAGGATATTTTTGACAATTTTTCTAAGATAGACTTTCATCGATATTTAGTTGATGATATTTTAACTAAAGTTGACAGAGCAAGTATGAAATATGCTTTAGAAGCCAGAGTGCCTCTTTTAGACCATAGGGTTGTTGAGTTTGCTTACTTTTTACCTACAGATGTAAAACTACAAAATGGTGCGAAGTCTATACTGAAAGATGTTTTGTATGAGTATGTGCCTAAAGCGTTGATTGACCGACCTAAGATGGGATTTTCTGTTCCATTAAAACATTGGTTTAGAGGAGAATTAAAAGATTTACTCTATGCAAAAATAGAGTCTTTAGACGAACGCTTTAATCAAGTTTATCTAAAAAGACTTTTTGAAGAACATCAAAAAGGTAAAAATTATGAGTACCTGTTTTGGAATTTAATGAGGGTAAAATGAAACAAAAACTTTCAATTTTAATCTACTCTCTAGCAGGTGGTGGAGCAGAACGTGTGGTCTCTATACTGCTACAAGAGTTAGAAGATAAATATGACATTACCTTAGTATTAATGCGAAACAAAATTGACTATGACATTCCTAAAAATATAACTATAAAATTTTTAGAAAATTCAAACCCAAATGAACATGGAATTAAAAAGTTATTAAAGCTTCCTCTATTGGGCTTAAAATATAAAAAGTTTTGTCAAAATAATCGTATAGATATTTCTTTAGCGTTTATGAATCGTCCTTCTTATGTCTCAATTTTTGCTAAACTTTTTGGAAATAAAATATTTACTGTAATTAGCGAAAGAACAACCCCCTCTATGATGTATGGGGAAAATAATTTACTCTCTAAAATAAGTAAATATTTAATTAAAACTTTGTATCCAAAGGCAGATTTTATAGTTTGTAATGCTGAAGGGAATAGAGAAGATTTAATACAGAACTTTGGTATTTCATCAGCATTAACTTCTACCATACATAACCCTTTTGATTTAGAAAAAATAGAGAAGCTATCTAATGAACTTGTTGATACAATTGATTTTAACAAGTTTACTTTTGTAACTGTAGGACGGCTTGATACTGGGAAAAATCATCAAATGATGATAAATGCTTTTGCTAAAATTGAAGATAAAAGTAGTCAGCTTATTATTTTGGGTGAAGGAGCATTAAGAATAGCGTTAGAAGAGCAGATAGCTTTACTCAATTTAGAAAAGAGAGTTTTTTTACTGGGCTTTGACAATAACCCTTATAAATATTTTTCAAAATCAGATTGTTTTGTTTTTTCTTCTAGTTATGAGGGTTTTCCAAATGTCTTGGTTGAGGCTTTGGCTTGTGCTTTACCTGTTATCTCAACCGATTGTAAAAGTGGTCCACGAGAGATTTTAGCTCCTAGTTCGGATGTGAATTTTCAGTTAGAAGATAAAGTAGAAGTAGCTGAATATGGCATACTTGTACCTGTGAATAGCTCAGATAAGTTGAAAGAGATGATGAATTTAATGCTAGAAGATAAAGAGTTAAGAGAACAGTATGGACAAAGAGCAAAAGAGCGAGCAAGCTCTTTTGCTAAAGCTTTAATTGTGGATACTTTTGTCAAGATATTGGATAGGAGCAGGGTATGATCATAGGATTTTTGTCGCATTTAGATTTGAACCTTTATCTATTTCGTTTGCCAATTATGAAGAAATTGCTTGAAGAAGGGCATAAAGTGTATGCCATTTGTCCAAGGGGTGATAAGTTTGATTTGTTTAAAGAACATGGTATTGAAGCCATAGAATATAACATAGAGCGTTCTAGCTTAAACCCTTTTAAGGAGTTAAAAGCTATTTATAATATTTATAGAGCCATAAAAGCACTTGAACTTGACATACTCCATACCTTTACAGCTAAACCAAATATTTATGGCACAATAGCAGGAAAAATGTCAAAAGTGCCTACTATTATAAACTTGGTTGAGGGGTTGGGGTCATTTTATATTGAAGATACAAAAAAAAATATTCTTGTTCGTAGCATTATAGAAAAATTATATAAAATGGTATTCTTAATGTCTGATAAAGTGGTGTTTGTTAATTCTGATGACCCAAAGTATTTAGAGAGTAGAGGAGTTATAAAAGAGAGTCAAATAAAAATTATAAAATCTGTAGGCATTGATACTGAAGAATTTAACCCTGAACTTATAGGTCAAGAGAGCGTTGATCTGTTAAAGAAGTCATTGAATATTGAAGATAAAGTTGTTGTTTTAATGGTGGCACGGGCTATTTGGCATAAAGGGGTAAGGGAGTATTATGAAGCCTCTTCTTTATTATCGAATTATAAAAATGTACAATTTATTTTAGTAGGTGACATTGATGAGGGGAATCATAGTTCAGCTGATAGAGATTTTTTAAATAGTGGAGATGTTTTATGGTTAGGACATAGAGATGACATTTTAGAATTGACAGCCATGAGTGATATTTACGTACTTCCAAGTTATAGAGAAGGAGTTCCTCGTACATTGCTAGAAGCTACTTCAATGGCAAAACCAATTATCACGACAGATACAGTAGGTTGTAGAGAAGTGGTAAAAAATGCTAAAAATGGTTTTCTTGTACCCATAAAAGATGCTAAAACATTGGCAAATAAAGTCGAATATTTGTTAACCCATAAAGATGAACGAAATATTATGGGGGAAAATGGTAGAATAATGGCGATTAAAGAGTTTGATGTTAAGCAGATTGTTAAGCAGTATATAAAACTTTATGATGATTTAGAAAAATAGATTTTTAGATTAAGAGATAAAAGGTATTTAAGTTAAAAAAGGAAAAGTAGTGACAAAAATAGAAAATTTTATAGAAAAGAATGTTTTATCAATAGTTCTTTTTATTATTTTGGCATATATATTTAGTATGGGTGTACGAATGTATTGGCCACTATACTTTGCTGATGCACAAAGTATGTATTATGCTGGGGAATTGATGATTAATACCAATGATGGGTATTTTTTTTCCACAGGTGCTAGAGATATTATTGATGGGGTTACAGCACAAGACCATCAACGTGCAAGTGCTTACCGTGTTAGTCCAGGACTGGTACTCTTAACTGCCTATCTTACAAAATTTACACCCTTTTCTTTAGATACAGTTTCATTGTATCTTCCTGGATTAATTTCCAGTTTAATTGTTATTCCCATTGTGCTTACAGGACGCTTGTTGGGCAACACTGTTTTAGGTTTTTTAGCTGCACTTATTGGCTCTATCGCATGGAGTTATTATAACCGTACAATGATTGGTTATTATGATACGGATATGTTCTCTGTTTTACTACAGTTTATGATTTTTTACTCTTTTATGAAAATCATTTATGAGAAGAGCTTTATAAATGTACTATTTGCTTCTTTTTGGGTGATTATTTATCCTCTTTTTTATTCACAAGGAATCTTAATTACTTATGCAATGTTTATTTTATTGGTAATATATATGTTTTTGGAACATAAAGGTATTTTAAAAAGTAGAGAAACCAAGAGTTTTAAAGAAAATGCTTTATCTTTTTATGCTTCTGTCATTTTAATTAGTATTGCTTTAATGATTACGCTACCTATCGAGATTCGGGTGTTGTTGCTCATAGTTGGCTCAATTATTTTATTTAAAGTTAAAATAGAAGAGCAAAAATTGTTATGGACAGCATTAGCATTTTTTATTGGTTTCTTATATTTTGGAAATATTTTTTCTGTTATCATTGCCAAAGTATTTTCTTATTCAGATAGAGGTTTAGATGAGGGAGCATTACAGTTTTATCAAGTGATTCAAACAGTAAGAGAAGCAGGAGCAATTCCTTTTGAGACCATGGCAAATCGGATTTCTGGTTCAACTATTGGTGTTATTTTAAGTCTTGTTGGATATCTCTTTTTACTCTTTAGACATAAACAGTTTATTGTGGCACTTCCTCTTATTGGGATAGGTGTCTTCTCTTTGGTTGGTGGTTTACGTTTTACTGTTTATGCTGTACCTGTAGCTGCACTTTCATTTGTTTATCTCGCTTTTATTATTGGTAAACTATTATTTAAAGAAAATAAAATGGGTAAATATGGTTTTGTTATTTTTGCAACCATAGCTATGTTATATCCAAATATTAAACATATTGAAGGTTATTTAGTTCCTACGGTTTTAAATAAAGCAGAAGTCGATGATTTGGTAAAGCTTGATAAAATAGCGTCACAAGAAGATTATACTTTAACATGGTGGGATTATGGTTACCCTATTTGGTACTACTCTAATACCAATACACTAATTGATGGTGGGAAGCATACGCATGATAACTATATTATCTCAAAATTACTTTTTTCAACATCACCTCAACAGGTGGCAAACTTAAGTAAATTAGCCATTGAAACTTATGTAGATAATAATTATTCTATAGTAGCTGATATAATTTTTAAAGATAAAAATCCTAAAACATTGTTAAACGCGCTAGAAAGAAGCGACTATCTTTTACCTAAAAAGACACGAGATGTTTATCTGTATCTACCTTATCGTATGTTACGTATTTTTCCAACAGTGGGTGTGTTTGGAAATTTAAATTTAAAAACAGGTCGACGCGAACGAAACATTATTTTTTACCCTACACAGATTGCTCAACAAAATGCATCTAACCTTATTATGCGAAATGGTATAGTATTTAATTTTCAAAAGGGTCTTGTAAAATTAAGTGGAAAAACAAAAAAAGTATACCGTTTTGATCAAGTAACATTAGGTGCAAATAGTTTACCTCAAGTACAATCATCACTTATGCATATGGATGGAGCTTTATGTGTGGTCTATTTAAAGAGTTACAATCAAGTTATCATAATGGATAAAAAAACTTATGATTCTACCTATGTACAGATGTTTATGCTTGGTAAGTATGATAAAAATTTATTTGAATTGGTTATCTCTTCGCCTTATAGTAAAATTTATAGAGTAAAATAGGTCTATTATGTATTTGAAATTTGGGAAAAAATTATTAGATAAAGTCTTAGCACTACTTTTGATTATTCTATTTTTTCCTATTATTTTAGTAGTAGCACTTATTATTTTTTTTAAAATAGGAAGCCCTATTCTTTTTAGGCAAGTTCGACCTGGTTTGAATGAAAAACTATTTTCTATTTATAAGTTTAGAACCATGAGTAATGAAAAAGATGAAAGTGGAGAGCTTCTCCCTGATGCACAACGCTTAAGTACTATGGGAAAGTTTATTCGTAAAGCAAGTTTAGATGAGCTTCCTCAACTCTTTAATGTATTAAAAGGAGAGATGAGCTTTATTGGACCTCGTCCTTTGTTAGTCGAGTATTTAGAGCTTTATAATGAAGAGCAAAAAAGAAGACATAGCGTTCTTCCTGGCATCTCTGGTTGGGCACAGGTTAATGGTCGTAATGCCATAAGTTGGGAGCAGAAGTTTACGTATGATGTTTGGTATGTTGATAATCAATCTTTTCGTTTGGACATGAAAATCTTTTGGATGACTTTTTTAAAAGTGATTAAGCGTGCAGACATTTCATCTTCAAGTTCTGTAAGCATGGAAAAATTTGAAGGAAGTAGCTAATGCAAGAAGAAGAGAGATTTGACAATTGGAAAGCTCCTAAAATAGAAAATGGGGTGATGACAAAATACAATTGGATTGTACAAAATGTTGAAAAGTTTGAGTTAGGATACAAAACAGATATTGGTGCTTTTTCTTATATTAATGCACAGTATGGGGTGGTAGTAGAAGATTATGTACAAATAGGTTCACATTGCTCTATTTATTCTATCTCAACCATAGATAACAAGCAGGGTAAAGTACACTTAAAGAGAAACTGTAAGATTGGTAGTCACTCTACTGTGATGCCCAATGTAACCATTGGAGAGAATGCTATTGTTGGAGCGAATTCATTGGTTTTGAGCGATATTCCAGATAATGTGATTGCTTTTGGTGTTCCTGCAAAAGTTATTAGGAAGATAGATGGATAGACTATTTTTGAGCCCACCTCATATGAGTGGAAAAGAACAAACCTATATAGCTGACGTATTTAAAAGTAATTACATCGCTCCTTTAGGTGCTTTTGTTGATAAGTTTGAAGAGAGCATCAAAGCCTATACTGGGACACAAAATGCACTGGCATTATCTTCTGCAACAGCAGGACTACATTTAGCATTAAGGGTGTTAGGTATTGGAAAAGATGATGTGGTTTTAGCATCTACTTTTACCTTTATTGGTTCTGTGAATGCTATTTTGTATCAAGGGGCTACACCTGTGTTTATTGATTCTGATGTATCTTGGAATTTGTCACCTAAGCTATTGAAAAAAGCCATCAAAGCGTTAAGGGTGAAACCTAAAGCATTGATTCTTACGCATCTGTATGGACAAGTCTCTCAAATGGATGAGATAGTGGCTATTTGTAAAGAAGAGGGTATTTATTTAATAGAAGATGCTGCTGAATCTTTGGGGGCAGCTTATACAGAGAAACAGAGTGGTACTTTTGGAGATTTTGGGGTCTACTCTTTTAATGGAAATAAAATTCTAACCACTTCAGGAGGAGGTATGCTCGTAAGTAATAACGAAGCATGGATTGAGAAAGCAAAGTTTCTTTCAACTCAAGCCAAAGAGCCTTTTTTGCATTATGAGCATAAGGAGTATGGCTACAATTATCGTCTGAGCAATGTGTTAGCAGCCATTGGGGTAGCACAAATGGAAGTATTAGAACAGAGGGTAAAACGAAAACGAGAGATATTTGAGTTTTATCAAAAAGAGCTTTCTCAAATAGAAGAGATAACATTTATGCCTGAAGTGGAAAACTCTAAAGGAAACCGATGGCTTACTAGCATTACCTTTGAAAGAACAGACCCCTTAAAGGTTATAAGTGCATTAGAAGAGGTAAATGCAGAGAGTAGACCACTTTGGAAACCTATGCATCTACAAGCGTTATTTAAAGAGAGTAAAAGTTTTTTAGACGGGACAAGTGAAACACTGTATCAAAAAGGAGTCTGTTTACCCTCTCCTACTAATAGTAGCGATGATGACTTATTACGTGTTGTGGAGATTATAAAGCAGTTATGTCAATAGATTTTATGTTTAAACCTAGTAACGCTAAAAGAATCTTTTTCTTTGTGACGCTTGATGTGTTGATTTCTATTGCTACTATTTTTATTGCTTATCTATTACGATTTAATTTTTTTATTCCTGAACTCTTTTTTGCTTCTATGCTAAATATGATGATGATACTTATTCCTTTGAAGATTTTTATTTTATTTTTATTTAAAATTTATTTTGTAGCATGGCGTTATTTTGGTTTGAATGAATATAAAAAATTAATAGTTGCACATTTGCTTATTTACCCTCTTTTTGCATTATTATTTTTAACAATCTATGACTCTTTTGGAAATTTTCCACGTTCAGTTATTGTGATTGACCTCTTTTTATCTCTTTTCTTTATAGGCTTTTTACGAATATTAAGACGGCTCTATCTAGAGTCCAGTAATGAAAAAAATCAAGTAGAGACACTTTTATTTGTAGATGGTGATGAGGCAACACATATTATAAAAAGTGCAATGAATGGTGAAATTGCATACACTCCTAAAGCGATGATTTCAAATGAAAAAGGTTTGATTGGTACATATGTTTCAAGTTTAAAGGTATATGGGGAAGTTTCTTTAGAGATGGTTATTAAAAAATATAAAATTCGTGCTGTAATTCTAAGTAATAGTATGGAGCAAAAAGCATTGGATAAACTTTTTACAAAGTTGAAGAAGCTTGGAGTAGATGAGATAAAAATAACCCAAATGTTTCAAGAGGAAAGCGCTACATTTTCTGATCTTTCTATAGAAGATTTATTGGCCCGAAAACCTAAAGATTTAGACAGAATAGGCATTGCGAATTTTATTTCAGGAAAAGTTATTCTCATTACAGGAGCTGGAGGGAGTATTGGTTCTGAACTCTCTCGGCAAGTGGTGGAGTTTGGGGCTAAAAAGGTTATCTTATTGGATCATTCTGAGTATAATCTATACCAAATATCTGAAGAGTTAAGTGACAAAAACATTACTTCTATTTTGTTAAGCGTTAAGGACAAGGAGGCATTAGATAGTATTTTTAAGCAATATTTACCTGATGTAGTCATTCATGCTGCTGCTTATAAGCATGTACCTTTATGTGAAGAGAATATTGAGTCAGCCATACAAAATAATATTTTTGGAACAAAAAATGTTATTGATTTATCTGTAAAATATGAAGTTGAGAAGTTTGTGCTTATCTCTACTGATAAAGCTGTTCGCCCAACAAATGTAATGGGAACAACCAAACGTATTTGTGAACTCTATGCACATGCCATTCCCTCAAATAAAACGGAAATCGTAGCTGTTCGCTTTGGTAATGTTTTAGGAAGTTCTGGTTCGGTGATTCCTAAGTTTAAATCTCAAATTGAACAAGGGAAAAATATTACGGTGACTCATCCTGAGATTACACGTTATTTTATGTTGATTCCCGAAGCGTGTCAACTGGTACTTCAAGCTGCCTCTATTGCAAAAGGTGGGGAACTTTTTATTTTAGATATGGGAGAGGCTATTAAAATTGTAGATTTAGCACAAAAAATGATAGACTTATATGCTAAAGAAGAGATTGCTATTGAGTTTACAGGTTTACGACAAGGTGAGAAGTTGTATGAAGAATTATTAATTGATGAAAGTGATTTAAAAACAGAATATGACTCTATTTTAGTTTCACAAGATAAGTCTGTTGATTATGTTCAATTATCTCATCAGATTGAGAGACTAAAAAGTGAGAACATCCTTAAAGTTCTTAAAGAGATTGTTCCAGAGTTTGACCATAAGGTATAGATATGCATATTCGTAAAATAGCTGAAGAAGTTTTTAAAATTGAAGCCAAGTCAATTGCTGATTTAAGTAAAAATTTAAGTGATGATTTTGAAAAAGCAGTTGAAGATATTTTAGAATCTAAAGGAAAATTGATTATTTCAGGCATGGGAAAGTCTGGCATAATTGCTAAAAAAATTGCAGCAACCATGGCAAGTACTGGGACACCAAGTTTCTTTTTACATCCAGGTGAAGCCTATCATGGTGATTTAGGAATGATAGAAAAAGGTGATATTGTGCTTCTCATCTCTAATTCTGGAGAAACAGATGAAGTTTTACGATTGATTCCTTTTTTGAAGTCACAAGGTAACTGTATTATTGCGATGAGTGCTAAAAATAGTTCTACTTTAGCAGCACATGCAACGTACCATTTAAATGTATTTGTAGAGAAAGAGGCGTGTCCTTTACAGTTAGCACCTACCTCTTCTACTACAGCTACTTTAGTCATGGGAGATGCCTTGGCTATTGCTTTAATGAGAGAGCGAAACTTTCAAGAGAGTGATTTTGCACAATTCCATCCAGGAGGGTCTCTTGGAAGACGGCTTTTAACAAAGGTTGAAGATGTCATGAAAAAAGATAATTTACCGTTGGTTAATGTTGATAGCACTATTCAAGAGCTTATTCAAAATATCTCTTCAGCAAGATTAGGTTTGGTCATTGTGATGAATAATAATAAAATTGAGGGGATTATTACTGATGGTGATATACGACGTGCTATGGAGACATCACAGGAGAACTTTTTTATGTTAAAGGCATCTGACTTAATGATGACTAATCCTAAAAGTATAGAGAGTAAAGCTAAATTGACAGAAGCACAAATGTTAATGACACAAATGAAAGTGAACTCATTGTTAGTTGTGGAAAATAATCTTTTAGTAGGTGTAGTACAAATTTATGATATTGGAGTGTAGATGAAAGTTTTAGTAACAGGTGGAGCTGGATATATTGGTTCTCATACCGTAGTTTTATTGATTGAAGCTGGGTATGAAGTGGTGGTTTTTGATAATTTTTCTAATGCTTCTGTTGAGAGTATTCGACGGGTTGAAAAGCTTGTTAATCAATCAATAGAAGTTATTGAGGGTGATATTAGAAAGAGGGAGGATTTACAAAAAGTTTTTGAAATGCATAAAATAGATGCTGTCATTCACTTTGCAGGACTTAAAGCTGTGGGTGAATCGGTTGAACAACCCCTTAAATATTATGACAATAATGTAAATGGAACAGCTGTACTTTGTGAAGTGATGGCGACTTATAATTGTAAATCTATTATATTTTCATCTTCTGCAACAGTTTATGGTGACCCTTATAGTACGCCTATTTTAGAAAACTTTCCACTATCAGCTACCAATCCTTATGGGCGTTCAAAACTGATGGTGGAAGAGATATTACGTGATGTTTATGTATCTGATAATGAGTGGAAAATAGTTTTACTACGTTACTTTAATCCTGTAGGAGCACATATATCAGGAACAATTGGTGAAGACCCCAATGGTTTACCTAATAACTTAATGCCGTTTATTTCTCAAACTGCTGTAGGTAAAAGAGCATGTTTATCGGTATTTGGAAATGATTATGATACGGTAGATGGCACAGGGGTACGAGACTATATTCATGTGGTAGATTTAGCAAGAGGACACTTGAATGCTTTGGAACGGATAAAAAACTTTAGTAAACCGATGACTATTAATTTAGGGACAGGTAATGGATATTCTGTTTTAGAGATGGTACGTGCCTTCGAGAAGGCTTCAGGTAAAAAAGTGGCTTATAAAATAGTAGAGAGAAGAGCTGGAGATATTGCCACTTGTTTTGCTGACCCTACTTATGCAAAAGAGATTTTAAATTGGGAAGCTTCTTTAGGAATTAATGAAATGTGCGAAGATACTTGGCGTTGGCAAAGTAATAATCCTAATGGATATAAAGACTAATACTATAATTAAATAATATTTTAGATATTATGTTAAAAAATAATATTAATATAATAGGTACGCTAATATGAAAATTGCCATAGCCGGAACAGGATATGTAGGACTATCAAATGGAGTTCTACTAGCACAAAATAATGAAGTAGTCGCACTGGATATTATTCCTGAAAAAGTTGAGATGATTAATAATAAAATCTCACCCATTGAAGATAAAGAGATAAGTGATTATTTAAAAAATAAAAAATTAAACTTTAGAGCAACCTTAGATAAGAAAGAGGCGTATAATGGGGCTGATTATGTTATTATCTCAACCCCTACAGATTATGATCCAGAGACAAACTATTTTAATACCAAGCTTGTAGAAGTGGTGATTAAAGATGTTTTAGCTATTAATCCTAAAGCCACCATGGTGATTAAATCAACTGTACCTGTGGGATACACTAAAGAGGTTAATAAACGCTTTAATACCAATAATATTATCTTCTCTCCAGAATTTTTAAGAGAAGGTTCTGCTTTGTATGACAATTTATATCCAAGCAGAATTATTGTAGGTGAAAAGAGTGAACGGGCTGAAGTTTTTGCTAATTTATTGGTAGAGGGAGCGATTAAAGAAAATATTGATGTCTTATTAACAGATGCTACTGAAGCAGAAGCTGTTAAGCTTTTTTCCAATACCTATCTTGCCATGAGAGTTGCTTTTTTTAATGAGTTAGACTCTTATGCTGGGGTACATGGTTTAGATGCTAAACAGATTATTGAAGGAGTAGGCTTAGATCCTAGAATTGGAACACATTATAATAATCCTTCTTTTGGTTACGGTGGGTACTGTCTACCCAAAGATACGAAGCAGTTACGAGCAAATTATAAAAATGTACCTTCAAATATTATTGGGGCGATTGTTGATTCAAACTCTACAAGAAAAGATTTTATAGCTGACTCTATTATTGCTAAAAATCCAAAAGTAGTGGGTATTTATAGGTTGGTAATGAAAAGTGGCTCAGATAATTTTAGAGCTTCGGCGATTCAAGGGATTATGAAACGCATCAAAGCCAAAGGCATTGAAGTGGTTATTTATGAACCTGTGATGCAAGAAGAGGAGTTTTTTAATTCAAAGGTTATTGAGAATTTAGATGAATTTAAAAATATATCTGATGTTATTATTGCCAATAGATTTGAAGAGACTCTGGCTGATGTAAAAGCTAAAGTCTATACACGAGATATATTTAACTCAGATAGTTAGGAAAAGAAATTATGAAAATATTAGTAACAGGAACAGCAGGATTCATTGGTTTCCATTTGGCTAAAAAACTCCTTGAACGTGGTGATGAAGTGGTCGGGATAGATAGCATTAATGATTATTATGATGTTAATTTAAAATATGCTAGATTAAATGAACTGGGTATCAGTAGAGAAGATATTAAAGAGAATGAATTAATAGCGTCAACACTTTTTCCAAAACATAAGTTTATTAAAGCCAATCTTGAAAATCAAGAGGTCATTAATGACCTTTTTGAAACAGAAAAATTTGATGCTGTATGTAACTTAGCAGCTCAAGCAGGAGTAAGATATTCTCTTGAAAATCCTCATGCCTACATACAGTCTAATGTTGTAGGGTTTATGAACATTCTTGAAGCTTGTAGACACTATGACGTTAAAAACCTAGCTTATGCCTCAAGTTCATCAGTTTATGGTTTAAATAAGTCACAACCGTTTAAGACAACGGACACCACTGATTCTCCTATTAGTCTTTATGCTGCGACTAAGAAGTCAAATGAACTAATGGCTCATACCTACAGCCATTTGTATAACATACAGACCACAGGGTTAAGATTTTTTACAGTTTATGGTCCTTGGGGACGACCTGACATGGCACCTATGTTATTTACCGATGCTATTGTGAATAATCGAGCTATTAATGTTTTTAACAATGGTGAGATGAGCCGAGATTTTACCTATATTGATGATATTGTTGATGGTATTATTAAAGTCATAGATAAACCATCTGCCTGTGCTATTTACAACATCGGAAATAATGCACCACTAAGTTTAATGACATTTATTGAAACCCTTGAAAATGCACTGGGTAAAGTGGCAGAGAAAAATTATATGCCCATGCAAGATGGCGATGTTGTCTCAACCTATGCTGATGTCTCTGGGCTAATTGATGACTTTGGATATAAACCAAATACAGAGTTGGCTAAAGGCATTAAAGATTTTGTGGATTGGTATGGAGCATTTTATTCGCTATAATCATTTTTATGAAAACTTTACATATCTACCCTACATCTCGTGCCATTAGAAACATTCGTTTAGCTCAAAAGGAACAAGAGGGACTTCTTCCCTCTCTTATGCGAATTGATGACTTTGAACGACGTGCTATTATTTTACCTGAATTAATCATGGTAGACTCCCTACAACGAACCCTATTTTTACAAGAAGCTTCACAATTTGAAGCATTCCAATCTCTAAAAATTAACCGTGAGTTGGTGCGTTTTTTTACTAAGAGTGATGCAATTTTTAAGTTTTTTGAAGAACTTTCTCATGAAAAAGTTACTTTTGATGCCTTAATTGACGGAGATGCCTATGTAGAGTTTAGTGAACACATTGAGGTCTTAGAACAACTTCTTTTAAATTACCAACAGTTGCTTAAAAGTAAAGGTTTAACCGACCGTGTCTTCGTGCCAAGCTCTTACCGACTTAACAGAGGTTTTGTAGAGAGTTATGATACTTTTGAGTTACATTTAGAGGGCTACATGAGTTATTTTGAATTGCAACTCATAGAGCAAATAGCCCAGTTTAGACCGTTTATGATTCATATGCATACTTCTAAGTTCAATACCAAAGTGCAAGAACGTTTTTTAGAGATGGGAATTGAGTTAGAAAATGATAGTTACGTTGTCTTTGATTTGCAGAGTAAAAGTATTATAAAGTCTGTTAAAAATGAGCAAGTCATTAAAGCAAAAGTATTAGCAGTTGAGGAGCGTTTGGCTCAAATACCTTTGTTATTAGAAGCTGTACAAGAGATGGTAAACAAGGGAATATCGGCTGATGATATTGTGGTTATTTTACCAGATGAGACTTTTAAAACTACTGTACAAATGTATGATAAGCTCAATAACTTTAACTTTGCTATGGGTTTTGATTTTGATAAAACAAAAGCCTATAAACAGCTTGAGAGTATCTACCAGCATTGGCAACTTTTTTCTGATGAATCACTGTTTTTACTTAAAAAATATGAGATAAAAGCAGAAGAGGTTAATAAAATAAATTTAACTCAAAAACAAAATGTTGAACAGTTCTTTCAAAGCTTAGAAGCTTTAGAGTTAGGGCAAAAACGTTCTGAAGTTTTAGAAAATATGGCAGAGTTTAAAAGCATTTTTGTCTCAGAGCTTATGTTACCTAAGCAGTGGATGTTTCTGTGGTTAAAAAAACTTTCTCAAATTCATCTTGATGATGTAAGAGGAGGAAAAGTAACTGTTATGGGTGCGTTGGAGACTAGAGGGGTCTCTTTTAAAGGAGTGGTGGTTGTTGATTTTAACGATGGTATTGTTCCTAGCATTCCAGCTAAAGATAACTTTTTAAATTCTAGCCTTAGAAAATTTGCTAAGTTACCGACTAAAAATGATCGTGCAGCCTTACAAAAACAGCTCTATAAACGTATTTTAGAACAAGCTGAAACTTCGACCATCATCTATTCAAAGTCAAACAATAAAGCTCCAGCTTCTTATTTGTATGAGTTAGGATTAGGTGTGGGTAAGGATGTATCAGCTAATATGCAGTTATTATACAATGAGCCAAATATGTTGGTTGAAGCATCTGACCCTATTATGAAGCAGTTTGATGCTAGTAGCATTACTTGGTCAGCGACTAGACTCCAAACATTTTTAGCTTGTAAACGAAAGTACTATTACAACTATGTACTCAACCTAAAAGCCAAAGAGGAAGATGAACTCAATGAAGGAGTGTTTCTCCATAAACTTTTAGAACATCTTTTTAAAGAACAGTCGTTCTTTGAAGATGAAAAAGTTATGAAAGCAACCATTGACAGACTTTTAGATGAACTTTTAGAAACCAATACCCCTAAAGTTGCTTACAGTAAATTGCTTTGGAAGAAAAAATTAGAAAAGTTTATTGAAGCACAAGTTTACCATTTTAAAGCAGGTTGGAGGGTTGTGGCACGAGAAGAGCAGATAGTAGGGTTAATTGGAGGCATAAACTTTAAAGGTGTCATAGACAGAATTGACCAAGATACTACAGGAACATATGTGCTAGATTACAAAAGTGGCTCAATCTTACAAGCCAATAGAACAAAAAATTTAGAAAAGTTAACAGATTTTCAAATGAGTATCTATTCGGAGTTGTTAAAAGATAAATTTAAAGATTTACGCTTAGCTTTTGTAGAGATATTTAATGGTAAAACTACAGAAATTACAGCATTAGAAGAGAAAACTGAATTACTGTATGAAATTATTGATGAACTAAAAAGCACAAAAGAAGTCATAGCCCAGCGTTGCGATGATGTTTCACAATGTCAATATTGTGACTACACTTTACTTTGTGAACGTGGGGTTTATTTGTAACTTTTTTTATGTAGCCAACAATTTTTAAACTCTTAAAATTAAAAATCCTGAGTTTAAATCTCTAGTGTAGCACTGATGTGTTACTACCTATTCACATTGGTATTTTTCCTTAATCTTCAAATTTCTTTTACTTTAAATTCTTGAAAAAATTATTTCTCTTTTTATTTTTGACGATTACAGAAGAAAATTTAAAAATCTTCGTCATCATCCTCTTCAAATTCACGTGCCATTTGTTCTTCATTTTCAGTAATTAGTTGCTGTTTTGTTAAAACCATTTCATGTAAGAACTCTCCAAAGAATGTCTTTGATTCTGTTTTTGCAAGAAAAAGATAAATACCAATAAGCAGTCCTATTACTGTGAGTATAGCAATAATCGATTGCATAGGGTTAAACATTTGAATAGGTTCTCTTACTTTTGTTTCACAAACTCCTCCTGGACAATATTCAGGCTCTTTGTGTATAAGTGCTTTATAAATCATGCACCCCACACAAATAGAAAATGCACTCTCTAGCGTCATGAGTGTTAGACATAAAACACAAATTAAGACTTTGTAAAAAGTAATATCCCAATGAAGAACAAACCAGTAAAGCATAGGTAAAGAGATAAACCAGCCAATGGTCCATGCAAAACGTTTTTGTATTGCACCAACATATTCTGGTTTTTGGTGACGTACAATGAATTTTCCTAATAGTAAAGAGGGTGAGTAGTTTGCATTAATCATTCTGGCTGTAAAATCAAGAAATAAAAATGCCAAGTAGACCCTTGCTACAATGATATGGTTATAACCAATACCTAAAAAAAGAACCATCATCCCTAATGTAGCGAGAATTCCAGCTGCTGCTCGGGCTTCTCGTTCATTAAGTACAGGAATATTATATCCAGGTACTGTTTCTCCATAGTTATTTAAAAAGTTTTTAATGTTCAAATAGACTCCTTTGGTGTATGTAAATATCTCTCTTTATACTATAATACTATAGTAAAATAAGAAGTGCGACAAGAATACAAGCTAAAAAGAGATATTAGCTCTTTTGATAGTGAAGTGGTTACATGTTTTTTACTTTAAAAGGAAAAATTAAGATTTTTTTAAATGTGAAAATAAATGAATTAAGTTAGTACTATTGAGTTTATTTTTTAAAAGTTAAATAGCCTTATGAAATATTTCATGTTTTATATTAATAAATAATGTTATATATTATTTAATAAAAAGAATGTTAAAATAGAACAATTATATTAGGAGTCATTGTGAAACAATTAAATATATTATTAACTACAAGTGTAATGCTTAGTAATGCTTTGTACGGGGGTGGAGATATCTTGCCTACTGTATTTGAAGAAGAAGAGGTTTTTGTTCCGGTAGAAGAGTTTGTTGAACCTTTGGTTGAACCAGAAAGTGTTGTAGCTACACCTAAAGTCGTGCCAACTCCAGCAGTTGTACCTGTTGTGCCTATTGTAAGCCAACTTACACCTTTGGGATTGTATGTAGGACTAGGATTAACAGCTGCACGATATAATCCAAGTTGCAACTGTCCTATTAAAGGAGATCTTGATAAAACAGCTGGGTTTATAGGACGTGTGGGGTATGACTTTAATCCATTTATTGGCTTAGAAGCAAGAGGCATTCGTACCAATTGGAAATCTGATGGTGGTAAAATCAAACATTATGGAGCATTTGTTAAGCCTATGTATCCCGTGAGTACAGATATTAATGTTTATGGATTAGCAGGGTTAGCTGCAACTAAAACAGAGGGTACAACTAGACAACTAACCGATACCAATGGCTTTGCTTGGGGATTAGGATTAGAGTATGATTTAGGTTCTGATACTCCTAAACAAGGAAAATATGGTAGAGACTTTGATGGTTATGGAGACCAAGAACATGGTTGGGGACTTTTCGCTGATTATGAAAGGTTAATTCAACGAGCTGGTTCACCAGATTTGGATACGCTTAATATAGGTATTACTTACGACTTTTAGATAGATATAAACTTGGCTACGATAATTGTTCTTGGTAGCCACTGTTTAGAGTGTATTTTTCCCATAAAGCTCAATGTAAACTTTAGAAATAGCAATTAAAAATGATGTAATTGCAGGACCTAAAATCATTCCCCAAAATCCATAGGAACTCATACCTGCTACAATAGAAAAGAAAATTAGAAGTTCATTAATACGTGTATTGCTATGTAAAATATTATCTTTGATATAACGAATAATCATAGGCTTAATAAATGTATCGGCAAGAATAGAGATAATAAGCACAGAGTATAAAGCAATAATAATGGCTGAATTAGCATTGAGTGTATTCCATGCATAAAGTGAAACAGGCATCCAAACTAAAGCTCCTCCCACAAATGGAATAAGAGAAGCAAAGCCATAAATAGTACCTAAAAGTAGACCGTTGAAGCCAAAAAATGAGATAACAATACCAAAGAGTAACCCTTCAAAAATAGCTGTTACAATAATCGAGTAGAAGACGACTTCCATGGTTGAGGAAATCTCTTTTAATATCTTATCTCCCTCAATATCATTCATTGGAAGAAATGAAGTAAGTAGGGTAAATAGTTTATCGGCATAAGAGTTTAAAATAAAGTAAAAAACAATAACAAAAAAGACATTTTTTATAAATCCAATTCCTTGACTACCAGCTTCTGTAAGCATGGTTGTTGAAGTTTCAATATTTGTTAAAATTTGCTCATTATCTAAATACTCTTTTGACCAATCTTCTAGTAGAGGAATACCTTCAGCTAATGAGATAAGATTGGTAGTTGTTTGGGTGATAATATTCGCATCAATGGATGCTAATGCTTGGACTCCTGTTGTCGCAATGTAGATAATTGGTACAAAAAGAATGAGTAGAAGAAGTAAAGAGAGAATCGTTGCTGAAGTTCTTTGTGAATTGAGTCGAGAACGAATGTTTTTATTGATATTTGCTGTTGCCATAGTAAGAAGCAGTGCTACAATAATAGAGAGAAGAAAAGGCTGGTAAATACTATAAGCACCAAGAAGAGCTAAGATAAAAAGAATGGCAATAACATAATCACTTTTATTCATCATTTAAATTACCTCCTAATCTAAAATAGGAATAGGACTTTTCGGTTGCCATGCGTCCTCGTGCTGTTCTCTCAATATATCCATTGGCTAATAAATACGGCTCTAATACATCTTCAATTGTTCCCTCATCTTCACTTAGGGCTGCAGCAATGGTTGAGAGCCCCATAGGACGACCTTTTGATGCAATAAGAAACTCAAGTAAACGAATGTCTTCTTCATCAAATCCTAAGTCATTAACACCCAATTGGTCAAGTGCATATTTTGTTGTTTTTAGATTAATATTCGTTTCATTGGCAACTTCTGAAAAGTCACGAACACGTCTTAGAAGACGTAAGGCGAGTCTTGGTGTTCCACGGCTACGCTTGGCAATTTCATGTGCAGCTTCTTTTATGGTCTCTTTATTTAATTTAATTGCAGCCAAACGGACAATTTCTGCTAACTCTTCAGCTGTATAAAACTGCATACGGAAATGCATTCCAAAACGTTCTCTAAGAGGGTGAGAGAGCATTCCTGCACGAGTTGTTGCTCCAATAAGAGTAAAACGTGGTAAATCAATCTTCACAGTTTGAGCAGCAGGACCAGAACCAATAATAATGTCTAAGCGAAAATCTTCCATAGCAGAGTAGAGAATCTCTTCAATGGCTGGGCTCATTCGGTGAATTTCATCTATAAATAAAATATCACCCTCTTCAATATTGGTCAAAATAGCAGCTAAGTCACCAGATTTTTCTATCATAGGCGCTGCTGTCGTTTTAATGTTCGCACCCATTTCAGAAGAGATAAGATTGGCAATGGTGGTTTTACCAAGCCCAGGAGGTCCAAAGAATAGAATATGATCAAGTGCCTCTTCACGTTTCTTGGATGCCTCAATAAATACTTTTAGATTTTTTTTAATTTGTGTTTGACCGATATATTCATCCCAAGAAGAGGGACGTAAGGAAATCTCTTCAATAAATTCATTATCAAATTTTTCTATGTCTACGATGCGTTCCATATTTTTCTTTTTATTATTTTAATAAGTATACTCTTCACTAGGGAATTGTTTACTTTTTACCTCAGAGGTATATTTATCAATATTTTCACGAACAAGCTTTGCTCCATTAAAATATTGTTTGACAAACTTGGGTTTAAAGGCTTCAAAAAAACCAAACATATCAGACCAAACCAAAACTTGACCATCACAATCTAGTCCAGCACCAATTCCAATGGTTGGAATAGTAATGGCATCAGTAATTGCTTTAGCAGCTTCTGACTTTACTCCCTCAACCACAATAGCAAATGCACCAGCTGCTTCTAATGCTTTTGCGTCTTCTACTAAAGAAGCAATATCTGTTTTATCTTTACCTCGTATTTTGTAGCCACCATCAGACCTTAAAAATTGTGGCATAAGTCCAATATGCCCTAAAACAGCAATAGAGTTTTCACTAAGAGCTTTAACAATATGTGCACGTTCCTTTCCCCCCTCAATCTTGACAGCTTGGGCATTGGTCTCTTGATAGGCACGAGTAGCATTTTTTACAGCATCTTCTTTTGTGGTATATGATCCAAAAGGCATATCTAGGACAATAAGGGGTAAAGATGCTCCATTACAGACAGCTTGAGTGTGGTAAATCATTTGGTCAATAGTAGCTGAAAGCGTATCGTCTTTACCTAAAAAACTCATATTGAGGCTGTCTCCTACTAATATCATATCTACATGCCCATCAAAAAGTTTCGCAAAAAGTGCATCGTAGGCTGTTACCATGGTTATGGGTTCAACACCTTTCATTTTAGCAATGGTGGTTAAAGTTACTTTTTGGGCAACCTTTTGGGTATGGATACTCATTCTTTTTACCTTGTTCTCTAAGTTAATTTAAGCATTTTATCAAAAAAATGTATAATATCATTATTAATTTAGAAAAGAGTTTATATTGAAAAATTTAGTTGCTTATATTACTACTGCTTATCCTTCTTTAGATTTTACAGTTGACATGGCATTAGCTTTAGCTGAAGCTGGGGTAGATACTTTAGAATTGGGAATGCCATTTTCTGACCCCGTCGCAGATGGACCTGTGATTGAAAAAGCAAATTTAAAAGCTTTACAAGGGGGCTTTAAATTGGGACAGTTGTTTGATGCATCTAAAAAAATTGCACCCTACATTGATACTTTGTGGATGGGTTACTTCAACCCTTTTTACCACAAAGGCATGGAGTTCTTTATTGAACAAGCTAAAGAGAGTGGGGTTAATGGGTTTATTATTCCTGATTTACCTCTTGAAGAAGCAAGACCCTATAAACCTATGATGCAAAAAGAAGATTTGGTACTTATTGATTTTATTGCACCTACAGATTCTCAAGAACGAATTAAAGAGATTGTCACAGATGCTAAGAAGTTTATCTATTTAGTTGCCTATGCAGGAATTACAGGTGCTGGACATAGTGAAGATTTACAACCAATTATTACGAGCATTAAAGCGTATACAAAAACACCTGTTTATGTAGGCTTTGGGGTTAATCAAGATACGGCTAAAGAGAAAGCAAAAGGTGTAGATGGTGTCATAGTGGGTTCAGCCTTTGTAAAAGTTCTTTTAGATGAAACTTTAACCAATAGTCAAAAAATCACTAAAATTTCAGCTATTGCGAAAGAAATTAAAGAAAAAATTAATGAATAATAGAAAAACCAGTTATAATTTTAATATCTATTTATAAAATAAAATTAAGGATAAGTATGGAAAATAATAGAACCTTAGAAGCATTGGATAGCAAAATAACATTGGTTTTAGAGAAATATGAAGCACTTAAAGAAGAGAATCGTCTTTTAAAAATATCTATAGCTTCAAATAGTGAGACAGAGGCACAATTGCGTAAAGAGATTTTAAAGCTTCGAGAAGAAGAAGAGCTAAAAGAGCTAGAAATAGAAGAAATCACTGAACGAATTAATCATGTTATTAATGATAATAATAGTGTTAAAATTTCAGCATAATCTTGACAGAAAAAAAACTTTGTGTTATAATTAATATTCCTCTGTAGGTAATTTCCTTCATATATCTTACTTACATGGAATATGGGGGCGACTTGGTTTCGACTGGAGTAGTCGGAGCTATGTGCATGTCGGACTGAGCAATTCCGTTACACGGCTCACAATGCATAACTGCAAACAATACAGATTACCGTCCAGCTTACGCAGTAGCGTAAGTAAACCCCGAGTGATCGGAGGACTGCCTTACCGACGAGTTCCATCTTAATCGGATTTTAGGCATCACATCTGATGGATATGCTCTGTAGAAGTCATGCTACAGTGTGAGAATTTTGACTGGTCTTGCATAGCTTTGGATGTTGTGCGAAGCAAGATGAGAAAAATCAATATCGACTAAACATGTAGATTCATGGTTCTAGCTATTTTAGGACTGGGGTTCAATTCCCCACGCCTCCACCATATAACAATCTAACTACCTCTAACCTCATCTATCAAACCTTTTCAAAAGCCTAAGTTTAACTGTTCTGTTAGTCTAATAC
>JALWLW010000057.1 GCA_027081065.1 Campylobacteraceae bacterium
ATAGGTGAGTTAGCAACACAATATAAAGTGACACCAAAAACCATACAGAATTGGAAAAAAGAGTTTTTAGCTAATGCTTCAAAAGCATTTGAGAGAGATAAAAATGCAAAAGAGAATAAAGAGCAAATAGCGAAGTTAAAGAAAGAAAATGATGCCTTAGCTAAAGCATTAGGACGAACTACAATAGAGTGAGATTGGGCAGTGGGAAAGCATGTAGCGTAGCGAAATTCCACAGGAACGAGGACAAAAGAGCTTGGACTTATCTGATAAAAAAGAACTTGTCGACTCCAAGCTCACAACACTCTCAAAGACAAGAGAGACAAAACTTTTAGGGATAAGTAGAAGCATACTCTACTGTAAACCTAAACCATTTAGTAACACAGTCCTTAAAATACTTAATAGGATAGATGAGATATATGTAGATAACCCAGAGTATGATTATAGAATGATTCATCAACAGCTCATTAAAGAGGGATATTATATAGGTAATAATAGAGTACTTAAATATATGAGAGTACTAGGGGTATGAATTTAGGTTACCACATCAACAATCAAGGAGTTAAAAGAGGGAATTAGGGCATATATACACAAATACAACTTTAAGAGATTTCATTCATCACTTAACTATAAAAAATCGATGAATAGTTATCTTGATTTTATACAAAAAGTGGCATGATTTAATAGTATTTGAGGTGGAAATAAATTTAGATTAAAAGTTGTCTAGAAAAATCAGGGCATTATCTTATCACCCAGACCCTCTTGTCCTTTTTGAGCTAGGCGTATGTTTCTAATGGCACGAGAAGTTGAGTAGATGTGTAGTGTTTTCATAGATATGATTATAGCGTAAAGAATATATTCTTCTTTTATTAAACTATTTTTAATAAAAAAACACAAATTAAAATATTTATAGCTTCCTTTGTTTTTATTTGATAGACTATAACTTCAATATATTATCTTAAAGGATTAACATGAAAAAAAGATTATTATTAACCCTATTAACTATGGGAATTATTCCTAATACGCTATCTGCCTATAATATCAATACAGGAACTATTGAAGTATCAGGAGGAGCTAATTTCACATTTGCTTCTGCTACAGTCGATCAAAATGGTAATGACACTGATGTGGATGGAACTGAGCTTTCTATTGATGGTCTTTATTATGTAGCACCTAACCTTGGCGTTGGGATACACTGGGAGTATGAATCATCTGAAGCAGGAAACCAAGATAGCTCTGAAACTATCATTGGTCCAGCAATTGCATTTAATATTCCTATAGCACCTAAAATGAGTGTCAAGCCACTTGCTTATATAGGACTTGTAAATGGAGAAGAAGGTCGTAACGATTATGATGGAATGGAATGGGGTCTTGGAGCAAGTTTAAACTACTTTATTCGAAATGATATCTCTATTGATGCTGGAGTAGGTTATGTAAGTCAAGATGTAGATATAGATGGTGGGGGAGATTATAAACGTACTGGTTTCGGTACAACTGTTGGTCTATCCGTCTATTTTTAACAGTTAAAGAACTAAAAAGCTAGAGTTATGTTTGTATCGTTTCTCTAGAGACTGCGAAAGAACCAATCTTTCCAGTTTCAATTGACTCAATAATAACATTTTCCCTCCCTAAAACTTATAAATTCGAGAAATCGTAAAAAGTAAAAGAAATAAACCCTAAAATAATCGATATAAGCCACTATTTCAGCCTTTATATCGGGACTGTTCAAGATTCTGTGTCAACAACACAGAGTTGAACTTGAGTATCAGGAAATATAGAGTTTATAGCATCAGGGAAACCTTTTAGTCCATCAATTGAGGCAATCAATATATCTTCAACACCTCTGTTTTGTAAATCAGTTAGTACCTATAACCAAAATTTAGCTCCTTCACTTTCGTTAAGATAGAGTCCTAATATCTCTTTTCTTCCATTTATCCCAACACCCAGTACGGTATAAAAAGCTTTAGAGATATAACGTCCATCTTCTTTTACTTTATAGTGAATGGCATCTAACCAAACAAAAGGATAGAGAGCTTGTAATGGTCTCTCTTTCCATTCTGTTAGCATAGGTATGATTTTATCTGTTACTTTATTGAAGCTTTTGAGAAGTGTACAGCATATATCTCTTCAATATATTCACTTATTTGACTATAGCTATTACCTAATGCATAGAGAGATAATATCTTCTCTTCTAACTGGTCACTAATATGAGTTTGGTGTTTTTTAACCATTTGGGGTTCAAAGGAATTATTTCGGTCTCTTGGTACTTCTAACTCAAACTCTCCTACAGAGCTTTTCATTGTTTTTTTAGATTTTCCATTTCTTCTGTTTCTTGCTAACTCTTGGGATAGATGGGATTCTATCTCTGCTTCTAATGCAGCTTCTGTTAACTCTTTGATCAATGGTGCAAGTACACCATTCTTCCCATCTATTTTTGCTTCTGCCTTGATTTGTTCTAAGGCTTCTTCTAAATCAAATTTTCTTTCCATGTCATTTCCTTTTGAATTTGTTATTCTATCGGATTGACATAGAATTTCTTACGCGCCCATTAAAATTTTTTAAGGTAGATGTTTTTTTGCTTCTATGGTCTCAAATTCATCTGAGACCTCAACAACACCAAGCGTATTGACAAATTGTAACTTTTTTAACTCTTCTGTCTCTGTAGTGGCTGTTGAAATATCAACAATACCTTCTTGCGCTACTTCAACTTTTTTTGAAATATCAAAGTTTACCTCATATTCATTTGAGACATCAACAACACCTAATGTCTTTACATAACCAATTGGTTCAGTAGTGGAGCTAAGTGTTTTATTTGGAATTTGTTCATCTTTAAAATAGTATGCATCTGGTAAATTGTTTTTTGTCTCTTTTATCTCAAAGTTTTTTGAAGCTTCGATGCTTTTTACTTTATTCGCATATTTATTTTTATGTGCTTGAACTTCTTTTGGATTCATATGAGATGTAGGCGAAGCTTTATCTATTTTGGGTGTGGCTATTTTAGGTTTATTTTTTTGAGTATTTTTTACGACTTTTACTTTTTTTGTTGTTTTACTTTTTTTCGTTATTTTTATCTTTTTGTTTGTTTTTGATTTTACTTTTGTTATTGAAGTTTTATTTTCTTTTTTATGAATGACTTTTTTGTTTATAGCAGGTTTATTTATCTCTTTTTTTTGTTTCATAACTAAAGTTTCTTTATTCTCTATTGCTGTTTTCTCTTTTAAAGTTTTTAAAATTTTTTCAGCGACTTCTTCTGTTTTAGGTTGGGAATTCAGCGTCGCTTGAGCTGTTGCTTGTTTAAATTTTAATAAAATATCACTAGGAGGAGTCACTTTAGCTTCTGTTTTAATTTGAAGAGGTTCAATCTTAATAGGTTCAATGCTAATGGGCTTTTGAGGTTGTTGATTAATAAAAAAGAGAGAAAATATTATGCTAATGATAGTTATTAAAGATATCAATATTATTTTGTGTACTTTGTTCAAAGAAAGCCTTTATAATGTTTTGGATTATTTTTCTAATTATACACTATAAATTTTTATAAATTATTTTCAGCAATCTCTTCTTGGAAATTAGGAATAATGCGAATATGAAAAAAGAGATATTTTTATGTGCCATCAACAATATTTTGTCTGGTACTTGCCTAGAAGATTGTAAGTTTTGTACACAGAGTGTACGTTATCATGCTGATATAGAGCGTTATAACTATAAGTCCATAGATACCATTATTGAAGAAGCTAAAAAGGCTAAGTCTTATGGTGCATTAGGCTATTGTTTGGTGACAGCTGGAAAAGGGTTAGATGATAAAAAAGTGGATTTCGTAGCACGTGCTGCAAGAGCCATTAAAGCTGAAGTTGAAAATTTAAATCTTATTGCTTGTAATGGAACAGCTTCTGTAGAGCAACTACGCTATTTAAAAGCCCATGGTATTGACAGTTATAATCATAATTTAGAGACTTCAGAAGCTTATTACCCTAGTATCTGTACAACACATAATTGGTCTGAACGTTATGAAACCTGTCAAAATGCAAAGTCTGTAGGCTTGCAACTCTGTACGGGAGGTATTTTTGGCATGGGTGAGACAGCTGAAGATAGAACTTCTTTACTCAACTCTATTGCTTCATTAAATCCAGAGTCTACGCCTTTAAACTTTTATCATCCCAATATTGCCTTACCAATTAAAACAAGAAATATTTCAAAAGAAGAAGCCCTTGAAATTGTTCAACGTGCTAGAAAATTTTTGGGTGAAGATAAGTTACTAATGGTAGCAGCAGGAAGAGAACTTCTTTTTGATGGTTGTGAAGAACTAATGTTTGAAGCAGGTGCAAACTCTATGGTCATTGGAAACTATTTGACTACAGTAGGAGATGCACCCCAAAAAGATAAAAGAATGTTAGATAGATTAGGATATGGAGTAGCAACAAGCTGTCATGGATAATGGAAGTATTGCTGCTATTTTAGCAGTCTCTTTAATACTGGTTTTTTCTCCACATTTGTCTAGGTTACTCTCATTGCCTACAGCCCCTATTGAGATTGTACTTGGTTCAATATTGGCATTTTTAGGTATTTTTGATATCTCGGATGATAATTTTTTTCTCATTGCACATGTAGGTTTTCTCTATTTAATGTTCTTAGCTGGATTAGAGGTGAATTTACGAACTATATTTAAGATGCCTAAAGTCTATATTTTTCAAGCTTTTTATTTTTTGCTTATTATGTGGGTATTGGCTATTTTATTTGGTCTTTTTTTTAGTTTAAGCTCGGTACTTATTATTATCTTACCTCTTATTTCCATTGGTGTTTTAGCAACCTTATCAAAAGAGTATGGCAAAGAGTCACGTTGGGTGAAGATTGCTTTTTTAGTAGGAACATTGGGAGAGGTTCTGAGTATTATTGCTTTAACACTTTTTGAAGCTTCATCTACGGTGACAACATTAGAAGCATTTATAGCAAAAATTTCACTGTTAATTATCTTCTTGGGGGTTATTTGGGCTTTATATATTTTGTTTAAAACACTTTTTTGGTGGTATCCTGAACTTAAAACGATATTGATGCCTAATTCTAAAACAGTAGATGGTAAATATCAAGATTTACGCCTTGCTATGGGTATATTTTTTATTATGATTTCTATCATGTTAAAACTTCATCTTGAAGTGGCTTTTGGTGCTTTTATTGCTGGAATTTTTATTTCAACTTTTTTTCATCACAAAAAAGAGCTTGAAGAAAAAATGTCATCTTTTGGGTTTGGTTTTTTAGTTCCTATCTTTTTTATCTATGTGGGTGCTTCTTTTGATTTAAAAAATATTATTGATTGGGAAGTATGGTTAATGACAATGGTTCTTTTATTTGGGATGTTCTCTATTCGACTCATTGCAGCGTTTACTTTGTCTTTTATTACTAGTAAACGACAAGCCTTATTGGTTGGTTTTGCACTCTCTATGCCCTTAACACTTATGATTGCTATGGCAACCATTGCCAATGAAAATAGTGATATTGCAAATTATGCTTATAATGCTGTTATTTTAGCGAGTTTATTAGAGGTTATTATCTCAATGGTTGTTATAAAAGTATTAGTTAAACCAACTACTTAGCATCGGTCCATTCAAGATACTCTTTATGTAACTTGGCATTTTCTTTTTTGAGGACTTCAATTTCTTGAATAAGTTTTGTCTCTTTGTATCGTAAGCTTTCTAAAACTTGTAGGGAGTGATTACCAAAAAGTAAGTTGGCAATATAGATACCCAATGCCATAACAAGTAAAGAGGTCATTAAAAATACTTTAAATGAAAGCCCGAGAATCTCCTCGAGCCTGTTAACAATGGGTACAATGTCTTCTTGAAAGGAGAATTTCATCTAGTTAAAAATTGCTGTTCCAAGGTATTCAAACTGTCCTAGTTCTCTCTCAATCTCTAAAAGACGGTTATACTTAGCAATTCTATCACTTCGTGCTGTAGAACCTGTTTTTATTTGCCCTGTATTACATGCTACTGCAAAGTCTGCAATAAAAGTATCTTCACTCTCACCTGAACGGTGGCTCATGACACAAGTGTAACCATTTCTTTGAGCTAGTCTAATGGTTTGCATGGTTTCAGAAACTGTTCCAATTTGGTTTGGTTTAATTAAGATTGAGTTAGCAATATTTTTTTCAATTCCTTCAGCCAAGATAGAAACATTGGTTACAAATAAATCGTCCCCTACAAGTTGTGTTTTGTCTGCTAATTCATCAGTAAGAATTTTCCAACCTTCCCAATCATCTTCACTTAATCCATCTTCAATCGAAACAATAGGGTACTTAGCACATAAATCAGCATAGTAGGCTACCAGTTCAGCTGATGTTAATTCTCTATTTTCAGATTTAAGAACATATAGTCCAGCATCATTAATAAGTTCAGAAGCAGCAACATCTAGTGCTAATCCAATCTCTTCACCCACTTTGTATCCAGCAGATTCAATGGCTTGAATAATTACTTGAAGAGGTTCTTCATTTGATTTTAAGTTTGGTGCAAATCCACCTTCATCACCCACAGCCGTGCTTTCACCCATACCATCAATAATTTTTTTAAGATGTTGATAAATTTCTGCAACAGCTTGGAGTCCACGAGAGAAGGTATCAAATCCATGAGGCACAATCATGTACTCTTGAAAATCAACTGAGTTGTTTGCATGTTCTCCACCATTAATAATGTTAAACATAGGTACAGGTAAGGTGACAGCATTTGCTCCACCTAAGTAACGGTATAGTGGCATGTTAAGAGACTTTGCAGCTGCTCTGGCTACTGCCATAGAGACACCAAGCACAGCATTTGCTCCAAGCTCACCATAGTTTTGCGTACCATCAAGTGTTTTCATTGTCATATCTACTTCAGCTTGATTGTAAGGAGAGAGTCCAAGAAGTGTTTCAGAAATTTTCTCATTGACATTTTCACAAGCTTTTAAAACACCTTTACCCATGTAACGATCTCCACCATCACGAAGTTCAAGAGCTTCTCTTTTTCCTGTACTCGCACCACTTGGAACAATGGCAGAGGCCACTGTTCCATCACTTAAACTTACTGTTGCTTGAACGGTAGGATTTCCCCTACTGTCCATTACTTCATTTGCTCTTACATCATCAATAAAAATCATTGTTTACCTTTAGTAAAATTATTATTGAAATGTTAGCATATTCTCCCATAGAACAAAGAGTAATTAAAATCTATATTTTAGATTAAGAGAGTAGATGGGTTCGCTAATCACACCAATTCCATTGTAGTAGTCAAAGAGTAAGTCTAAAGAGTCTTCTGCGTTAACTGTTTTGGAAATTCCTAGTGAGAGTGACCCTCCAAGATGTTGTTGCTCATTAATAGCCAAGGCAAAACTTCCAAAAGGTTTCCATGAGTTGTTGAGGGTGTTTTGACGTGTTCGTCCAATACTAGCTCCTATACCCAGTTCTAAAAAGTCTTGAGCAATATTTTTTGAAAATTGATTGTCACTTACATAGGCATTTAACGTAATATCAGGATAACCTAGATGTAGCGTATGATTGGCATTAAATTGTAGTTGTTTAACTGAACCTAAATTTTTACCCTCAATATGCTCAAAGGTACTATTTTTACTCAACAAACTAACAGAAGTACGTCGATTTATATTGGCTTGAAGTGTTAAAGCTAAAGTATTTTCAAGGGCATTTTGTTCTAACTTTGGGGTAAGTTGGGTTTTGTTTTGGTACTTTGACTCTACATTAATTTGAAAATTATGCATGGTATAATTTAGGCTTAAAGAACTGCTTATAAAATCTTTTCGGGCATGGAGTAGACCTAAATGAAAATCCCAAAGAAATTTTTTCTTAGAATTTTTTAAAGAGATATCAAAAGCATTTTGTATGGTAGCTTTTTTATTCGTTGCTCTATAACGATAATGATTTAAACTAATTTTACTCTTTAGGTTTTGATATAAATTCCATTGTTTAGTAAAGTTTGTCTCTTCAACTTTTAGTAACTTTCCTAAACTTTTTCTTTTGAAATTAATTTGAGTATCTAAATACTCTTCATTTAGCATTTTGTCATATTGGGAATAGAGTTTTTCTTTTTTTATACGTTTAATTTCGTTAGCCAGTCTTTTATATTCTTTATTTTTGGGAGAATATTGTAGTTGTTGAAGCCAGTACTCTGCTAGTTCATGCTTTTTAGTACTCATCGCAGCAACTATAGAAACCATACCCATTTCATTTCGTAAAGTAGGATGCTCTTTTAGATAAGCTAACTCTTGTCTAATCTTTTGAATGAGTTCTGGGTATTTTACTTTGTTATCGAGTAGAAACCAAAGATACGATTGATGATGTATACTATTTTTTGGGTTTAATTTAAAAATATTTTCATAACTTTTAAGTGCTAAGCTTATTTTATTAGTTGTGGCATAGTGATTGGCAAGTAAAACTTGAAATTCACTGTCTTGGTTAAGAATTTGTTTCTCTTTTTTATTGAGTGTATTGAGTGCTTTTGAAAACTTTTTAAAGGCTTTTTTTTCTAATAAATCATATAAAAATAGACTAAGATAATAAGGTTTTTTTGTTTTTTCCCATGCTTGTTGGTAGAGGTAGTTAAGTTTTTTACCTTTGTTGAGTTGTTTTTCTAGTAAAATGAGTTCTTCAAAATTCTGTGGATTGAGTAGATTCTTTTTTTCATTTTGCCATAGTCTTGTGTATAAAGAGGCATAATCTTTCTCTTGCCAAGCCAAATCATTAAAGCGTTGTTTCTTTTTTAAAGTATTTAATTGTTGACTCATAGCGTAAGCTTCTTTAAACTTTTTAAGGGCTAAAAGTTTTTTAATAGAAGTTTCTTGGAGTTTAGCATCTTTTCCATAGTTTGATATATAGTGTTTATAAAGCTTTAAGCCTTTTTTAAAATGGCTATTTTTATAAGAAAAGTCAATGGCATAATAGTGGGCTTTTTTATGATGCGTTTTATTGAAAAGCGTTGTAAAGTACTCTTCTGCTTGGTTTATTTCTCCTGTATAATCATAATACTTAGCAAGATTATCAAGATAAACATAGTTTTTATGTCTAATTTTTTTCTTATAAATTTCTCCTAAAATCTCATAATTATCATCTAAGTTCTCATGATTTAAAAAATAGGTTTCATAAATTTTAGATTTATATTTGTGGTATCCCTCTTTATTTAGAGCGATGACAGCTTCGTTATCGCTTAGCCATGTAGAGATTAGAATAGTTTTATCAAGATATTTTTGTTTGTTAAATTTAGATTCTGCAAAAAAACTTATGATTCGTGCTTGTTCTAGTTCTGAATGGTAAAGCAAACTTGTAAGTGCTAAGTCAATACTTGTCTCAGTAAAGGTCTCGGGGTTAAAATAGAACATATTGATACTAAAGTTAGCAGCCTCTTTGCTCTCTCCTAACTCTAAAAGTGTATTTAAGATAATAGTAATATCTGTGGGCTGTAAAGTTTTTAAGTTGGCATAGTTTTGAATGAGTTGGCTTACTTCTGTGGCTGTTTTGTTTTTATCTTGAACTAAAGCATAGAGTGCCAAGTGAAAAAACTTGGTAATTTCATCATCACTTTGACTTTCTAAAAAAAACTTAGTAGTGATTTCTTTAGCTTTAGTAAACTCATTGCGTTCAAAAAGTGAGTAGACAAGGTACTCTTTAAGCTCATCATTAATTTCAGGGTACTTAATAAGCTTTTGTAAATAAGTATAAGCCTCCTCTTCATAATTTAGCGTACTGGCTAAATCAAAAGCCATTTTTTCAAGTTCATAGTCTACTATTTCTGGATTTTCTTTCATAAAGTTTTTGAGAGAATGGTATTTTAAATAGAGATAGTCAATGTTGGTAGACTCACCAAAAAAGAAAAGATAATCTCGCATACCCTGACTAAATTCATAATAGCTCAACAATCTCTTTTTAAGTGCTTGTAATTTTTCAGGTGTTTGATTTTTAAAATAAAGAGATTTATAGAGTAAGTATTCTACTTTATAGAGTTGATTGAGAAACTTTTTATTTTTGGTGTTTTTGATAAGTTTTACATTAATCTCAAGAGCTTTTTTTTCTTGACCTACTTGGGTGTACTTTTCCATTAACATCATTTTTAAATCAAGGTTATCAGGGTGGTAAAGTAGCATACTCTGTAGATAGTTAATAGAGAGATTGGTATTATTTTCTTGTGTATCTAAAAAGTCTTCAATGTTTCCTTTTGGAAATAGAAGATAGAGTACAAATGAGAAGACAGCAATGATTCCTAATAGTTCATGAAAGGCAAGAATAGATTTACTTTTATCATGATTATTGACAGAAGAATACAATCTTAGCTCCTTTGCTTTTTCTACTAGAAATAGATAAAATATTTTTTATTTTTTTACTTTTAAAATGTTTTGTGATTTGATATTTACAGCCTTTAGCTAAATGAAAATTTGCTTCTAATGCTACATTTGACTTTAGTTCAAAACTATATTTATTTTCAGTATTTTGTACTTTGTCAACCCAACCATTACTGTCTATTAAATAAGGTGAACGATTGTTCTTGTTTAAAATAAGTTCATACTTACCAGTACTATCCAGTGTGATATAAGAAGTATTGTTATCAAAGTTATGTCCAGCTATACCTTTACTCTTTTGAATGTCAATGTTGATTTTTTTGTCAAAACGTAAGGTTTTTAAGTGACCTTGATTTCGTATTTCAAAACCATTTTTTATTTTTCCTAAAGCTGTACGGTAGAAACCTTGACCTTTTTTGATGTATTGTGAGGCATAAAGCTTTGAGGTTTTTTGTTTTACAGCCCATTCATATATCTCTTTTAGTGCAGAAAATGAAGCCAGTTTAGAAGCTGCATAAAAATGGTAATAGATATTAATAGGTTTGACCCTATAGGGTTTATTGGTCATTTTATAAGTTTCAATTACATTACGAAAGCCCCAAAAAGGTCCTAGCCAGTCATTGGTATAGACATTTTCATTTTGTTGACCTGTATAGATTTGCCAATACTCGTCATATTGTAAGCCAAAAGGAGCAATATGTTGTAGGGTTGGTTTGCTTTTTTGGATGGTTGTGTCTCCTCCATTCATACTAAGAATACCATTTTTCTCTACATATTCCAGTACTTTTTTAGGGGGTTGACAGTCTCCTGTCCAAAACAGAATTTTTTCATTTTGTTTTGACTTTGGAGCAAAGGAGAGTGCATATTTAACACTCTCAACAGTCTCTGCTTTTAATGAAAATTTATAGCCTTTGATTGGAAGATGGTAATGCTTTCCCAAGGTTGTTTGCACATTTTGCTTATTTTTGACAACCTTAGCCCAAAAAAATGGATGTGAAAGTGTATGGGAAGCTGGTTCAACCCAAGGTAAGGCATAAAGTTCTCTTGTGATATTTTCCATGCGTTCTCTATCTTTAGGGTAGAGTCTCTCTACTTCACCTTGAATGATAGAAAGCGTATGTGGTAGTGGGTATTTTTTGTAAATATGTTCTAAAAGATATTCTGTCGAAAAGAGTTGCATCTCAACACGTACAGGCTCCATAAATCCATCACCATCAATATGTATAAATAAAATTCGTCTACCTGCCTCGGTGGTTGGGTCAGGCATAGGAATTTCATCAAATTGAAGGGCTTCTTTTATAAATTGATAAGGGTTGATTGTCCAGTAGCTTTCCCTATCAATGGTAAGTCGAAAAGACGAGCTTAATGCGTAACCTCCCCATGAGGTGATGGCTACAGGTGTTGAAGTTTGTCCATTTTGGTACGCTACTTTAAGAATCTCTTTTTCAATCTCTCCTTTTATTAATACCTCTTCATAATTTCCTTTATAGGGAATTTCAAAAGCTTTATATGAATCATGATAATGTGCCATTTTTATATCTGTTAGCTTGTTTGTATTGGTCTCTTTTTGAAGATTTAGGGCTTTTAGCTTTTCATTGTTATTCAGTATAGAAAAGTTATCAAAAAAGAGAATTTTAATACCCCTCTTTTTTGTTTCTAAAATCCACTCATAAAGCTTAGTATCATTTTTTGTTTTACCATATTGCCAAATAATGACGGAGTGGTATTTATCTTCAACACGCTTGGGAAGCTCTTTTTTTGAGATATCATATAAAATAGGCACATAACCATAATGTTCTATCGGAAGTGAAATAGAAAGGTGAGGATCAGAGTAAATGAGATTTTGTTCTTTAACTATGGACTGGTTAAACAAAATAAGCACATCACGTCGTATGCGTTCAATTTCACATTCTCCTTGTTCTTGAAGCAGTCCATCGGTGACATAAGGAATAATGCCTAAAGCTTTAATTTTTTTAGCAATTTCTACCCTCTCTTTAGTTGATTTGTCTGTGTAGTCAATGGAGATGGCATCTAAACCATATTTTTGTGCTTTTTTAAAGTTTGAGAGTAACCATTCTTGGTCATCTTTTGGAACAAGAGCATAGCTTTTGTCCTTATGATTATAACGATTAACAAGACTCTCTGCAACAACTGCATCTATAGCTTCATGAATCTCATCTAAAAGTTCAAAACCACGGTTAATAATGATTTTTGATTGTGGGTATTTCTTATGCAGTTTATGAATAAAAGCAATTAGTGCTTTTTGTTGACTTTTAAATAGCTCTTTATCATCAGCCGTTACATGATAGGCATCCATGGTATCTAAAAAGAAATTTTGATAACCCATTTTATGGAGTTTTGCGATACGCTCAAAAATAAAATTTTGGTAGGCGTTCTTATTGAGGTCTGCTACTAAAGAGTTCCATGTTTTGTTTTTAGAAATGACCCATGACTTTTTATACGGTGTTTTTGTTTTACGCCAAGGTTCAATTTCTCCGACACTCACATAGGCAACTATTTTTTTAGGGTAACGCATGGCATAGATGTTGTCAATAGAGTCAGCTTCCACCACCACTTTGTCATAAAAGTTTATGAACCTATCGTCAATGTTTTTACTATAAATAAAGGCATAACGTTCACTTGCTAAGAGGCTTGAAGTTAGCATAAACAGTAAAAAAAGTAGCTTACTGTAACATAAATGTTTCATAATCTAACTCCTGTAAAATGTTGTTAAGCGTACGAATACTTGCCACAAATAAAATAAGTAGTGTCGTGGCATAACCATAGCCATAAAAGTAAGGACCCATTTGAATACTGATCCAAGTGAGTAGGGCATTGATGATGACAAAAGCCAAAGTATAGAGTAGTGTCTCTTTTTGTTTGTCTAAGTAGTAGAGGTAGGCTAAAATAGACATGAAGCCCAGTTGTAGTTGTACCCCAATCACATCAACATAAAAAAGTGGTAGGTAAAGCTTAGGTAGCACCAATACTTCAAAGAGTTTTTCAGCAGAGAGAAAGAGTAAAATGTTAAACATACCTTGTACAAATAGAATTTCATGTAGACTTTTGGTAACGGCTTGGAGCATCTGTTTTTTATAGAAACGTATTTGAGAAAGTGTCCCATGTTTGTTAATGGCTCGGTAAAACTTTTCATAGGCTTTTGCAAAGTCCACTTCAAGCCTAAAAAAGAAAATTGCCATGCCTGGAATGATGGAAAGGTAGGCTAGAAAAATAGGGAAATCATATACCATGGAAGCATGAAGTTTGTCAATTACTACATAACCAACAATAGGAGAGAACCAAAAAATAACTTTGTCTACCCAGATGGCAATGTTGTAGAGCATTCCAGAAAAACCTAATTTCCAATAAAATTTTCCAAAAGTCTCTTTAAATAGGTCAAAGCGAATAAAACGTTGGTTTTTTTTATTGAATGATGGATAGTAGTAGATAATGCCAAAAAAGAGTAAAATAAAAAGTAGTGAATTCCCAATAATAAATGAAATAAGCAGACCAATCATTCCATAATCTTTGAGTAAAAAAGCACAAAGATAGATGAGGGCATAGCCTAAAAGGTAAAAAACAATCACATGTTTATAGAGCTTTAAACTTGCAGCTAAAATATTGGCTACCCAAACACATGAGAGAACAATAAAGAGGGTAATGTAGAGTAGGAGAAAAAGATTATTCTGTGTGTCGAAGAGAAAAATAGCAAGGGGTAAAGCAATAATAAAAGCCCCTAAAATGGTGATAATAATTGTACCAATAAAGTTAGGTAAAATAAGATAATGTTTTTTTTCATACATACGGTCAGCAATGAAACGCGTAAAAGGAAGCTGAAAAAAGCCAGTATAGACAGAACTTAATGCTAAGGCAGATACATAGGTAACTGAAGCTTTTAGCATGGTTTGTGTGGGGTCTTGGGTGTGATACAAATAGATATTAGAAAGACCAATACCCAAAATGATAATCATTGAAATAACCCAAGGGCCAGAACTAAGTACAGCAGAGTAAGAGAATGTTTTAAAAACAGCCGTTAAGGATTTTTCTTTTAAAATCTGTTTAAGTTCAAACCCTATTCCTGCCATGATGACTCCTCTTTTAAGGTTGCAAAAGTATCTTCATAGACCTTTTGATAGGTATTTAAAAAAAGTTCTTCGGTATAAAAAGTGTTAACTCTTTTAATGGCGACCTCTTGAGCTTTTTTCCAACGCTCTTCATTTTCTAACAGTTCAAGGTAGCCTTTGGCTAAAGCTTCAGCATTGGCAATGGGGCAAATGACCCCTGCTGAGCCTAAGGCTTTATCTTCAGGGTTTTCTCCTCCAAAGATGAGTTCGGAACACGAGCCTACATCGGTACTTACACAAGGTACACCAGCAGCAAAACCTTCTAAGATAACCAAGGGCATACCTTCACTAATGGAGGTTAGGGTTAAGATGCCTGATTGGGGTAAGATTTTGGAGATGTCTTGAAATCCAAGAAATTTAATGTTCTTTTTTAAATCTAAAATGTCAATGAGTTCATAACACTCTTGGGCATACTCTTTCTCTTCATCAGCAGGACCTACCACCCATGCTTCAACATTAGGGATACTATTGGCTGTAATCCGAATGGCTTGGATGAATGTTTTAATGTCTTTAATGGAGACCACCCGACCAATAAGGGTAATGATTTGGGGAATACCCTCTGGGCGTTCATGAATAGTTCGGCTTAATTTTTCAACATCTACACCATTGGGAATGACTCTACAGAGGTTAGCATCTGCCCCATAAGCAATTTGTGTCTCTTTGGCAACGCCATAGAGTGACAAAATAGGGTTTGCTCTACTATAGGTCATCTTTCCAATGCCTTCAAAAAAACGTACCCACATGCTTTGAATATAGTTGGTCTCTGAAGTATCTCGAAACAAATCGAGTTTTTTATAGAGTGTTAAAGAGCTAGAGATGAGGTCAATCTTTCGCTCTTTGGTGTAGATGCCATGTTCAGTTAAGATGAAAGGTTTACCTGTGTCATGTGAAATTAAGCTAGAGAGAAACCCTGCATACCCTGTAGAGGGTGAATGTAAAATTGTTCCCTTGTCTTTAAGGAGTTTTGCCAGTTTTGCCATTTTCCAAATGGGAATGTGAATACTTCTAACCGACCAAAAATAGTCTAAAAATGAGATATCAGAGCAGTTCTCTTGATTTTTTTTGTTAATAAAGTACCATGATTCTCTGGAGTACAAAAAGTTAGATTCAGAGATTTTTTTTAAGAAAAAATCTAAATTTTTTAAATCTTTAGGAAAGGCAACCTCTTTTTTGGCTTTTCTAAACCAAAGATAGAGTTTTTCTAGTTCTTTAAAATCTTCTATATCTCCATTGGAAGCATGTATTTTTGGTTTTTCTTCTTCATCAAACATAAACAGTTCAACTAGATAAACAAGGTTTGAAGGAAGCTCATAAAGAGGTTTTTCACCATAATCTTGTCGCCTACTTCCAATGAACACAATACCAAATTTGTATTGGGGAAGACCTTTGATAAGTTGTGCAATCCATGAGGAAACACCTCCACGTACATAAGGGTATGTTCCCTCACAGGGAATAAGTATATCTGGATTATCTTGCTCTAAAAGTATCTTCATGACTTCATCCACATTTGAGCAATGGGTTTAAGACGGATGTCAATGTTAAACAGCTCAGGAGATATGTATTTGGAGACCTCATTGTATTTACCTTGTGCAAATTTTATTTCAGCTAAAAAAGTAAAAATAGCCTCTTGGGGTAAGCCTAAATTAACAGCTTTTTGAAAATTTTTCTCGGCTTGTTCATAGTTTTTATTAAAGATATTAATCTTACCTAAGAGTACAAATGCATTAGATTGATTGTCAATATGAGTAAGGGTCTTTTCTATTTTTTTGGTGTAAAAGCCAGAGAGTTTTTCAGAAGCCACGCCATGAAAAATAAATTGCCAATAGGTAAAGGCTAGTTCAAAATTATGTTTGTTTCTCTCTTTTTCATCTTTGGCACTTTCTATTTTCTCTTGTAGGTTTTTAATTTGGGTATTAAGCTTTTTTTCAAAAGAAGCAATGAGTGCAAAGGCATAGAGTCGTGTCTCATCAGAGCTGTCGCCTAAAAAGTTTTTGATTTTAGCAATGTTTCCTTGGGCATTGGAGTCGTAAAGTATTCTTAAAGATTTAATTTTTTCATCACTTGATATTGTTTTACTATGTTCCCCTTCCATCGTCAAAACACCTTCTTGAAATTTACTATAGACAATTGGAAATTCAGAAACATGTTCTTCAAAGCTTACAGCTTCAAAATTGGGTTGACTTTGACGGTGTGTTGCCCATGACAAACCAAAAAGTAGCATGATAAGAGTTAAAAAAATACCAACAAAAAGCAAACCAACATTGATGATGAGAAAGAAAAAAAACATCTCTTTTTTAAACTTTTTGTACTTTTGGGGTGCAAATTGGATTACAATATAAGAGATAAGTATCCAAATAAGCACTTCAATGGCAATAAAAATTAATAGAGCTTTAGGGTTGTTTTGTTGGGTGAGTAGATTAACTATACTGTTTATATCATAAGCTAGAATCACAACTAAACTCCTCTAATAAAGCATTGAAATTTTGTATACTTGTCTGTTTTGTCTCTAAACTATGGTAGTCTTTGTGTGACAGTTGCTGTTGTAGTTCTTTGTCAATTTGTATGACTTTGGCTCGGTTTTCAATGGCAAACTCTAAGTCTTTAGATTTTTGGTACATTTGGGCATTGGAGACAAAAGGAAAAAGAATGAAATGTAGGTAGTTTCCTTCACAACTTAGAGCAATATGTAGGTCTAAAATTTCAAGGGTCTCATTGTTATATAAAAAATCATCTATCTCTTGGTGTAGATGCTTATTTTGTGTTTTAATGACATAGATACGGCTGTCAACGTTAAAGCCATTTAAAATGTTTTGAAGTCTTGCTACTTCAAGTTTGAAGTCTACAATATCTTGACGTTCATGGTTTTCATGATAAAGCTCTAATGCTTTATGTTGACGCTCATGAATTTTGTCGAGTGAAGCACGTTTTTTATATTCTGTCCAAATGTAGTTGAAGACAACATTTATTTTTAAAAGGGTGTCTTCATGGTAAAACAGAAATGGAATCTCTTCAATGATTAAAATGGCAACAATATCATCACGTTTGTCCATAAAAGGGATGGCATAAAGATAAGAAGTTTGTCCTTTGTCTTCAAGGTCATGGAGGTACATGGCTCTTTTTTGGCTAAGTGCTTCGGTAATCAGTCTATCTTTTTTATCTATCTGTTCATCGATTGGACCAATAGACGCAAAAATATGATGAGGTTTGTTCTCTTTGACTCTCCAAATCATCGCTGAATTGACGGAGAAAAATTTTTTTAGAATACGTAAAGTATTTTTTGCACTCTCTTTAGGTGTATTGTGTTCAGAACTCTCTAAAATTTCAGAGATAACAAAACGAAAAGAAGCAGGTTGAATAATATAGATGGACTCCAGTTTGTCATGAGAAATTTTTAGAGTAAAAAAAGCATGGGTAAGTTCTTTTAGACGTAGTTGTAAGTATTTAGTTTTAATCTTAAACTTGTCCATCTCTTCATGTAGATTAGAAAAGAAAAAACCATAGAGAAAAACAAAAAATAGATTTTCAAGTAAAATATTGGTAAAAGCAGCATCTCCTCTATAGGAGATAAAGCTCATAACAGCAAAACTTAGCCACATGACAAGTCCCATGTTTAATCCATAAAAGAGTGTAACAATGGCAAGCCATAAGACCATAAATGAAAAATCAGCATGAACTAAAAGAGGGTCATTAGGCTCAATATAATAGCCTACTGCTCCAATGATGAGTGTAAAAATAAGTACTTCAAATGCTTGAAGAAGAGGAGATTGCCTTTTGAGTGTCATAATATTAGTTAATAAATTTAGGAATTAACTCTTGGGCAATCTCTTGTGCTACCACCCCAATGGACTTATGTCCCCAAGCACTCTTTGCACCCACAGCATTAAAAACAATGGCATTGTTACTAAGGTCAATCACTTTAATAGTATAGCTTACTACCGGTTCAGCATCGATCCCTGTTTTGTATTGCCACTCTTGAACATTGCCTGTGATGAGGTAGTTTGCACCTATGGTTGTGGCTTGTTCTTTTTGTAAGTTAAACAGCTTTTGTTTCCCTTCTTTTAAGGCAACATCATCACTTCCATCAATAAGAGAGTGAATGACAATATTTTTTTGGGAGAGTACAGACTCTACAATACTCGCAGCCCTAAGTCCTGCCATGGGTGTTTGGGTGTAATTCCAAAAAGCAGAAATGGCATAAATTTTATTATTGGGTAGGGGGGTTGTCTTTTTATGAATAATAGAAGAACAAGCTGTAAAAATAAATAAAGATATAAGTAAAATAAAATGTTTAAACATAATCAAACTCCCTTAAGATTAATATGTAGTTAATTTTATTTTAATAATTTACACTTAAGATTGAAAGAAATCATACTATAAAGTATGGTAGCGTATTCATTTTATGGAGGAAATTAGCATAAATGCTCAAAAGATTCATATTAAAAATTAATTTTAATTAAAATTAATTAGTTTTTTAAGCCTATTTTATTGATATTAAAGAATAAAGGTAGGGTTTAATCAAGCATTTATAAGCTAGTTAAAGCCTTCTACTGTTAGAATCTTTTTTTGAAAGAAGTTTAACAGTATGGAGCATATATGTATTTTAAAACAGTAGACTTTAGTAAATTTTCGAGCATAAAAGTGGGTGTACCCATTGAAGTCTTAATGTTAGAATATGGAGATAAAATTCCAAAAGACAGGTTAATTATTGGTCATGCTAATAATCTTTTGGTCTCTTCATCACCTACTCCTTTAATGATGCTCTCTAAAGATTTTTCATTTTTAAAAATTGAAGATGGATATTTAAGAGTTGGTGCAGCGACACCTACTGGGAAACTTCTCTCTTTTGCTAAAAAAAATGATTTAGCAGGTTTTGAATTTGTCTCTAAATTACCTGGTTCTATTGGTGGTATGTTAGCTATGAATGCAGGGGTTAAATCTTATGAGATATTTAATATTTTAGATGCCATAAAAATAGAGGGAGAATGGGTTGAAAAAAAGAACATAGAACATGGTTATCGTTTTGCAAAACTCGGTGGTGTAGCGACTGAAGTTCGATTTAAAATTCAAAAAGGTTTTTCAAAAGAGTTACTTGATGAATTAGTGAATTTACGCTCAAACCAACCTAAAACAGCATCAGCTGGTTCAGCATTTAAAAATCCTGAGGGTGATTATGCTGGACGACTTATTGAAGAGGTTGGCTTAAAGGGAGTAAGTAAAGGAGCGATGCAGTGGTCAATGGTACATGCAAATTTTTTAGTTAATCATGGAGGAGGAACATTTGATGAGGCTAAATATTTGATTGATTTAGCCAAGAATAAGGTTTTTGAAAAGTTTGGTATGTTGTTAATGGAAGAGGTGCAAATTTTGTAACAGGATTGCAGTGCAATGCCTGTTAGTTAATTTTTTAAAAAATGTTACAAATAACTTTCGTAACAATGAAACCACCCACAACAAGCCAGATAAACATACCAAGTGCTGTATAGATAGGGGTTAAACCTAAACCTTTAAATTTAGCAAAACGCGTACCTACACCCAGTGCTGTCATTGCCATGGTTAGTAAAAAGGTATCAGTTTCATTTATCCAATGTACAATATTGCTGGGGACAAGATTGAGTGAGTTAAAACCAGCTACCCCAATGAAATAAACTGCAAACCAAGGAATAACTAATTTAACAGCTGAAGTCTCACCACCTGTTTTTTTGGCTTTAAAAGACAAATAGATACCTAAAACAATAAGCATAGGTGCAATCATAATAACACGGGTCATTTTAACAATAACAGCAGAGTTTGCCATCTCTTCAGCAGCCCCTGGAATAGACGCTGGAACAGCTACAACTTGTGCTACTTCATGAATCGTCCCTCCAACATAAATACCAAACTCTCTACCTGTCATGTGTAAAAAACCACTTGCATTTTCAATGAAAGCACTATAAAGTACGGGGTACAAAAACATAGAAATTGTTCCAAATAAAACCACCATAGAGACAGCAATAGCTGTTTTATGCTCTTCTGCTTTAACTACTGGCTCGGTTGCTAAAACAGCTGCTGCACCACAAACAGAAGCCCCAGAAGCGATTAAGATAGAAGTGTCTTCTTCCATTTTAAAAATTTTACTTCCTAGCCATGTTCCTAGTATAAATGTTGAACTTAGCATAATAAGTGAAACTAAAAAACCTTCAAGCCCTACTTCACCTATTTGTTGAAAAGTAATACGAAAACCATAAAAAACAATGGCAAAACGTAAAATTTTTTTGGCTGAAAAAGTAATACCTGTTTCCCATGATGTTGGCATTTTGTGGTGTAAAGAGTTGGCAAAGATAATACCAATAACAATTCCCACGACTAAAGGTGAAATACCTAAAGTTTTAAGGGTTGAAGTTTGAGCAAGAAATGTGGCTATAATAGCAATGATAGCGATAAAAGCTATTCCCATCAATGTACCATTACGTTTACTTGGTGAAAATGGCATATAAATCCTTAATGTTTTTTGGAATTATACTTAGATTTAAAATAAAAGAAAAATAAATTGAGTTGATGAGATAAATAAAGAATATTGTAGAATGAGTTTTTGATATTAAAAGGAGTTATATATGGCATTTAAATATGCAATCGTTTTAACAGGTGGGATTGCTACGGGAAAGAGTACGGTAGCTAATATATTTAAGGGGTATGGATTTCAAATTATTGATGCAGATAAGATTGCTCATGAAATGTTAGACTCATGTTATATGCAAATAGCTGAGTTGTTTGGGGGTGAGTATATTGAACATAAAAAAGTTCTTCGTAAAAAATTAGGTTTATTAATATTTGCTGATGAAAAAGAAAAAAAGCGTTTAGAATCTTTGCTTCACCCTTTAATTTTTAAAGAAATTGAGAAGCAATCTATAGTATTAGATAACTTGAAAAAGCCATATTTAGTAGATATCCCTCTTTTCTTTGAATCAAAACGTTATCCGATTAAAGAGAGTATCGTAGTTTATGTGCCTCCTCATTTACAGTTAGAGCGATTGATGAAACGTGATTCTTCAACAAAGGAACAGGCATTGAGTCGTATTGAAGCACAGATGAGTATTGAGGAAAAGAAGCATAAAGCAACATACTTAATTGATAATAGGGGAGAGTTAAAACAATTAAAGCTTCTCTGTGATAGAGTAAAAGAAGATATTTTAGAAAATTATAAAGGAAAATTATGATTTCACGTTTTATACTTATGTTCATAGGGGGGACATTGGCTCTTTTTGCTGATGCTATGGCAGATAAGATAATTATAAAAAAATCAACTCGTATGTTGTACCTTTCTACACAAGGGGAGATATTTAAAAAATATCATATTACTTTAGGAAAAGTGCCTGTAGGAGACAAAGAGGTGGAGGGGGATATGAAGACACCAGAGGGAGCATATCTATTGGACTATCGACAGTTTTCAAATGATTATTATAAGTCTTTACATGTCTCTTACCCTAATGCTAGTGACAAAGCACATGCTAAAGCTTTAGGTGCAAGTCCTGGTGGTATGATTATGATTCATGGAACGCCACCTGCATGGTCACTCTCTCCTTATGGAGATTGGATGAATATACTTATTGATTGGACCGAAGGGTGTATTGCCATGCAAAATGATGATATGGATGAAGTGTGGGATAGTACGACTAATGGTATTCCGATAGTGATTCTTCCCTAAAGAGGGAAGAATATAAAATAGTTTAGTTCTTTATTAGCGTGTAAAGCTTTGTGTAGTTATTTCTTTTTAGGGGTGACATACATGTTAACATAACGACCATCACGTTTAGCATTTTGTTCGAGTACACCTACATCTTCAAGCATTGGCCAAACACGATTAAGAACATCAATTCCCCACTCTGGATTTGCCATCTCACGACCTCGTAAAAAGACCCTTAGTTTAACATGTTTACCAGCTTCTAAAAACTCTCGTGCATGTTTTACTTTGTAGGCAATGTCACCATCAGCGATTTTACAAGAGAATTTTACCTCTTTTACATCAATGATTTTTTGGTTTTTTCTTGCTTCTTTTTTCTTTTTTTCTTGCTCATACTTAAACTTACCATAGTCCATCATCTTAGCAACTGGTGGTTTTGCATCTGGTGATACAAGTACTAAATCTAGTCCTTTATCATCAGCAATTTGCATGGCTTCGTCACGAGATAAAATACCCATTGCTTCACCTTCATCTCCTAAAACTCGGAGTTCATGAGCACGAATTTTATCATTCATAATGGTGTCGTCAGGTTTTTTTCTACCTCGGTTGTTTCTGTTGTTTTGTCTACTCAAATTTTACCTTCATTTAATTGTTGACTTAATTCTACCATAAATTCATCAAAAGAAAGATTATACTGCTCTTTTGTTCGTCTATTTCGTAGTGCAACTGTTTTATTCTCAACCTCTTCGTCACCAACAATGACGACATAAGGGACTCTTTGTTTCTCTGCATTTCTTACTCTTTTATTTAAAGAGTCATTTTTATCATAAATTTCACTATCAATATCGATGTCCATAAGTTGAGATTGAAGCTCTTTTGCATAAGCAGTATGGACTTCAGAAATAGGTACAAAAATAACTTGTGTTGGTGCTATGAAGAGTGGAAATTCTCCAGCATAGTGTTCGGTTAACACAGCAATAAAACGTTCGAATGAACCTAAAATAGCTCTGTGAATCATGACAGGTTGTTTACGTGTGTTGTCTTCAGCTACATATTCAACTTCAAAACGCTCTGGTAGGTTAAAGTCTACCTGAACAGTACCACATTGCCATTTTCTTCCAATGGCATCGGTAATCTTAATGTCAATTTTGGGTCCATAAAATGCACCACCACCTTCATCAATAGTAAATGGTAGGTTATTTTCATTGAGAGCATCTTTGAGTCCTTGTGTGGCTAAGTCCCAAACGGCATCATCTCCAATAGCTTTTTCTGGTTTGGTGGCTATTTCCATGGTGTACTCAAAACCAAAAAGTTTCATCACCGAATCAACAAATTCAATAATATCTATTACTTCAGAAGCAATTTGTTCAGGAGTACAGAAAATATGGGCGTCATCTTGGGTAAATTCTCTTACACGCAGAAGACCATGTAATGCACCTGATTTTTCATGACGGTGAACCACACCATACTCATAATATTTTAAAGGTAAATCACGGTAAGATTTTCCTGTTTGTTTAAAAATTTGAATATGTCCAATACAGTTCATAGGTTTTACCCCATACTCTTGTTCATCAACAGTGGTGAGGTACATGTTATCACCATAACAGGCGTAGTGACCAGAAATTCTCCACATGTCAGCTTTTAAAATTTCAGGACCACGTACTTGTTGGTAACCTCTTTTTCTATGAGCTTTGTGTAAAATATTTTCAAGTTTTTGTCGAAGTTTTGTTCCTTGTGGCATCCAAAATGGCAACCCTGCACCAGACTCTTCATCAAACATGAACAGTCCCATTTCTGCACCAATTTTTCTATGGTCACGTTTTTTTGCCTCTTCCATCATTTTCATGTAATCTTTAAGCGACTCTTTATCAGCAAAAGCAATTCCATAAATACGGGTAAGCATCTCGGCTTTTTCGTCACCACCAAGGTAAGCTCCTGCTACACGGGTTAGTTTGAAGTTGTGCAAAAATCTAAGTGCAGGAACATGAGGTCCTTGACAGAGATCTTCAAAGTCACCTTGTTTGTAAACTGAAATTACCCCATCAGGAATACGTTTTAAAACTTCTTGTTTTAGGTCATCAGAAGCAAATTTTTCTAGGGCTTCTGCTTTAGTAATCTCATATTTTTCAATTTTATATTTTTTCTTGATGAGTTCTTTCATCTTTTTTTCAATTTTTTTGAGGTCTTCTTCCCCAATCTTTTCGTCTACTCTAAAGTCATAGTAGAACCCTTCATCAACAGTTGGTCCTACAAAAAACTTGGCATTGCTATAAAGTTCTGTAATTGCTTGTGCCATAAGGTGTGCTGTAGAGTGTCTTACAATCTCTAAAGATGCTTCTGAATTGTCATATTCAATTGCTTGTGCAGTTGGATTCTCTCCTGCACTTTGTGTGTCTATAATATTTCCAAGGTCATCAATGTACCCAATTAAATTTTCACTCAAAACTAGCCTTTTTGTCTTCTATAATACGTAATAGGAGATGATTTTTAAATGCCGATATTATATCTTTTTTGGCTTAACCCCAATTCACCTTTTAATGTGATAAAATTATAACTTTAAATTAGGAGATAAATTATGGAATTATTTGGAACAGATGGCGTACGTGGACTTGCTGGTGGTAAGTTGAATCCCATGACAGTGATGCGTTTAGCCATTGCAGCTGGAATACATTTAAAAAAAACAAGTAAATATAATAAAATTTTAGTGGGTAAAGATACCCGTCGTTCTGGCTATATGATAGAAAATGCTTTGGTCTCTGGCTTAACTTCTGTAGGGTTTGATGTGATTCAAATAGGTCCCATGCCTACACCAGCTATTGCTTTTATTACTGAAAATATGCGTTGTGATGCAGGGATTATGATTACAGCTTCTCATAATCCTTATTATGACAATGGTATTAAGTTTTTTGGTTCAAAGGGGAATAAGCTTGATAGAGATTGTGAAGGTAAAATTGAAGCAATTTTCCATAATGATGAAGAGGTAGAGGGGGCATTTGTTACTAAACAAGAGATAGGTCGCTCAGTACGGATTGATGATGTTGTGGGCAGATATATTGTACACATTAAGAACTCTTTTCCAAATCAATTTTCACTTTATGGTAAACGTATTGTGGTAGATTGTTCAAATGGTGCAGCTTATATTGTTGCTCCTACTGTGTTACGGGAACTAGGAGCTGAAGTGATTGTAATGTCCAATGAGCCTAATGGCTATAACATTAATACCAATTGTGGGGCAACTCATCCTGAAGCATTAGTAAAAAGGGTGATTGAGACACGTGCTGACATTGGAATTGCTTTAGATGGTGATGCAGACAGAATTGTTATTGTCGATGAAAAAGGAAATATTGTCGATGGAGACAAACTCATTGGGGCGTTGGCAATTCATTTGAAAAATGAGAAAAAATTAGCCAATGATAAAGTGGTAGCCACCGTTATGAGTAATCAAGGTCTTGAAGATTATTTAGCTTCCCATGGGTTAACGCTTGAGCGTTCTGATGTAGGAGATAAACATGTTTTAGATGTGATGAAAAAAGTCGGTTCAAACTTTGGAGGAGAGCAGAGTGGTCATGTAATTTTTTCAGATTATGCTAAAACAGGTGATGGTTTGGTCTCTGGACTTCAAGCCTTTGCTTATATGATTGAGACCAATAAGACGGCAAGTGAAGCCTTTGATATTTTTGAGCTTTATCCTCAAAAATTGGTAAACATTACAATTTCTCAGAAAATAGCGATAGAAAAAATTAAAGGGGTAAAAGAACTTTTTACTGAGATTGAAGAGGCTGGTATGCGTCATCTTATACGTTATTCAGGTACGGAAAATCTTATGCGAATTTTACTTGAGGGTAAAGATCAAACTAAACTTTTAAAAATGATGGACAAAACAGTGAACTTCTTTAAAAAGGCATTGCAGTAATGAGGAAAAATATCATTATATTTTTATTGGTAGTTATAGGAACATTTGTTATTGATCAAGGCATTAAAATTTGGGCAATGGAAGCTGTTAATGGCGTTGAACATGCTGTTATTATGGAGGGTTCTTGTATTAATTTAGAACTCTTTTACAACAGAGGCGTTGCTTTTTCTATGTTGGCTTTTTTAGGTGATAATTTAAAGTGGTTGCAATTAGTTTTAATTGTAGGAATTATTATTTATGTTTTTTATGAGGGTTATTTAAAACAGTATGCTTTTGCAATTGGGCTTATTGTTGGTGGTGCTTTAGGAAATTTATATGATCGTTTTGAACATGTTGGTGTGGTTGATTATGTAGCATGGCATTGTGGTTTTGATTTCGCTGTGTTTAATTATGCTGACGTAATGATAGATTTGGGGGTTGCAATTATTTTACTAATGACATTTTTGGAGTATCGACGTGAGAAGAAGTTAGAAGCATAATGAGCTTCTAACTATTGTATTATGGTTTAATAAACTATTTCAGCATTTCCATAAAGTTGCTCAACTTTTGTTCTTAATTTTTCTATTACTTTTTTTTGTTTTAACATCTGTTCAATTTTAGGTTTAGCTTCTTTATAAGAGAGTTTTCCAGCTTTCTTTTTGTTGAGTAAATAGACTACATTGTAGCCATGTTTTGTTTTAACGGGTGTATTGAGTAGCCGTTTAACTTTATATTTGTAGGCTTTGTCAAAAAGGTTGTGAGGCATGGCATCTCTTCCAAACCAACCCATGTAACCATTTTGTTTTTGTGCATGGGCTGCTTGAATAAAATCTTGGTCTAAATTTTTAGAACTTTTTAATGACTTTAAAATGCTTTTAGCAGTAGCTTCATCTTGAACGATAATATTGGCTATCTCAATAGAGTTAGGAAAAGTAAACTTATCAGCATTGTTTTGATAAAAATCTTTTATCTCTTGTTCGGTAACTTGTGCTTTTTTAAACTCTTGTTGCTGATAAAGTGAAACGGCAATTGAACCTTTAATACTTCTAAGTTGTTCTTGGTTTAAGCTTTTCCCATATTGTTGTTCAATAAGTTTCTTTTGTTCAGTAAAAGTTTCTTGAAATTGTTGATTGTTAACAATAGGGCTTTTTAATAAATCAGCGTAAATGACTTCTTCTTTAATCAGTTGTTCAAGAAGATTAGATTTTTGTGTTTCATCAAGTTTTTCATAGCCTTCAGCGAGTAAATTGTCTGTGATTTTATGTCCATTCACTGTTACTAATGTCTTTGCTTGTAAGAGTGCTAAGGACATGAGTAATAGGAGGGAGATTAGTTTTTTCATTTTTTATTGCTTCCTTATATTTTTTAGCGATTCATTTTATCATAACTACTGTGTACAAATTGTGTGTTTTTAATCTAAAGTCTCAGCTACAAAAGTTTTGTTAACTTGCCCTGCAAATCTATAGGTATCTTCTTCAAAAGAGACATAAAGCTCATCGCCAGACTTTGGAAAAACTTTAACGTCATCATTGACTAAGTCTTCATCATTGGCACGGATAAAACAGGCTACCATACCTGTTCCACACGCTAAGGTTTCATCTTCAACACCACGTTCAAAGGTACGTACATGCATGGTTTTGTCATCATCAACTTTACAAATATTAACATTCGCATTAAATTTGTCACGAAGCCGTTTTGCTTGTTTGAGGTCAAACTCATCAATATTATCTCGAATAGCAATCAAGTGAGGAACACCTGTATCAATCATCCACCATCTCTCACCCTCTTCTTCGAGTTCGCTACTTAGTCTAATGGGTTTGGTCATGTCTGTGGTGACATAGTTTCCATTCACCGAAGCTCTAATGACTCCTGCACCTGTTAAGAATTCTGATTCTCCATCTTCTGAAATGCCTTTTTCCATGGCAAAGTGTGCTACAGCACGAGAAGCATTACCACACATGGTCGCACGACTACCATCAGCATTGTAAAAGTCCCATTCAAAATCATACTCTTGATGAGGAATAACAACAACCAGTCCATCTGCACCTACACCATTTTGTCGGTGACAAAGACGTTTGGCTAATTTAGAACGGTCTTTTTTCTTTTTGCGTATAATAATGACAAAGTCATTCCCACTAGCAGAGTATTTGGTTACTGTCATAATATTTCCTAGTTATTTTCTAAAAATATTATATCAAATTTTATTCTATGCTAGGTATTTTTTTATTTTTAAGAGGTTATTTTTTTTGTTGGCGTGTTTTAATAAATAATATAAAAAGAATTAATCCAGTTATAATAAAGAGCCCATTACCTAAGTAGTCGTGTGCTAATGAAAAATTTTCTTGTTTCTCTAGGACAAATTGGGTTACAAACCAAATTCTAAAAATATTTATGCTGGTTATTAATAGGTAACCTAAAATAGCCCATTTTACTTTATGTGTTAGAGTAGAGGGAAAAGCAATAATTGAGGCTAAGAAAAATAGATAAGGGATAAGACCATTACACGCTTTTTCAATGACAAGTGTATAGTGCTCGGTAATAAAAATCTTATGTGCTTCCATCATCTCTTTTGGTAAAGTTAGAGAACTTAAATAGGCTGTTAGATTGGTTTGTAAATAATTAATATAATGACTTAAAGGAGAGCTATCCCAATAAAAGACTACAAAAAGCAAGATAATCCCTAGCCAGTAAGTAAAAATAAATTTTTTCATAATAAAATAAACCTTAAATATAAATATTAATTTTTTTTGTAAGATTATTCTAACATATTATTGTGGAGAAATTACTTATTGTTTAAAAGTATTATAAAAAATATAAAAATTAATTGGTTTTTAGGTATTTAAAATTGTTTATTTAGTCATTGGAGGTGCTTTAGAGGGTTCTTTTTTCTTTGGTCCTTTAGAATTTTTTTGTTTTTTTGTAAGGTTTTGTACCATAAAGATTTGAGGTTCTTGACCTACAACTTGAGTCATGGCTAAAATTTTGTCTTCTTTTTTACTTTTATAAATTTTAAAAAGCTCTAAGTTTTTAGCAACAATATCAATCTCTACACGTTCTTCATTTTTGAGGGGAATACTATAGTCACCTCCTTCTATTCGTAAGAGAGTATTATCTTTTTTATAGACTAACCAAACAACTTTTGCTTGTGATAGACCATATAAGGAATGGGTTGTTTTAGGTATACTAAGACGATGAAAGTCTTCTTCGGTAGTGATAGTAATATTAGTATCAGCATGAACTAAATCCATGTAGAGTACAGTTGAACCTTTCAGTAAGGTTGATGACTTTTTTAAAGAGTTAAATAGATGTAGGTTTGAAGCTCTCATAAGGTCGGCACTTTTATAGAGTGCCATGAGAACCATGGAGAGTAAAGTAATGGAGATTAAAACTTCTACCAGTGTAAAACCTGACTTTTTTTTATGCATCTTAGTCTTCCATAATTCCTATACGAATAGCCTCTTCATAAGAAGTTTCTCCTGCTATCATCATGTCAGCTAGTTTATCAGCAATGGTTCTCATACCCCGTTTTTTTACTTCAGCACGAATTTGATGGTCATTAAGCCCTTGTTGCATCATCTCTTTGACGTGGTCATTCATAATGAAAAGTTCACCAACAGCTTGTCGTCCTTTGTAGCCTGTAAAGTCACACTCTGTGCACCCTTTGGCTGAGAAGTAAGTTCCTTCGGGTAAGGAGAGTTCTTGTAAAATTGATGGGGCTAGAGTGATTGGTACTTTACACTCATTACAAAGTTTCCGTGTTAATCGTTGGGCTAAAACACCTAAAAGTGTTGAAGTAAGTAAAAAATCTTCAATTCCCATATCCATAAGTCTTGAAATAGAAGATGTGGCATCATTGGTGTGAAGTGTAGAGAGCATAAGGTGACCTGTAAGTGCAGAACGCAAGGATATGTCTGCTGTCTCAGCATCACGAATTTCTCCAACCATAATGATATCTGGATCTTGTCTTAGAATGGAGCGAAGACCTGCTGCAAAAGTAAGTCCAACTTTAGTATTAACTTGAATTTGGTTGACATTTTCAGCATTGTACTCAACAGGGTCTTCAACGGTAATAATGTTTTTATCAGGTGTAGCAATATGTTGTAAACACGCATGTAGGGTAGTTGATTTACCTGAACCGGTAGGACCTGTGACTAAAATCATTCCATGAGGATGAGTTAACAATTTGTTTAAGTCATTGGTGATGTCATCAGTAAAGCCTAATGTTTTTAGTGTTGGAATACTCTCTGATGTCATTAATAGTCTCATGACCACACGTTCACCATGATAAGTAGGAAGTACAGAGACCCTAATGTCTAAACTATTTCCTGAAATGGTAACTTGCGTACGACCATCTTGAGGAATTCTTTTTTCTGAGATATCAAGGTTTGAAATAACTTTAATACGGGAAATAACTAATCCTGTAATATTTTTGTCAATGTCTAAGTGTTTTTTTAATGCGCCATTGATACGTAAACGTACTTCACCTTTTTTTTCTAGTGTTTCAATGTGAATATCTGAAGCCCCTTTTTTAATGGCTTGAAAAAAGAGTGAATTAACCAATTTGACAACAGGAGCAGACTCCTCATTTGAGAGTAAATCTTGAGAATTTTGGATAAAAGCGAGTAGGTCAGATTCAACTTCAATAATATCATCAGAAGAGGTGTCAACATTTTCAAAATCTGAACCTGTTTGGATTTCTCTAAATTTATGGACTAAACGCTCAAAGCTTCCTTCATCTAATTTTACAAGTGGGTAATCAATATCAAGTTTAGAAAAATGGTTCAGTGCTGAGGCTAAACTTTTCTCTTCAACTACAGCACAAGGTTTATTGTCAATATTAGCAAAAAGTATATTATGTTTCATTGCTAATTTATTATCAATATCCTCATTCCAGTGGGGGTCTAAATCAACATTTTCGAGTAAAGGTAGACGTATCATCTTAGAAGCTTTCTCGTTGTTGAGGTTGTACATCTGTAAAAGTTGTCTCCTCGTTATATTCAATGCCTGTATTAAGTTGGGTTAAATCTACAGAGTTTTCTGGTTGAAAACTATCCATAATAGATTCACTACGTACATAATTATCCTCTTCTTCTATATACTCAATATTAGGTACAGTCGTTGTTGTAGGTGCTTCATAAGTAGTTGGTTCTTCAATAACTGGTGCATAGCTAGGTGTTGAGGTTCTATTTTTATTTAAAGTATTATTTTTAGGTGTTGGACTTGATAAACTTGAAAATGTTTCATGTCTTGAATCTGTACTTGTTCCAGTTTTCTCTTCTAGTTGTGCTAAGATGATGTTGTTATATTGCTGTTGTACTGATTCAAGTTCAGATAAACGTACTCGTAGACTTGTAAGGTCTGAACTTTTTTTGACAATATAAGGGGTAATATAAATAACAACATTGACTTTAGACGATGAGTCTCCTCGAGAAGTGAAGAGCTTACCAATAATAGGGATATCTCCTAGTATTGGTATTTTAGTTACAGAATTACCATCAGCACTTTTAATAAGTCCTCCTAAGATAATTGTTTCAGCATGGTTAATAATGGCATTGGTTTGAACCGACCTTTTCGTTGTCGTTGGTCTATCAGCAGAAGTACCAGACCCAGGTAAAATATCTTCAATGGTTGTTTCTATCTCTAAAGATACTTTGTTATTAGATGAAAGTCTTGGCTTTACTTTTAAGGTAATTCCAATATCTTCTCGACTGTAGTTGTTAATGACAGCAGATGCCCCTTGGGTACTTTGTTGTGCTTGGGTTAAAATAGATTGGGTACGACCGACATAGATGGTTGATTCTTTATTGTTGGTTGATAAAACAGAAGGTCTTGATAATATCTGTGCTGCACCATTTTGTTTTAGTAAATCTAGTTGTGCACCAAGTGCAAAGACTTTGTCAATACTTCCAAACTCAAAAGCTCTTTGATTGGTAGTAAAAGCATTTCCATTGTTATCAAATCGTGTCTCTTGATTACCATTTAAAAACCCAAGTAGTTCAGAGGAGAGAGCCAGTGGAGCAGCTCCAGCATTTACACCCATAGAGAAAAGACCATTCGAGGTGATTGACCCTCCGTTTAGACCATATTTTATTCCAATATTTTCAGCTAAGTTGGTATTAACCTCAACAATTTTTGCTTGGATGTATACTTGTGATTTTTCAACATCAAGTTGTTGTACGGTATCTAAAATATTTTGGTACTGTTCAGCATTGGCTAAAACAATAAGTGCATTTCGTTCCAAGTCAGAGGCAATAACAGCTTTTTGAATAGGCTTTCCACCTTTTCCTACAGCACCTGTTGAGCCACCTGCACCTGTCATTTGAGGAACAATTTTACTTAATATCTTTTCCATCTCTTCTACATTGGAGTTAGCAAGTGGAATAACATGCATTTTTTGTAAGTCACCCTCTCCCGTTACGTCAAGTTGTCTAATATATTGGCTTAAGCGTTTAATATTACTAGATTTCCCAACTAAAATAATAGCATTTCCCGGAATATCTTGAAGGACATCTACTTTTTCGGCAACAATATCTTGAGGGAAGAGTGATTTTGACATGTTTAAAACATTTTGAAAAACATCTTTAACCCGTGCATTTTTTAAATGTACAATTTTACTTTTTTTAGCTTGTTTGCTCTCAATTTTATCCAGAAGGTTTTTAATTGATCTTAGTGTTGAAGGGTAAGCTGTAATGGATAATAAATTGTTTTTCTTAAAAGAGACAACCTTTGCACTTTTATGTAAAAGAGGTTTAATTTTGGTACGAATCACAGCAGAATTTACATTAGAAAGTTGAAAGACCACAGTTTGCATGGTTCTTCCACCTGTGTTAATTTGATTATTAACAGGTAGACCTTCTCCTGCTGCTGTGGCAGATTTAACAACTTGGTAGTAACTACCTTTATTTACTAATGTCATTTTTTTTGTTTCTAAAATGGCATTTAACAAAGGTATTAAGTCATCTTTTTCAACACCTTCCTTGTTGGCTACAAAATTGATTTTACCTTTAATGACACCATCAATTAAAATGTTTTTACCTGTAATTTTACCAACCATTTTTACAAAATCATTAACACTTAAGTTTGCAAAGTTAATATTAACTTTTTCGGCATGTAATTGTATGTTTAGTGCTAAGATTAAAGTTACTGCTATTTTACTGAATTTCATATTCTATGTCCTCGCTTACACCATTTCTTTCAACGGTTAATGTTAAATTTTCTAAACTGTTTATATTATTAAAGAAGTTCATTGAAGAGCTTAAATTTAAAGGCTCTGCATTGATGGCTTTAAGTATATCGCCACGTCGTAGTCCTAGCTTTTCAATATCACTACCTTTTTTTACAAAGTTGACTTTAAAGCCATCTGGCTTACCATTCTTTTTATATTGGGCTAATCCGATATCTTTCCAAATTTTACTCATATCTTTAGTATACGATGATAATAAATTTTTAGGTATCTGCTTTACACCATCTTCTTCAACAATTGTTTTTGTGGATTGTACACTACTTCTTGAAGTACTTTTTGTATGGCTACTATTTTTACCTGTTGTTTTTGTATTTAAAAGGGTCAATAAAGACTCTTCTGAATTCTTTTTAAAGATAGCAAAATTAGCACCAGCTGATACAAGCTCAAATCCATCAATTTTTTCACCTTTTGCTAAAATAGTGGTTTTGCTGCCTTTAGCAACGGTAACAACCAATATCTTTTTTGAATTATAAAGTCCTAAAAGCTTGTATCCTTTCATGGTATTCATTTGGTTTACTGGATTATTCCCATTAGCTCGACCATTAAGGTTATTAGGGGCTTGGTTAATGGGGTTAATACCTTCTTTTTTACTACTAAGTCGTACACGATAATAGAGTTTTTTTGCTTGTGTTAACTTTTTGTATTCTTCTCCTATAGTAGGTAAAAAAAGGAGTGAAACAGTCATCCATAAAACTTTTATGATTACGATAATAGATAAAATAAAAATAAATATGGAAAGATATTTACTATTAATAGCTTGTTTCATAAATCCATCCTTTCTCTTTATCTTTTTTTAAAAATCTTTTAATGGTTTGTAACTCTTTGGCTACAGGGAATAAAATTTCTATCTTTCTTTGCATAAGTGTAATAGTCCCATCCATAACACCAAATGAACCCTCACCTGAAAGTTTAACTTGAAGAGGGTTAAGTATAGAGTAGACAGCTTCTATATGATCAATTTCTTTAGGAGCAAGTCTGGCTAATGTTTTATCCATCTGTATGTTGTTAATGCTTAATGTATTGTAAAGAAAGAAAAAATTCAAATTGAATTCGGCTGCATTTGCTACTTTTGCTACATCCCCATTAAGTGAAACGTAAACATCAGCATTTTCAATTTTTACTCCATACCAAGTATCGGTAATTGTCTCATTTGAAATAATAATATTTTTCTTTTTTAAAGACTTTTCTAAAAGATAATAGAGTTCTACTTTTGGTGCAAAAAGCCATAGTAAAATAAGGCTTAAGAAAAAACCTCCAACAATTCGTTTTACCATTTGCATGTGAACTCCATTGTATATTGATTTTTTGCACTTTTTGTAATATTTAATTTTACAATTTGTACAGGGATATTAATAAGTTTATTGGTCAATTTACTAAGTTCATTTCCGGTTAAGTTTTTATACGAAGCCGTTAATTTTTTTGATTTTTTAGAAAACCTTGTTAATTTTGAAGAGGGTACAATGGTTTTTAAAACTTTGACATGATTGGCTAGTTTTTTCCCTCCCCAAAGGTTTTTGTAGGCACTTACTTTACTTATTTCTGATATTTGTTTTTGTATCTCTGCTTTATTCTCTTGAACATAGGTATTTGCAGATATTTTATAAATAAAAGCAAAGAATAAAAAAAGTATCGCCAATAGGAGAATTAACTCATTTTTGTAACGTTGAAGTGTTATCATATTCATATTTTTTTCTCTACTTTAATTTCTAAGTTATTAGCTGAACTTGTAAAATTTTTTGCTTTAGCATTTTGAAGGACACGAGCAGCTGTATTTTTATTAGAAGTTTTTATATTTGCTGTAATGGTTGACTTTTCAATGCTAAGGGTTGTTAGTTGACTATTTGCTGATAGTAACTTAGAGATATCTTGGATGCTTTGACGTTTGATACGTTCATTTGTGTCAATAGGTTGATATTTTTCTAACATATTCGTTCTTAGAATCTTTGAACCATATTTGGGATTATCATCAATCAGTTGTATTAAATGTTCATTGTCATTGTTAATAGAAGATTTAATTCTTGTACCCTCTATGATAAATAGTACCCCTAAGATAGAAAAGATAGAACTTAGTAAAATGGTCTCTTTTACTGGTATAAATGAGTTATGTGAAGCACCAATACTAACTCCGGATTTTAATTTTATTTGCGATAAATCAATTGATTTTAATGAAACATTTTCATCTAGAAGTTGTTTTGGAAAAAGAGTTACAATACCATCTATGGTTTGTAAAATATTCTTTTCATCAAGTGCGATAGGTTCTTCAAGTAGCTTATTTAATTCTTGTGCAAAATAAATTTTTGAGACACGATTTACTTCAATACCTTTATTAGTTAAAAAATTTTCTATCTCTTCAATATTATAAGCATAAAAGCACCACTCATTATTACATTTATTCACATAATATTGATGCTCTTTTGAGCTATCAATAAAATCATCAAAAAGTGAATTAGCAATTTGTTTTGCTTGGTAAGCAAATTTAATGTCTAGTTCTTCACGTATTAAAGTATAAAACTGTGGGGTTAAAATAATTTCCACATTGTGTTCTAATGAGACATATTCCATATCTTTATGGATAAATAGTCTGTTGTTATTTTTGTCCATTAAACTCAAAGTTATTACTCCTTCCTTCTATATAGTTAAATTTAAATTCATATTGTTTCTCTTGGTAAAGAAACCTCTCTTCGCAGTGCATGGCATTAAGTGCTTTGTTTGCATAGATTTTTTTATTAATGGTTGCCACAACACCACTGTTTTGTAAAAATGTACTTAGGGTACTCTCCCCAATAATCCATTCAGACTGTACCACTTCAAGAGGAATATCAAAAGCTACTGAAATAAATTCAGGAGAGAGGAATACTCCATCGATTCTTGTTTGCGTTGTTACAGGGAGAAAAGAGAAATATTTTTCCCAAGGAACAGCTAAGGCGTGGTCATCATCATATTTTAATGTATAGTCGAGTATAAGTTTATTAAATTGTTGTTTCGAATTAATACCTTTTTGTTTTTTTAATCTAGGTTTATAGTTATTGTTTTGACTACTCACTCCTGTAATTTCTTCAAGTAAAAGTTCTTGTAGTGCATTTGTATTTTCTATCTGGTAGAGTTCCATAACATTTTTTAAAACCTCATTTGCCAGTGTCTCTTGTTCTGGGTTCTTTTTTGTCTGTTTGTTATCTAACCAATTAATAGGAACACCTGACATTAATGCTTGACAGCTTAAGGTAACAGAAAACTCACTTTGGTCATCATTTAAAATAAGTGGCATACTATAAATCAGTTCTAACTTCTCACGATTATCTGAACCTGTTGGAAAAAATTTCTTTAAAATAGCGACTGTATTACCGTAAAAAATATTTGCTTGAATGAGTGCAGATGTTGTCCCAGCACTTTTTTGCACTTTTTCTAAATAGGTAAAGGAGACGGCTATTATTGACATAATAGAGGCGATGACCATTAACGTTATAAAAAGGGCAATGCCTGTTTTTCTTTTATCCATAATAAAGCTCAATTCAAGTAAAATCATCAATATTATAACCAACTTTAATTAAGGAAATTAACAATGTACCAAGAAATAGAGGAAAAGAGAGAAAAGCTCACTTCAGCTAAAATTAATAATAGTAAGCAAACACAAGAAAGAACACAGAGAAAAGCATTCTCACTATTAGAGTTACTTGTTGTTATTTTGATTCTAGGAATTTTAGCTGCAGCTGTTGTACCTAATGTAATTAATGCCGGTGATAAAGCAAAAGTGGACTTAACCTGTGTCAATATGAGTGGTGCACAAAATGCTTTGAAAATGTTTAAACTTGACAATGGTATGTATCCTGATACAGAAGAAGGATTTGAAGCATTACAATCTAATCCTGATAGTGATAAATATCCAAATTATGGCTCTTCATATTTAGAAAAATTACCTAAAGATGGTTGGAATGCTAAAATGATTTATATTAAAACAGGTAACAGTTTTGATATTATCTCTTATGGAGCAGATCGACGTGAGGGTGGTACTGAATTTGCTGCTGACATAAAACTTTCTGAATGTACTAAATAATTATAATTTCATGCAAGAATCTACTCAAAACCTTTATAAATTACATAAAGGTTTTTCCCTTTTAGAACTTATTATTGTTGTTTTACTTGTGTCACTGATGGGATTTTTAGTCTTCTCTTCAGCAATTAAACAAGAACAAAAGATTACTGTTTTAGACCCTACAACACTCCCCTCTACACTTCGAGAATCTTTTAAAGGACAAGAAGAAGATATTGAACTTTTTTGTATTAGAAAATGTAAAGAGTGTTATGTGATTGAGGGGAAGAGTATCTCTGAATATGATGGAGGTATTGATTTTGGTAAAGATGTTGAGGTCTATATACTTGATGATGATGATAATTTTGTAGAACTTGATGAACAAGGTAGATTTAAAGATAATAAAATTTGCCTACGTTATCATTTATATCCTAATGGTAGTACCACTCAAATGGTCATTGTTAATAAGGAGGGTATTTACTATTTACCTTCATACTTTGGCAAAGCACAAAAGGTTGAAGATATGCAAGAGGCAAAAGAGCTTTGGATAAAAGAAGCATATTCCTTAACAGACTCAGGCTCATTTTATTAGAAGGAAAAGTTAATGAATTTAATATACAAATATAAAAAAGCTTTTACATTAATTGAAGTAATTATGTCAGTAATTATTGTAAGTATTGTGGTTGTTGGTGCACTAAAACTTCAAGCAAAAAACTCAGATATGGCAGCGTATTTATCAAAAAGAGGTAATGCAGAACTTGATAATGCTCTATTTTTAACAAGTAAAGTTCAACGTTATACGAACGATAAAAAAACTTCTTATGATTTATTAGTTGATGAATTTTCAATTAAAGATCTAGAAAGTCGAGATATATTAAAAAAAATTGAGAAAAAAATTAATATTACAGAAGAGATACCTATTCCTGTAGGTATGAGTGAAAATGATGCTCCACTATTTACTTTTTATACCAATGAAATTTTACTCAAAGGTGATTACTCTGCACGTTATTATACATTTAAATAATAACGTACGTCACTAGAACGATTAGATACAAGGATCAATAACGGAGGCTTGATTTGGGTAAAGATATATTTCAACTCTTCGGTTAAGAGCCATGTTAGATGTAGAGGTGTTTTGTACAACTGGTTTAGAGAATGAACACCCTTTAGAGTAAATAGGATTTGTAACACCACCTGTTTTAATAATATTTCCAACTGATGAAGCTCTTGCTTCTGAAAGTTGTTGATTATGCTGGAAAGAACCTCTATTATCGGTATGTCCTACAGCTTGAATAATCATATTCGCATAACTTGGTTTTTGTAAAGCTGGAATCATTTGTCTAATTTCTGAAGCTGCAGAAGGTGTTGGTGTTGCAGAATTTGTTTGAAACATCATTGGATCACGGAACATAATTTTTACAAATTTATCGGTATTTGAGACAATAAGGTCATTGTTAGCATTTTGTTCAGCACTTGGATCATTGTTGACGTTGGTATTGAGTGTTTGAGCTACTTCTGCAGCTTGTTGATCCATACTGTAGCCAATTGCTGCACCTACGGCAGTACCAATAGCTCCACCAATAGCGATACGTTTTCCACTTCTATTAACTGTTGTACCGCCAATTACAGCTCCAAGCAAACCACCAATGACAGCAGCTGTTTGTGTATTATTGGTTGTTCCATCATCATTTTTAATAGTTGGCATTCCTCCACCTGAACATCCTGCTAGTAAACTCATGGCAATAGTTGAAGCCAAAATAGGTTTTAATATTTTTTTATTCATTATCTCTATCCTTATTTTATATATTTAGAGGAGTATAACATAAATTTTGTAAAGGAACTGTGGAGTTGTTGAACAAGGTACTTGACCTTGTTTAAGAGGGTAGATTAAGATTTACTACCAGGTTTAATGGCAATAGACCCTTCTTTACAAAGAGGGCATTGTTCTGGAGTATACATTTCAAAGGTAAAATCATCTAAGGCAAAGAATGGGACTTTGGAAGAGAGTTTACATTCTGCTTTAGCTTGTAGGCTAGAGCCTTCTCTTTTACAAAATCCTCTATTTGCCAAAGAGGCAAAAGCTACTACAGTAGCACCTAGTTCTTCAATGGCTATGGCAGCTTTCATGGCTGAACCACCTGTAGTAATGATATCTTCACAAATTAAGATGTTTTCATCTTTTTGTACTTCAAACCCACGACGAAGTTCCATGCCACCCTCTTTTTTTTCAACAAAAATAGAACGTACACTTAAAGAACGAGCAAGTTCATACCCTGCTAAAACTCCTCCTAGTGCTGGGGCACAAACAGTGTCTATTTTTAGTCCAGAGTTTTTAATCATTTGGGCTAATGCATTACAGATAAGTTCTGCCCGTTTTGGGTCTTCTAAAACCTTAGCACTTTGTAAGTAACGTTTGGAGTGATTCCCCGAGGCTAAAAGAAAATGTCCATCTAAAAGTGCTTCTGCATCTAAGTACTCTTGTTCAATATTCATCATTATACTTTTAAAATATCCACTTCTTTGGCTGAAAGAGTTGATTCAATAGTTGCTACAGCATTATCGGTAATTTTTTGAATTTCATCTTGACCTTTTTTTGACTCATCTTCGGAAATATCTTTGGACTTTTCTAATTTTTTAATCTTATCATTTCCATCTTTACGAATGTTTCTAACAGCAATTTTAGCTTTTTCTGCCATACCTTTTGCCTGTTTTACAATCTCTTGTCTTTGTTCAGAAGTCATCGCTGGAAAGAAGAGTTTAATAAAGTCACCATCATTATTAGGATTAACACCAATATTAGCTTCTTGAATGGCTTTTTCAATAGTAGCTAAAAGATTTTTTTCCCAAGGAGTAATAGAAATAGTAGTTGCATCGGTTACCACAACTGAACCTACTTGGTTTAATGCTGTTGGTGTACCATAATAGTCTACTTTAATACCGTCTACAATGTTAGTACTTACTTTTCCTGTTCGTAGGGTTGAAAAGTCTCTTTTTAGAGCATCAATACTTTTGCTCATTTGTTCTTTTGTCTGTTCATAAATTTCATTTAGCATGATTGTATGTCCTTATTTATATGTTGAGGGAGGTTATCAATCATTTGAGGAAGATTCCTCCAAATGATTACTTCGTAGAATTTTTATCTGTGCTTGGTACAGAAGTTGCTGTGTTAATGGTGTCAGCTACCGAATGAGCTTTTTCTTGATTATAAAGATACCCCATAGCTAAAGTATTAAGTACAAATAGAATTGCCAATGTAAATGTTGCTTTTGATAAAAAACCAGCTGGACCTTTTGCTCCAAACATTGATTCATTACTTCCACTGTAAGCACCAAGACCAATGCTTGAACTTTTTTGTAATAGAATGGCAATAACAATCGCAATTGTTAAAAGAATTTGTACAACTAATAGTGTTGAAATCATTTTTTCCTCTTTAAGTGTTGAAGCATATACTTCAAATTGGGTATAATTTTGGCGATTATACCCTAAATTAATTGAAACTGAGATAAATGAAAGTAGTTAAAGAGTTCTCCCGATTCGCCCATGAATATAGCAAATATAATGTTATTCAAAAAGAAGTTGCCAAAAGACTATGTGAACTTTTAGATGAAAACACTTATGAAAAAATTTTAGACCTTGGTGCTGGTGATGGTGCTATTTATCAAAATTTAGTTAATCAAAATATTAGTTTTTCAAATTTTGTGGCATTAGATTTTTCCCAAGAGATGCTTAATCTTCATCCACGTCATCATAATATTAAAAAAGTATGTTTAGATTTTAATCAAGAAGGTTTTTCATCTAAGTTTAGAAAAAATGAATTTAATTTACTTATCTCTTCTTCGGCTTTACAATGGAGTAAAAATCTTCCACAAGTGTTAGCTGAACTTTCAACTTTAGCTGATGAGCATCTTTTTTCATTTTTCACTTCTAATACTTTTAAGACTTTGCATCAGACTATAGGTATAAAATCTCCTGTACTTAAACAAGAAGAGATTTTACTTTCACTTGACAAATTTTTTAACTATGACTTAGAAGTTACCCAGTATAAACTTAATTTTAATTCAACGCATGAAATGCTTCGTTATATTAAAAGGTCCGGTGTCAGTGGAGGAGTAAGGCAATTAAGTTATAAAGAGATGAAAAGGCTACTATTGGCGTATCCATTAGATTATTTAGAATTTGAAGTAATCTTTGTGAAAGTGTTAAGTAAAAAATGAAGAAGCTTTAGAGAAAAAATCTCTAAAGCGAGTAAGACCTAATCGTCACCCATTATTCCTAATAGTTGAAGAATAGATGTAAACATATTGAAAAAGTCTAAAAACAATGAAACGGCTGCATCTACAGGAGAATCATAAGCTCCATTTGCAATATTTTGAGTGTCATAGATTGTAAATAGTGAGAATAATAACAAAATACCAGCTGTTATAATAACATGTATTAGTGGATTTTGTAAAATAAATATATTTACAAGTGACATTACAAAAATGATAATCATCGTGATAAACAGTGGTTTACCCCAGCTTGAAAAATCACTTTTTGAATTAATAGCAAAGAGACTTAATGCACCAAAAAGTACAGAAGTCATTAAAAATGCATTTCCAATTAATGCTCCATTACCTTGACCAATAATCATAGCCAACATAGGCACAATCATCACACCCAGTGCAAAGGTAAAGACAAAAAGTGCCATTAGGTGTAAAGTAGGGTTTTTTCTTGTAGCATTAAAGCCAAAGAAAACCATAAGCATTACAAAGCCAAAGATAAACCATTTATATCCAGCAATTGTTGCTGCATAAGGCATGGTTAAGTATGCACCTAATGCTGAAGATACCATACTCGCACCGAGAAGTTGGTATGTTTGTTTCATAAAAGTTACACTGGCCGTAGCTGTTGTTGTTTCAAATCCTGCATTTACAGTATTGTTATTATAATCTCTATCATAAAGAGCCATATAAATCCTTTGTGTATTACCATTGAAATTACGAATATTTTAATGGTGTTAATAAGTTATTTATATCAATTTAATCTTGATATATTCAAGGTGAGTATATTGAGTTGATGTTTAAAAGAAGTTGAAAGAGATAAAAATTATGGAGTTTTCAGAAGAGATTTTCTCTTCTGAAAAAGTTAGTTATTTAACCTATTAGTAAAGACCTAAAGATTGCATTGTAGCTACAGAAAGACCTGCAACTGGTAAACCTTTGGCTTTTTGGTAAGATCTAGTAGCTGATCTTGAAGCTGAGCCCCAAATTCCATCAATTGGACCATTGTAGTGACCAGCAGCTCTAAGTGCTTTTTGAACATTTTTAATCATTTCAGCATTCATGCTTGTTTTACAAACAATTGGAACCCATTTTGCATAACCATCAGCAACCATTCTCTTTTTAGTTACTGTTTTATATGTAGCTGGGATTGCTATTCTTTTTTCACTAGCAGGAGTGATAAGTTTTTTAACCTTAACAGTTGTGTATTTAGCTGGAGTAGAAACAACTTTTGTTCTTGCAGGAGTTGCTACAACTTTTTTAGAAACTTTATTGTATTGAGCAGGAGTAGCTGTTAAACAAACTTTATTTCCTGTTGGTTTTGCAGAAGCAGAAAGTTTTGAACCAGCAGGAATTGCACCAGCACCAGCTCCACCACCATTAGCATTTGTTGCAGCAGCACCACCGGCAGCAGCCATACCTGTTGAACGTGCGTTTGAACAATTACTTGGGCTATTTGTCCAACCGTATTGACCATTAGCAACTTTTTGAGTTTTAGTTACAGTTTTATAAGTTGCTGGAACAGGGATAGTTTTGCTAGATGCTGGTGTTACTAATTGCTGAATATTTACTGTTTTGTATACAGGTGGAGTAGTTACTTTTCTTGTTGCTACTGGTTTAGCAACAACTTTTTTAGTTACTGTTTTGTATACAGCTGGAATTTCAACTAAACATACAACTTCTGATTGGTTACATCCTCTGTCACCACATTTTGTTTTTTTCCACTCTGTTCTAGCAGGAGAAACCATTACTCTTTCTCTTACAGTTTTGTATTGAGCTGGAGATTTAACAAGTTTTTCTGTACCTTCAGATACAAGAATTCTTTTAGTAACAGTTTTGTATTTAGCTGGAACAGCAACAACTCTTTCACTTGCTTCTGATGCTAATACTTTTTCAGTAATTTTTTGATATTTTGCTGGAGCATAACATTCATAGAAACAAGTACCTGGTTGGGCAGAATCTGTTGGCATACCTGCAGCTTTTGCAGCATTCATTAGTGTATGAGATGCTTCAGGAGCATTTTTTCTTAAAGCAGTTCTCCATGCTCTAGTAGCTGGTTTAGCCAATACTCTTTCATAAACAGTTTTGTATTTAGCTGGGATAGTAACCGTTCTCTGTGTACCATCTGAAACTTTAATTTTTTCTGTAGTCCAACCGTATTTTGCTGGAATTACTTGAACTTTTTCACTTGCTTCTGAGGCTAATACTCTCTCTGTTGAAGTAGCATATTTAGCTGGGAAGAACGCTTTAGTAAAACATTGTCCTGGTTTTGCTGGTGGTAAATCATCATCACCTACTGCATTTGCTGATGTCACTACTGCTATTGCAATAAGTGATAATTTGAATGTATCTTTAATTGTCATAATATTCTCCTATGTATTTATAATGCAAAAAATTAACGCATGTCTTTATTATAAGTTAAATTAACTCATTCACAGCTTAAAATAAAAATAAATATTTATAAATTACTCAAAGAAAGAAAAAGTGAAAATTTAGTACGCTTTTTAGTCTGTATCTATAATGTTTTTATTTGTTTTAATTATAGTATATTGAAGTAGCTTTTTATGACTAAAAATATCTAAATGTAATGCAATTTTGTATGATTTCTTTAGCATATTGAGTATGTTGGTAGTTAGATTTAAAATCTTTAATTGCTTCACGAAAATCTTGTGAAGCTTTGAGTAATTTTATTACTTGTTCTGTCCCATTATTTATAGTATTAAAATGTGGTATGACGCTTATTTTTTCATCTTGATATATAGACGTATTTATAAGTGCTTGATTAAATTTTATTTTTAAAAGTTGATAGGCTACTTTAGCTTTAAAATTTTCATTTTCCTTATGGTTTTTAAAGTTAGCATATTTTAATGCCAATTCATATTGATATTCAGCTTCAGATAAATTTGTTGTTTTAGGAGGGATTTGATCTTTAGTGAGGTATGTATGTCTATAAAGAACTGAAGACATTGGAAAATTTCCAAACCAACTTTTATTGTATAGAGCATTAGCATAAAGAAAATGATCAGTAGCTGAGGAGGGCTTTCTCTTTAAAGCATTTTTTATACGTAATAGCGTCTCTACAAACTCTTTTTGAGAGTAGGTTGTTTTTGATTTCGTTCGGTTTGTGCCATTAATTGTAGCATTAAAAGGATTATAAGGGGTAAATAGATTTTCTTTAGGAATTTGACGTAGATAAAATTGTGCTTCTTCAAAGTTATTCTCTTGTAGGTAGAGGGTTGCTTGTATTTTAGCTACATCTCCTCTTTTGAGTTTACTCATTGTTGTTTTAAAAACTTTTTCTTCAAAAAATGAACGTTTCTTTTTTGTAATATAGGCTTTAAAGCTGGAAGCACTTTCATAGGTTAGTGCTTTTAAAATTGTTTCTCTATAGTTATGATTTTGTGCAAAGAGCTTATTCATTATATTTTCAATGGGTTTGGCTGTATCAACAGTAGCGAGTTGTAGGGCTGTATAACGTAAAATAGAAGCTTGTTTCTTTTTTGAAAAATGAGGAAGCAGAGGTTTTAATTGTTGATAGAGGGCATACTGTTCTTCATTTGAACTTGATGAAAGTTGATGTAGCCCATAAATATAGGTGAGTAGTTTTGCATAGGGTTTTTGTTTATTATTAGCTAAATTACGTAAGGTAACTAAATCATGACGTTTAAGAGAATTATATTCTAAAATATTTAGATAAAGCTTTGAGTAAAGTGTAAAAAAAGTTTGTTTCTCTATTGTTTTAAGTATGTCTAAGTAATACTTTTTTTGTAATTTGTAACTCTTTATTTGATTTTTAAAATATTTGTCAATTTTTCCAGAGTGAAGCATGATATTATAGCGTTTGTTTTGTAACTCTTGCATAATCATATAGCAAAGACGCTCAAACCAAACAGAATTTGGTGCAATCTTCGCAATACTTTTTAATTCATGTAGAGGGTTGTTTTCCCATTGCATTGCTCGTAGAAAATAATAAAGTGCTTGGGTTTCTTTGTCTGGAGTACTCTTTAGTAAATTTTTCCATGATTCATCATTATTAATTTTAAAATCATAATATCCATAATGTGGATTTGTTTTATGGGTTGCGAATATTTTTGCATAGAGTTGATTAGCTTTTGTGTATTGGTGTAAATGTTGGTATGCTCCTGCAACAAGTGCTACTATCCACTCTTTGACGACACTTTGCTCATCAATAATTAATGTATTGTCAGCATAAATATTTAAAAGTTTATGATATTCACCATGATGATGATAGAGTCGCATAAGTAAATAGAGATAACGCTCTTTTAAGAAAGGTTGCTTCTCTAGTTTAAAGAGTTTCAGTCCTTCATTTATTGCTTTTTTATAATTTTTGTTTTCATTGTTTTGAGCAAGTTGATTTTGTTGGTCTAAAAAATTAATATATTTTGCAAAGTTTGGATATTGATGACTCTTTTTATATTCTTTTGCACTTTTTTGAATGGCATTTTGACCATAAAAAAGATTTTCAATCTCTTTTAACTTCATAGTATTGTTAAAATAGCTTTTCCATGCTTTGATGTTGGCTTCTTTTTTTATTTTTTTATAGTATGTAAAACGTGTATGATGAGCAGAATATGAGCCTGAAAGTTTATAAAGAGGATTGTCTCGATCAATGTTAACCATGTCTGGGTCAGTAAAGTTATAGTATTCATTTTTAATGAACATCTCATGATGTGTTCCAGCACAAGAAAAAAGTTGTGTTGTAAGCATATTTAGAAAGATGATTGTTATTAAAACTGGTTTCATTTTAACCCCAATCTTGATTTTTACTTTTATGTTTATGCTTCTCTTTTTTGTAAGAAGTCCCATTTTTAAGTTTTTGAAGTCGGTTAAGTAGGGTCATGTTGGCATCACGAATATCATTTAAAATAAATTCATTTTCCACTTCAAGGGTGAGTCTGTCAATATAGGCTTTCATTTGATGATGATACTCTGAATTGAGTTGAATTTCAACTTGTTCATCAAGCTTTTTTTTAAGTTCTTTAAATTTTTTTAAAAATTGTTCTTGTGTTGTCTCTTCATCTCGAAACATTTTAAAAAGATTTTTAGTTACTTTTTCTAAAAAGGTAATGTAGCGTTGACGTTGGTATTTCTCTATTTGTTTGTCTGTGTATCTCATTGAGGATATTATAGCGTAAAGTTAAAAAGAGTAGAGAATGCTTGTTGAAGAAGTTTCTCACCTATAAAAGGTGAGAGTTTGTGACTAACAAGCAGCTTTTGCAGCAGCAAGTGCTTCGTCGTAGTTAGGTTCTTCTGTAATTTCTGGAACAGTTTGTTTGTAAGCAACTTTTCCATCTTTACCAATTACAAAGATAACTCTAGCAGTTACACCAGCTAAAGGACCATCAGCTAAAAGAACACCATAAGCATTTGCAAAATCTTTATTTCTAAAGTCTGAACATACTTTAATGCTTTCAACACCTTCAGCACCACACCATCTAGCAGCTGCAAATGGTAAGTCCATAGAAACAGTAATGATTTCTACGCCATCAAGTCCAGCAGCTTCTGTGTTAAATCTTTTAGTCTCAATGCTACATACACCTGTGTCAAGTGATGGTACTGCAACTACCAATTGAACTTTACCCTCTCCACCAATTTGCTCATCTTGAAGCATTGGATTACAGTTTACTACTGTAGTTACTGGTGCTGTGTCACCTACGTTAATTTCTGTACCTACTAGGTTACAAACGATATCATTTTTAAATGTTACTGTTGCCATTTTAAATCCTTATTTTTAAATATTTTGTGATTATAGTTAAATAGGATAAATTTTGTATGAATTTGATTTGTTTGTTCAATAAATTTAAGTTTAAATTTTTTAGTTATTTTTAGTTATTTTTAGTTGTTTTAGGGTAGAATAACTTCAACAAATAAATACTTGGATATAGAATGAAGAAAATATGCGTAATAGGTTTGGGTTATATAGGTTTGCCAACAGCAGCATTATTGGCAAATAAAGGGTATGATGTTCATGGTGTAGATGTTGTTCAATCAACAGTAGATACAATTAATAGAGGTGAAATTCATATTGTTGAGCCAGAGCTTGATACCTTTGTTCAAGCAGCAGTTAAGAGTGAAAAGTTAAAAGCCAATACAACTCCTGTAGAGGCTGATGTCTTTATTATTGCTGTTCCTACCCCTTTTCATGAGGGGTTTGTCCCTAATATTGACTATGTTGTTTCAGCTACTAAAGCAATTGCTCCTTATCTCAAAGATGAAAATATTGTAATTTTAGAATCAACTTCTCCTGTTGGAACAACTAATAAGGTTGAAGAGGTGTTAAAAGAGGAGGGAGTTGATACCTCTAGAATCTATATTACACACTGTCCTGAGCGAGTACTACCTGGGCAGATTATGCGTGAGTTGGTAGAGAATGATAGAATAGTAGGAGGAACAACTCCTGAGGCAACCCGAAAAACAGTAGAGTTTTATAAAACTTTTGTTGATGGCGAGGTTCTCTCAACCGATGCTAAAACAGCAGAGATGGCAAAACTAACAGAGAACTCATTTAGAGATACAAACATCGCTTTTGCAAATGAACTCTCTATTTTATGTGATAAGTTTGGTATTGATGTATGGGAGTTAATCTCTTTAACCAATCGACACCCTAGAGTAAATGTTCTAAACCCTGGAGCAGGAGTTGGAGGACATTGTATTGCTGTAGATCCTTGGTTTATTGTTCATGCAGGTGGTGAAGATGCGAAGATGATTCGTACAGCACGAGAGGTAAATACCTATAAGACAGAGTGGGTAATAGAGAAGATTAAAAATGAAGCTCTAAAATTTGAACAGGAGCATGGTCGAAAAGCAAAAGTTGCTTGTATGGGATTGGCATTTAAACCAAATATTGATGACTTAAGAGAGTCTCCAGCTCTCTATATTACAAGACGTTTAATTGCAGATGGGTTAGAGATATTAGCTGTTGAACCAAATATTGACCATTTTTCTGAATTTGATGTTGTTGATTATAAGGAAGCAGTCAAAGATGCTGATGTTGTTGCTTTTTTAGTGGGGCATAAAGAGTTTTGTGGATTAGAGGTTACTACTAATTTAGACTTTTGTGGAGTGTTGAACTCATGAGTAGAAAGATATTGAATCTAATAGGACGAGATGAAGAACTCTTTTTAAAAGATATTGAAAATCATAATAAAAAGTTAAAAGAGATAGTCTCCTCTTCATCTTTTTTAGTAATAGGTGGAGCAGGTTCAATAGGTCAAGCTGTTACAAAAGAGATATTTAAACGAAATCCTAAAAAGCTTCATGTTGTGGATATTAGTGAAAATAATATGGTAGAGTTAGTTCGAGATATAAGAAGCTCTTTTGGTTATATAGATGGAGAGTTTAAAACATTTGCTTTAGATATTGGCTCATTAGAGTATGATGCCTTTATTAAGAGTGATGGTAAGTATGACTATGTGTTAAATCTTTCTGCATTAAAACATGTTCGAAGTGAAAAAGACCCCTATACACTTATGCGTATGATTGAGACAAATATCTTTAATACCGATAAGACACTACAACAATCTATAGAAAATGGTGTCAAAAAATATTTTTGTGTCTCAACAGACAAGGCTGCGAATCCTGTTAATATGATGGGGGCAAGTAAGCGAATTATGGAGATGTTTGTTCATAGAAAATCAAAAGATATTAACGTCTCTATGGCTAGATTTGCCAATGTTGCTTTTTCTGATGGTTCACTACTTCATGGTTTTAACCAACGAATACAAAAACTCCAACCCATTGTTGCACCCAATGATATTAAACGATACTTTGTAACACCACAAGAGAGTGGAGAGCTTTGTTTGATGTCTTGTATCTTTGGAGAAAATAGAGATATATTTTTTCCAAAGCTAAGTGAACAACTCAACTTAATCTCTTTTGCTGATATTGCCATAAAATATCTTGAAAATTTAGGCTATGAGCCTTATCTATGCAAAGATGAAGATGAGGCTAGAGCATTAGCTAAAACATTGCCAAAAGAAGGAAAATACCCTTGTCTCTTTACTGCTAGTGATACAACAGGAGAGAAAGATTTTGAGGAGTTCTTTACCGATAGTGAAACCTTGGATATGGAGAGTTTTATAAATCTTGGTGTAATTAAAAATGAAGTTGATTTCGATGAAGAGAAGTTAAACAGTTTTGAGAAAACAATAAAGAGTTATAAAGAGAGTCTCTCTTGGAACAAAGAGGAGATAGTAGAAGAGTTTTTCAAACTTATTCCTGATTTTGGTCATAAAGAGACAGGAAAATATTTAGATGAAAAGATGTAAAGATGTATAGAGATACTGTTGATTTTATTCAAAATATCTATAATACCAAAGAGTTCTTACCTCTTCATGAGCCAAGATTTATTGGCAATGAAAAGAAGTATGTAAATGAAGCAATAGACTCTACTTTTGTCTCTAGTGTTGGAAAGTATGTAACTCAGTTTGAAGAGATGATGGCAGAGTTTGTAGGGGCAAAATATGCAGTAGCAACCTCTAATGGAACTTCTGCTTTGCATATTGGGTTAAAGCTTATAGGAGTAGATGAATCGTCTGAAGTAATTACTCAACCTCTTACTTTTATAGCTACTGCTAATGCTATTGCTTACTGTAATGCTAAACCAATATTTGTTGATGTAGATAGAGATACTTTAGGACTCTCTCCATCTAAATTAGAAGAGTTTTTAGAAGAGTTTGCTTTTGTAAATGAAGAGAATGAGTGTATCAATAAATCTACAAATAGAGTCATTAAAGCGTGTGTTCCAATGCACACCTTTGGACACCCTTGTAAGATAGATGAGATTATAGAGGTTTGTCAAAGATACAATATTGAAGTGGTAGAAGATTCTGCTGAGAGTTTAGGTTCATACTATAAAGGTACACATACAGGAACTTTTGGAAAAGTAGGCGTTTTCTCTTTTAATGGAAATAAGATTATCACCACAGGTGGTGGAGGTATGATAGTAACTGATGATGAAGTTTTAGCTAAGAGAGCTAAACACATTACCACTACAGCAAAAGTGGCTCACCCATATGAGTATATTCATGATGAAGTGGGTTATAACTACCGTTTAACTAATCTTGCTGCTGCTATGGGTGTAGCACAGATGGAGAGCTTAGAGCTTTTTATAGAGAAACAGCGAGAATTAGCTCATAAGTATCAAGAGTTTTTTAAAGGTTTAGAGATAGAGTTTATAACTGAACCACAAGAGGCTAAATCTAACTATTGGCTTAATGCAGTTGTCTTAAAAGATAGAGAGCAGAGAGATGAATTTTTAAAATATACTAATGATAATGGAGTAATGACCCGTTCTATTTGGCGACTTATGAGTAAGTTAGAGATGTTTAAAGACTCTCAATGTGGAGATTTGTCAAATGCTCAGTGGTTGGAAGATAGAGTTGTGAATATTTCTAGTTCGGTGATATTGTGATGAAAGAGATTCTTTTAGTTGGTGGTGGTGGTCACTGTAAATCTGTGATAGATGTTATAGAGCAAGAGGGTAACTACACTATAGTAGGTATTGTAGATAAAAAAGAGTTAATAGGTCAAGAGGTTTTAGGCTATAAGGTAATAGGCTGTGATGATGATTTAGAAGAGCTATTTTTAAAATATAAATATGCCCTTGTAACAGTGGGACAGATACAATCAAATACTCTAAGAGTAAAACTTTTTACTGTTTTAAAAAAGATTGGTTATGAACTACCTGTCATTGTATCTCCGTTGGCGTATGTCTCAAAACATGCAAAAGTAGAAGAGGGAACAGTTGTTCTTCATAATGCTTTAGTTAATGCAAATGCTACTGTTGGAGCAAATTGTATTGTTAACACTAAAGCTTTAATTGAACATGATGCAACTATTGAGGAGCATTGTCACATCTCTACAGCTACGGTCATTAATGGAGGTGTTGTTGTAAAAGCTAACAGTTTTGTAGGGAGTAATGCAACAACGAAAGAGTATATTGTACTCGATGGATTTAATAGAGCAGGAGCGTTACTTAAATGAGTGTTTTTATTATAGCAGAAGCAGGAGTAAATCATAATGGCTCAATAGAACTTGCAAAAAAGCTTATTGATGTTGCAGTAGAAGCTGGAGTTGATGCTGTTAAGTTTCAAACCTTTAAAACTGAAAATTTGGTCTCTAAAAATGCACAAAAGGCAGAGTATCAAAAAGAGACCACCGATGCTAAAGAGTCTCAATTTGAGATGATTAAGAAGTTAGAGTTAGATGTCGATACACACTATGAGCTAATTAGCTATTGTAATAGTAAAAATATTATGTTTTTATCTACCCCTTTTGATTTAGAGAGTATTGATTTGTTAGATAAATTAGAGTTGCCTATTTTTAAAATTCCAAGTGGAGAGATTACGAACTTACCCTATTTACGAAAGATTGGGGCTTTAAAAAAACAGGTAATCTTATCAACAGGTATGGCAGATATTGGTGAGATAGAGGATGCACTCGATGTATTGATAGAGGCAGGTACTTCTAAAGATAAGATTACAGTACTTCATGCAAATACTATGTATCCTACTCCTTATCAAGATGTGAATTTAAGAGCTATGGTGACTATTGGTAATACTTTTGATGTAGCTTTTGGCTATAGCGACCATACTTTAGGGATTGAGGTAGATATAGCTTCTGTGGCGATGGGTGCAACAGTGATAGAGAAACATTTTACTTTAGATAACTCTATGGAGGGACCAGACCACAAAGCTTCATTAGAACCACATGAATTAAAAGCAATGGTTAAAGCCATTAGAAATATAGAAAAGG
>JALWLW010000058.1 GCA_027081065.1 Campylobacteraceae bacterium
AAAAATGTTGCATTATAAGGAATGACTGTTCCATAAAGAGCCATAGCATTAGTAATTGCAGCCATAGAATGTTCACGAATTCCAAAGTGCATGTTTCTACCTTTTGGAAAGTCTCCCATATCTTTTAGTTCTGTTTTATTTGAAGGAGCTAAATCAGCAGATCCACCTACAAAACTTGGAATGGCTTTTGCAATGGCATTTAAAATTTTACCATTTGAATCTCTGGTTGCCATCTCTTTTATTTCAGAGAAATCAGGAAACTCAATGGCTGAAAAATCAGGGTTTAACAATCTATTCATTGCTTCATTTTGTTCCATAAGTGGTGCTTCTTTGTGTCTATGAATCCACTCTTTTTCATAAAATTCTCCAAGCTCAATAGCAGCTCTAAAACGAACCAATACATCTTCTGGAACATAAAAATCTTCAGTAGGGAAACCCTCTTTTGCTTTTGATTCAGCAATAATTTTTTCACCAAGAGGTGCACCATGCGTATGGTGTGTCCCCTCTAATTCCATTGCCCCTTTACCAATAATGGTATTGGCAATAATAATAGTAGGCTTTGTAGCTATTTTTACCTCATTTAAAACTTCTTCAATCTCATCATAACAATGACCATTAATCTTCTTTACGTCCCAGCCCTGTGCTCCAAACCTAGCTTCTACATCTTCAGACCATGCAATGCTTGTGTCACCTTCAATAGTAATACAATTTGAGTCATAAATTAGTACTAAATTGTCAAGATTATTATGTCCAGCTACAGAACAAGCTTCATAAGAAATTCCCTCTTGTAAGTCACCATCTCCACAAAGACAATAAACTTTATGGTCAATAAGTTCACAAGTCTCTGAGTTTACTTGATGCCCTGTATACTTTGCTGCCATGGCAAAACCGACAGCATTGGCAATACCCTGTCCAAGAGGTCCAGTAGTAATTTCAATTCCATCAGTATGCCCATACTCTGGATGACCTGGTGTTTTAGAATCTAATTGTCTAAATTGTTTTAAATCTTCTAAACTTACATCATAACCCCAAAGATGTAAAAGTGAATAGATTAAAGCTGAACCATGTCCACCAGAGAAGACTAAACGGTCACGGTTTAACCACTTAGCATTTTTAGGATTATGTTTTAAGTGCTCACTAAGAACAACTGCAATATCTGCTAAACCCATCGGTGCACCTGGGTGTCCTGAGTTTGCTTTTTGTACCATATCTGCTGCTAAAAAACGAATGGTATTCGCCATTTTTCTACGCATTTTATTTTGTTCTGTCATTACCATTTTTATTCCTTCATAATTATTAAACCAACTGTAAATGTTCGATAAAATCTAACCTACATCATAACTCCATAGGTTTGATTTTATCGAACAAGATCTTATCGGTGTCGATATAAGTATTTTGTTACGATATCTCTCAATCCATCTTGTAAAACATCATCAAACTTAGAAAACTCATCTTCTAAATGTTCTGCCAAAGCTTCAGCCTCTTCAATGGTTTTTTCTAAACCAATTAAATTAATAAAAGAGTTTTTATCTCCATCATTCCCTGTGGTTTTTCCTGCCTTTTCTTCACTCTGTGTCTCATCTATAATGTCATCTTGAATTTGAAATAGTAAACCAAGGTCAATCCCAAAAGCATACAAGGCCTCTTGTTTAGACTTCTCAAGCCCTACAATAACAGCACCCATAAGTAATGAAGTAGCAATAAGTTTGGCTGTTTTATTTGTATGAAGTACTTTTACTTGTTCTAAAGAAAGTGGCGTATTTTCAAAATGTAAGTCAATAGACTGACCTAAAACCATGCCGTAAGTTCCACCATCACGTGCTAAAAGTTCTACCAGTTTTATTTTAATATCATCTCTTAGAGGTGCTTTAGCAATATGATAAAAAGCTTCCGTATTGAGTGCATCCCCTATTAAAATAGCTGTAGCATCATCATAAGTTACGTGAAGTGTTTCAAATCCACGACGCAAAGGGGCATCATCCATTGCTGGTAAGTCATCATGTATAAGCGAATAGGTGTGTAAAAATTCTAATGCTAAAGCAGGAGCTAATGCTCCTTCAAAAAGTAAAGGTTCATACGCCTCAACAACTGACAAGAGTAGCATAGGACGAAAACGTTTACCACCTGCAAGTAACATAGCTGATAATGCTTCATTATAATAAGGGTGAAAAGTCTCTACATGTGGTAAATTGTTTTGGAGGTAAACTTCAAATCTTTGCATTAAATAATCTTATTTTTTTGACGCTATTATAGCCAAAGATGTTATAAACTATAATGTTATTTTTAATGAAATATTTATTTTAGGAGGGAAGAAAAATTTTAAAAAAATAGAGATGCTAAAAGCATCTCTAAAAACAGTAAAATTATACTGCTGTTACGTTTTCAGCTTGAGGACCTTTTTGACCTTCACCAATTTCAAATGTTACAGCTTGACCATCTGCTAGAGTTACTCTACCACCACTTGGGTTGTTTACTTGTCTGAAGTGAACAAACACATCAGCTCCTCCAGAGTTTTGCTCAATAAATCCATAACCTTTTTCATCGTTAAACCATTTTACAGTTCCGTTAACTAATTCTGCCATTGTCGTACCTTTAGTAAATATATAACTTCTCTAACCGAAAGTTAGAGAGAGTTGAATCCAAATAGAGAAGAAATATATTTCCACACTCATCTTTCATCTACAGTCATTATAACTTGTTAGATTGAAAGTTGCCCTTATTCTTAGTAATTTTTTTAAATATGACAATTTGTCACACTTTTGAATCTTTTAGAAATTTATACTATCATACACCCATTATGGAAAATAAATTCAAAACCCTATGCCAACACTTCTCAAAAGATACGACACTCATTAAAGAATTATGGGAAGAGATACAAACAGCACACAGGCAGAAGCATAGATATTATCATACACTAACGCATCTTGAACATATTTACCAAGAACTTGAAGTTGTAGGATTAAGTCCTCTTTTAGAGTTTGCTATTTTTTATCATGATATTGTTTATGAACCCTCACGTAATGACAATGAAGAACAAAGTGCTTTACTTTGTGAAAAATGTTTATTAGAACTAAATGTTTCTCAACAACTCATAAAAGAAACCATTCAACTTATTCGAGAAACAAAAATACATGAAGCTTCTTCTGAAGAAAATAAACTTTTTTTAGATGCCGACTTAAGCATCTTAAGTTCTGATGAAAAGACCTATAAACTCTATATTCAAAATGTACGTAAAGAATATGTCATTTATGATGATGAAACTTATTTTAAAGGACGTAAAAAAGTTTTGAAGATGTTTTTAGAAAAAGAGAGAATTTATAAAAGTAAACACTTTTATGAATGCTATGAACAAAAAGCTCATAGCAATTTAACATGGGAACTTAAACAGCTTTCACAGAGCTAAGTCTGTTTTCTTTAATCGAATGATAAGTAGCAATCGCAATAAAAGCAAAACCTATTGTTCCTACAATTAACTCATTGACTGGAATAAAAATTTTAATTAACATAATACCTGCCAAGGCAAAAATGGCATAATGCGCACCATGTTCCAAGTAACAGTACTCGGTTAAAGTTTCCTTTTTCAACATATAGAGCGTTAAACTTCTTACAAACATTGCCCCAATTCCTAGCCCTATCATAATGACAAAAATATCTGAACTCAATGCAAATGCACCAATAACACCGTCAAAACTAAATGAAGCATCTAAAACTTCCAAATAAAGAAAGCCCATAATCCCACTACGTACGCCATTGGTTGAAAAAACATCATCTAAGGAAGCAATAAAAGCATAAAGTAAAACTCCTGAAAAGTAAGCTAAGGCGATTTCATAACTTGATGTTCCAAGCACTAACATAATCCCTATAACAGTAGAAATTAACATCTGTATGCTAGATATTTGTCCCATTTTTACTACCATTTTACTATTTTCAATACTTTTTATCCATTTAGCTTCTCGTTCTTTATCAAAAAGAAAGTTAAAGAAGACCATTAAAAGAAATGCCCCACCAAAAGCAAAAATAAGTTGCTCTGTTTCTACTAATTTAGCATGATAGGTTGAAGCATCATTCAGAGCCAAACTAAAAGTCTCTAAAATTCCCGTACCACTCGCTATGGCAACAATGAGAATAGGAAAAACAAATCGCATCCCAAACACAGCAATAAGCATTCCCCAAGTAATAAACCTCTTTTGCCATTTTTCTTCCATGGTTTCAAGTACTTTAACATTGACCACGGCATTGTCAAATGAAAGTGAAACCTCCAATATGGCTAAAAGAGCTACAATATAAAGTGCTTCTATCCCTCCTACAAATAATGCTAAAAGCAAACCAATGATTGTCACAATAATTGAACTTCTAAAATGTTTCAATTGTTTCTCCTATTTTAAATTTACAGTAAAAAGTTTATAGAAAAAACAAAAGTTTCTCAATGAAACTTTTCGTAACTTTTCAAAACTTTTTAGCAAACATGAGAAAAGCATTGAGGTACTTTCTTACTAAGCTAAATTATTTTAAGAAAACTAACTACATAATTATTTTTTATCTTGTATAATC
>JALWLW010000059.1 GCA_027081065.1 Campylobacteraceae bacterium
ATTAAGTGGAAATTTACCAAGTGGTAATGATGATAATGATACTTCAAAGTATACGGTCTCTATAGAAATAAATGGTACGAAATATGATGCAACCAATAATGAAGATGGGACATGGTCTTTAGCAGAGGGTGTGATTGCACAACTTAAAGAAGGACTTTATGCTGTAATTATTGAGGTTACAGATGAAGCAGGAAATAGTAGTAGTACGACTTTGGTTAATAAAATTGAGATTAATAATACAGGATTTTTAATTGACTCTGCCATTGAAGGAATTAAATATGTCTCTGGGCGTTATAGTGGTTATACCGATATTAATGGTCTGTTTAAGTATGACTATGGGCAAGGAGTCACTTTTTATATTGGTGATGAAGTAAGTGGAATTCCTATGGGAACAGCTCAAACCAGACAAGACCCTTATAACAATACGCGTCAAATTATTACGCTTTTTGATTTAGAAAATACCACGGATGAAAATAACTCTAGGGTAGCTAATATGGGAAGATTTTTACAAACACTTGATGCTGATGGAGATGTCTCTAATGGAATTACCATTGACCAAGTGACTAAAGACTCTATTAAACTCTTAGGATTAGGCAATTTAGATTTTTCAGTAAATGAAGAGTTATTTGAAAAAGATGAGAAGTTAGAAGCATTTTTTGAAGATTTATCAAGCCACTTTGGAGGACATGTTCGTTTGTTGAGTACCGAAGAAGCAAAAGCACACCTAGTAGCTGTCCGTGATAACACAGAAGCGACTAAAGTATTAACTGAGGTAACAAAAGTTCGTGGAGATAAAGAGCCTATTAAAATTTTAACGGGTATATTTAAAACGACAACAGGGGTTGTTGGGGGCTTAGATTATCGTTGTGGGAATCAGTCGGGGCGTACAAGTATTAATGGAGAGTTTCAATATGAAGAGGGTAAAAAAATTAAATTTTCTATTTCAGAGTTAGATTTTGGTACGGGTATGGCTGATAGTATTATTAGTCCTGTAAATCTTGTTTCTGCTACATCTCTTGACCATCCACGTCCACGAAATATTGTACGTTTGCTTTCAGTACTGGATAGTGATGGCAACAATGCAAATGGAATTTTTATTGACAATGTTGTACGTGAAGCCTTGGAGAAATATCGTTTTCAGATTGATTTGAATTTGCAAGATGGAAAAGCTAATGCCCAGCTTAATATTCCAGCAGGAGTTGATGAGTTTGGTAGTCAATTTGAAGAGTTCGAGATAGGTTCAGAGATTTTAAATGAGATAACAACATTAAGAGTAGGAGTATAAGATGAGAGTAATTATAAATAGAAGTATAATCAAATTTTTGATACTAAGTATTTTGACAAGTAGCTCTGTTTTAGCAGTACTGCCTACAGTTGATAGTATAGATACCACCATACTCACTGAAAATATACCAGTTGCAAATGTTGATGCAGAACTTGAAAAGATTTATAATGGGGTTCGTACTTTTCATATCTTTAAACCGATGTATAGTCGTTGGTCAACTACAGATGCCTATACGACTTTGGTTACAGGAGAAAATGGATTTCCTATTTTTTCAGCACGAAGTGATAGAGACCCTAAATATACTGATTATCCTATTGATTATACTAATAAAACTTTACGGCGTTACCGTCCTGTTCGTCCACCTCAATCGGTTGCAAATTATTATACTGATAATAATATTGTTTTAGGAGATACAGAAACAGCTACTTATAGTGCCCCTATTGTATCAGCAGGGACAATTGGTAAAGGTAGGGTTATGGCAATGGGGAGTCACCTTTATGCTTCTATTTTAGTCAACTCACGAAATTACTCTCAAAATTTTAGAAATGCAGATAGTAATCCTCTTAATACGCCTGATAGCATTGATATGGAGAATTTTTTTCATAATGTAATGGCATGGTTAACTGAGCAAAACCCCAATGCTTCGTTACGTTATAGTAAAACAGGTTCAGCCATTCCTCTTCTCTCTAATAAAAGTAGAACAATGTTTTGGCATACAGCAGGAGCAGGGTATGAGTATGACTCTGTAGAGTTTAAAATAGATAGCAGATATAATATAGATAGTAGTGCAAATCCTCACTATGTACCTACATGGAAAGAAGCTTTAGCCAATGGTGATTTAGACCCTTCTAAATATCCTCTTATTATATTAGAAGATTTTGAACGACGCAGTTCTTGGACTCTTTATTATAGAGAGACAAAACGACGAACTCAAATTGATGAAGTTGACTTATTAGTCGATTATATTCGAGCAGGGGGAGGGGTATTATTAATGGATTCACCGACTTTTGCTTTAGAAGAGGGGGTAACTGTTACAGCTGGAAATGAGATTATGAAAAAAGCAGGAGTCTCTACTTTTTTTGCGAATCTTAGTGCTAATGTAAAACTTCTTCCTACTAAAACAGACGTAGGAGGGGTTCATGAGTATGATATGTGTCTTTTAGATTATATCTCTTATACTGATTTGCAAAGAAGATTAGGATTAGATGATTATACTAATGTTCCGACTACTTTAAGTAGTTTAAAATCTATGTTAGAGAGTAATGGGAAGATAGATTACCTTGAAGATTTACTATCTTCTCGTAAACGAAATATTTTTATGGAAGGGAATAGTACGAGTGAGCTAACCCAAGCCAATTGTGGTGAAGTAGAATTGGAACTTGTAGATGGAAACATATCTAAGGTTCAAACCATTTTAGTCAAAGGAGATGGTATTTCACAAGATGGAGGGAAGTATGATAAGTATGCAAAGTACCCTGTTGATTTAAACTTTGCCCAAGCACAAGATGATGTGGGTGGTAAGATGAATAGCCTTTTAGCTCATGAGTTAGGGAGAAATATTCTCTCAAAAGTAGATTTAAATCGTGAATATACCAATATGTCGGCATTACTTTTGAATGATGCTACTTTTACAGGAGCAAAGTTTCAGCCACTTAATGATTTATTGGCTAAGTATAAATTAGGAGGAGAGTTTGTAAATGGATCAGGAGAATTTTATCCTGGTTTTAGTTTTACAACAAAAGATATTTTAGATTTTAGACGTAAACCTGTTACACGAATTATGGTTGAAAGAGCTTTTTATGATAAGAGTTTACAGTATGACCCTTCACAATACCCAGGGCAAAGTAGTAGTGTGGGTGAAACTAAAACAGCTAAAATCTATTTGAGTCGTAATAGGGCTTATCAAAAATGGTACGCAGGTAATATGCAGTCAACAGGACTATTTGCCCCTGCTCATCAAGATGTAACCATTACGTTACCAAATGGTGTTGACCCTAGTAAAATGCGATTACAAATTGGAGTAGGAGACAATGTTGGTGGACGATATAGACATGAAATTGCCTTAAAACGTCCTCCTAAATATGTTAAAACCTATAAGTTCCTTAGTCCGACGCTTACGGTGCAGCACCCTTACGGTGGGCTTGTATTTTTAAAGTCTTATGATAGTACAGTAGAAGACAATGCGACAGCTCTGGTAACGTTGACCAATGTACAAGAAGCCATACATTTTGTTTTAGGTGAAACCACAGAAGATGAATGGACTGCCATGCAAAGTGCTATTGCCCCTAAAGCTGAACTTGAATCAAAGCATTATATTGTGACGGTACCAAGAAGTACCATGGCGAGTCTCTCTTTTGCTGAAGTGACACAGATTGCACAAAATTATGACACAATGGCACAGAATGCTTATGATTTTTATGGTTATGATGAAGTTTGTAGCGAACCATTTACACAACATACTCCTGCTAGTTGTAGTAACGGTAAAAAACCAGCACAGAAACATCGTGAAGTTTTTGACCCACATATCTCCATTGGTGCTGGGCATTCGGGTTATCCTATTATGGTGATGAATTGGAATCCTACCCAAACAACTTTCCCACAAGACCCAACCAATTCTTGGTTACTTTGGCATGAGATGGGTCACAATATGGCAGAATCTTGGTTGAATATTCCGGGAGCAGGTGAAGTTGCGAACAATGTAATGGCACTCTATCAGCAACGAAACTTTAGACACCCTTTTAGAACCACAAACTCTATTACTAATGTTGCTGTTATTTTAGCCAAAGGGCAACCTTGGGCCGATGGTGGAAATTTTGGACGTCTTTTAATGTTTCATCAACTCCAAGGTTGGATTGAAGCGAACTATTTAGATGAGTTTAAAGTAAAAAATCCAAAATATTATGAAGCTAATGGTGATGTAAAAGTAGCGTACTCATTCTTAAATGGAGATGGATTTGATATTTACAAAATTTTACATCGTGAAGCAAGAGATAAAGTAGCTGAAGGTGATAAATATGATAAGTGTATGAAGCAATCTACTGCAACTAAAACAGATATGTTAGCTCTTTGTACTTCAGCTATTTTAGAGTTAAATACCAAACCATTTTTCCAAGCATGGAGAGCAGGGGTTGAGGGTATTGGTGCTGTAGATGGGGTAAATGTTTATGACAATTCAGGGGCTATAAGTAGTGGGTTAGATACAGGGTACGTAGATGTACCATCTCCTACTATTGAGAGTTTTATTGGGAATTAAAAATTTAGGTTTTATGAGTTAAAATAGTTTTTTATTTAGAGGGTTCAAGTAAAATCAAGTTATACTTTAGCATGAAAAATAGAACGATATTGTTTATGCTATTAGCTTTTATATTTTTGAGTATTTCTCTTTTTCTATTTATGTCTCCAGCTACTAAAACAAGTTATGCTTTTTATCATTGGAAGTCTAGCTATGAGGTAGCTAAGGGGAACGTACAACCTCGTTATGTGAAAGTATTGGACATTACTTTTCATAATAGTTTAGAGATACGTAAGACTACATTTAAACAAGAACCTTCTACTCAAATAGTGCCTGTAATTTACCTTGATAATTCTGTATGGAAAAAGATGAAAGCCCTAACTATGGTTCAAAAAGTATTGAGTTCTTTAAAAGCTATGCCAATGTTAAAAGCATATAATGAAATTCAAGTAGATTGTGATTGGACAGATAGTAGTCAAGATAGTTATTTTGAATTTTTAAAAGAACTGAAAAAACAGAGTAGTAAAAAAATCTCTGTAACCATTCGTCTACATCAAGTGAAGTATTACCATAAAACAGGCGTACCTCCTGTTGACTATGGGGTGTTGATGTATTACAACATGAGTGATTTTAAAAGTTTAGAGACGAAAAATTATATCTTAGATTTAGACGTAGCCAAGCGTTATCATTATAACTTTGAAAGTTATCCTTTGCCTTTAAATCTTGCTTTACCCCTTTATGCACAAGCGACGATTATCCGTTTTGGAGAAGTGGTAGGCATCATGGAAGGGTTGAGAGAAAAAGAGTTAAATGCCAATTTTAAAAAAATAGCTGAACATTTTTTTGAAGTAACGAAAACACATTATTTAAACAATAGATTACTTTATGAGGGTGATCAACTACGAATTGATGAGGTAAGTTTAGCATTACTAGAAGAGAGTTTAGGCATTTTAAGAAAAGTAATGAAACAACCTCAAGAGATTATCTTTTATCGTTGGGGTAATTTGTCGTTTTATGGTGAAGAGAATCTCAGAAGAGTTGTTCAAACATGGTAGCTCTTTACTTTTTTCGTCGTTTTAGTTGTAAAACTTTTAAAAATGAATAGGTTAGTTGAAAGAGTAATATTCCAACTAAATCAGCCAATACATCTCCTAAAGATACTTCTCTGTAGCCTGTAAATGATTGTAAGATTTCAATTAAAATACCAAAAGCAAGTAAAGAGAGCATGTTTCTAATACGTCTATTGATACTTGAAGAGGAGCGATTTAAAAGAAAAGAGAGGGTAAAGAATGCAAATGCATGAAGTAGTTTATCTGCATTATGAAAGTTAAGCCAAGGCTCTTTACTTGATGGAGTGAGTGCCATAACTAGTACGACAACTACACTGATGTAAAATATTGTTTTGAACTGACTTTTAGAGAGTATGTAAAGATATTTACTCATTAGTTTTCTACTAGCTTTTCAAGTAGCCGTATCATCATACGAACACCAGCACCTGAACCACCAACAGGGTTTTCACCCCAAGCATGTTCTACATAGGCTGGTCCTGCAATGTCAATATGTGCCCATCTGTCTTTGTTTTCTTTGTCAATAAAGTTATCTAAGAAAATTCCAGCTGTAATTGCCCCACCATAAGGGGTATTTGACATATTTGAGATGTCGGCAACATTAGACTTTAAACAGGTTCTTAAGTGTTTGTTAAAGTCCAGTTTTGTAGCCAATTCACCTGAATCTTTGGCTGCTTGGATGACTAAGTCTTTAGGCGTGTCACAATTTCCCATAACGCTTGAAGTGTAGTGTCCTACAGCTACCACTGAAGCTCCGGTAAGGGTTGCGAAGTCAAACATGTAGTCAGCTTTGACTTCTTGTTGGGCATAACCTAGAACATCAGCTAGAACTAAACGCCCCTCAGCATCGGTATTTCGTACTTCAATGGTTTTCCCATTTTTAGCGACTAACACGTCATCTGGTTTATAAGCATCTCCCCCAATCATGTTTTCAACAGCCCCAATGAATCCATGTACTTCAATCTCTAAGTTTAGTTCACTTACAGCTTTCATGATGCCTAAAACAGCACAAGCCCCAGATTTGTCAAGTTTCATATTGACCATAGAAGCTCCTGGTTTTAAGCTTAGTCCTCCAGAGTCATAAGTGAGTCCTTTTCCAATGAGAGAGATGACAGCTTTAGGGTTTTTGGGTTTATGACTAAGGTGAATGACCCTTGGTTTATGACGGGAAGCACGAGCAACAGCTAAAAGTGTTTCCATCTTTTGGGCTCTAAGTTGTTTGGGTTTTAAGACTTTACATTCTAAGTCAAACTCTTGAGCTAAACCTTTGGCAATGTTTGCTAGAGTATTAGGAAAACAGTCTTCTGGTGTGGTGTTTACAATATCTCGGGTAAAGTTGGTAGCGTCTGCTGTAATTTGTCCTAGTTCAATGGCAGTAGCACAGGCTTCCATGTCAAGTTCGAAGGCGTTGTACTCTTCTAACGAGATAATAATATCTTTTATGGGTTGTTTAGCTTTTTTTGTTTTATATTGGTCAAAACTATAAGCTCCTAATATTAACCCCTCAATCATTGCTCGAAGCGTAGAGGTTGATTCTTTATTTTCCATGTAAGTAGCTATTTTTAATGATTTATATTTGGTTGAGCAGAGAGTTTGAATGGCTTTTGCCATAGCAACTCTAAGGTTTTCATCATTAATATTGTCTACTCCTACATAGAGCCTATTTTTTTCTATAAGTAGACAGGTTTCATCTTGTTCAGCTTTAAATCCAGCTTTTTTTAGAAGTTTTTTATCTTGTATAAAGTCATGTTTAAAATTTTTGTTCACTACAACAATGAGCTCTACGTCAGTATCTATCTCATTTAGTGGGCTTATGGTTAGTTCAAAGTTCATTTTTTTCCTCTTATATTGGGTCTAGCATATTTAAAATTTCAGTAGGTAAAAAATCAGGATATAGGGTTCTATATTTTATGTTATCTCCTAAAAATTTCCACTCTGTATCTTTCTCTTTTATTATTAATAGTTTATCTTGTTTTGTGATTTGTAAGGTTCGCTCTTCCTTATTAATTTGGATATTTTCAGTACCATATTTATGGATAAGTGCATCATATAAAAAATTGATTTTTTCATCAGTATTATATAGTTCCTCACTTAAAAAATGAATTTTGAGTATGGAAGTATATTCTGCTTGTGCAAATTTGGTTTCATTTGAAAAAGTTGTGACTTTTGAAAGTTTGGTAATATTTGTATCGTAAGACAACATCTCAATTTTAGTAGAGTTCATCATAGAAGCAATGTACTGTCGAAATAAATCAAGGTCAATCACTTGAAAAAGTTTAGGATAGGTCATATCTACAATAGCATCTGTATTAAATGTACTTAGTTGAGTTAAATAGTCATCAAGTGCTTGTTTAACAACTTTTTGTTCTGGGCTTAACTCTCCTAGAGGAGAGATTTTTGTTACATTATCTTCTTTTGGTTCTTCTTTTTTTGGAGGAGTGGTGGTATTACATGCTGTAAAATAGATGAGTATGAATAGTAAAAAAAAGTATTTAATATAGTGCATTAGAAGTTCCCCGTTATAAATTTTTTATGTATTGTATGACCTGTTCAAACGTTTGTTCTTTCTTTAGTATTGAGTGTGAATTCTCAATAGATATTTCATCACTAATAATAGATTTAAAATAGAGATAAGGATAGCCTAATAAATCTCTTTTATCTATATACTTTTTCAATAGAGCTTCATTTGATTTTATGATTATATCATCTTTTAAGTAGCGTATAACCATTTGTGTTAATTTGGGAGAAGAGAGAGGTTGACGCATAAGATTAAATGAATGAAGTTCTAGGGTCTTAAAGACAAATTTTTTATAATTGTTATCAACCAAAGAGGAGATACTTAGTAGTAAAGATAATGCAGAAGAGACAGAAGAGGGGATATTTGTGTCGTGAATAGTCTCTCTGACTTTAAAGTTACCTGTACTGTAAACCCATCTTCCTTGTTCATAATATTGTTCAATAAGTAAGTTCGAAAATTGTGTAGCCATCATTAAAAATGACTCATCTAAAGAGTGCTGATATGCCATAATAAGGGTTTCACCCAAAATTGTATAGTCTTCTAAAAAAGCTTGTATACTGGTTTTTTTGCTTGGTTGTTTTGTATGGTAGAGTGACCCTGATACATAGAGTTCTGACAGTAGGGATTCTAAGGTTTCAAAAGCATTAACTTTGTATTTATCATCTATGTTTGAAGCAGAAAAAAGAGCCTGAACCATTAATGCATTCCATGAGGTGACAATTGTTTCATTTGTTAAAGAGAAGAGTTTAGTGTTTCTTCTTTCGTTTAACATGAAGTCAAGTGTTTGAAAAGCTACTTCTTTATACTTTTCATTTTGTGTAATGTTGTAAGCACGTAGATAGAGTTTAATAAGTTGAGCATTGTCATAAGTTGTTTTGACTTCATAGGGTATTTTCCATGCTTCATCTTGGGCATACTGATAGAAGCCTCCATGCTCTTTGTCATAAAAGCCACCTGTTATCATTTTGTCAAGGGTTAAGCAAATGCCATTTAAGATGTTTGTATTGTTCTCTAATTGATAAATATCAAAAAGTAACTCCAGTGTTGAAGCATTGGGAAATTTTGGAGCTTTAGTAAAACCACCAAACTTTTTGTCTAGTAAAGCATCAGTATGTTGGGTGATAGTATTTACAATATTAAATTGCAATTTAGTTGCTTGAATACTTTTCTCCTCATGATTAACAAAAGAGAGAACCTCTTGACCTTTTTTAACTAAGGTTTCATAATCTGTAATGTATTTTTTTGAGATAATACGTAAAAGAGCTTCTAAACTTAATTGTTCATTTATATCTTCATGAGGAATGTATGAAGCAGCATAAAAAGGCTCTAAGTTGGCTGTTAAAAAGAGGCTTAGAGGTGAAGCTATGGCTTGTCGATTCATAAGTGTATAGACTTTTTGATAGTAGTGTTCTATATCTGGATGTTCATGTTTATGAACTTTAATTGGGATAAAGCGTTCATTTAATAGTTCTATAATGGTCTCATTGTTAAATGAGTTCTCTTGCATTTTTTTTGACCATTGTGAGCTTAAATCTGTAATAAATAAGAAAATTGACTTATTTTCATTTTTTGCTGCTTCTAGAGTAGATTCATCCCAATCGTACCAATGAATCTCTTTATCTTTGAGAATATTAGACATTATAGACCTTTTTATTTTTTTTCTTAGGCATTTTTTTTAATTATAAAGAGTGTTATACATATTATTTTGTTATAGTACTACACATAATGTACACATGTAATCAACTATAATAGTTTAACTGATAGTATAGTTTTTACATTAAAAAAGGGATAAAAGAAGAATGAAGTTTTTTAAATTAATCTTACTTGTTACCACAATTGCTTATGCTGGGTTTGGTGTTCAGATAAAAAATCCTCCACTATCTGCAGAAGAGGCATTTAAAGTCACAGCTATTCAAAATGGTGATGTGATTGAAACTAAAATTATTTTGGGAAAACAAATTCATGTTACAGCTGATACGCTTAAGTATAAAATTGTTAAACCTGATGAGGTTGTACTAAATGTTAAAGTTCCATCGCCTCATGAAGTTGATGGTGATATGGTTTATGAAAAAGAGATATTGGTAAACATACCACTAAAAGAGATTTATTCTCAAGTTTCGGGAGATTATACTTTAGCCATTGAATTTTCTGGTTGTTCTGATGCTGGTATTTGCTATAACCCTATTTCAGACAAGTTTGAGTTTAAAGGTGACCCTAATGCAAAGAGTACTTGGGGCAAAGTCATGGAAGCTCTTGATCAAGCGAATCCTATGGCAATAGTTGATATTTTAATTCATGAAAGTTCATTCTTTGTTGTTTTATTATTTTTGATTATGGGACTGCTTCTTGCATTAACCCCTTGTATTTTCCCTATGATTCCAATTTTATCGTCTATTATTGTTTCTCAACAATCAGAAGATGAAGAGCCAAGTGCATTAAAAGGTTTCTTTATCTCTTTAATCTATGTACTTTCAATGGCAGTTACCTATACACTTGTAGGTGTTATTTCTGGTCTACTTGGAGCTGACATTCAGTCAGCAATGCAGAGTCCTTGGGTACTTACAGCTTTTGCTGTGATGTTTTTTGCTTTAGCCATTTCACTTTTTGGTTACTATGAAATTCAATTACCCTCAAAATGGCAAAGTAAAATTAATGCTGTCTCAGACAATGCTCAAGGGAATGGGATTATTGGAACAGTAATTATGGGATTTCTTTCAGCCTTTATTATTGGACCATGTGTTGCTCCACCATTAGCAGGGGCTGTTATTTTTATTTCTCAAACAGGAGATGCTCTTTTAGGTGGTATTGCACTTTTTGCCATGAGTATGGGTATGGGACTACCACTTCTACTTGTAGGTGCAGGAGCTGGTAAGTTTATGCCAAGACCTGGTGGATGGATGACAGTGGTTTCTCAAACTTTTGGTGTTGTAATGTTGGCACTCTCTATTTTCATGCTTGGAAAAGTACTTTCACCTGAGTTTACCATGTTATTGTGGGCATTGTTTTTTATGGGAATTGCTTTCTACATGGGTGTATTTGACAATGCATCAGCTAGAGTAGGCATGAAAAAACTTTTTCACTTATTGGCATTTACCTCTTTAATTTATGGAGTTGTTTTATTTATTGGTTTTTTAACAGGTGCAAAATCAATGTTCCATCCTCTAAATAAGTTTACTTCAGCTAAAGCTACTTCAATAGTAGTCTCAGGTAAATCTAAAGACATAATAGCAAAAACGGGTTACTCTATAGCTAAACTTCAGGCAGAAGTTGAAGCTTCAGCTAAACCGGTAGTAGTTGATTTTAGAAAAAAATCTTGTGCGTCATGTGATGAGTTAGAAGAGTTTACTTTTTCAAACCCAGCTGTACAAGCTGAGCTAAAGCGTTTTACTTTTATTAAAATTGATGTAACAGCAAATACCGATGATGAAAAAGCATTAATGGCTAAATATAATGCTTTTGGAACGCCAACCATTTTGTTTTTTGACAAAGATAACAACGCACTTCCTTCAAAAACCATTGCTGGTTTTGTAAATGCTGAGAAGTTTATTAAACATTTAAAGACTATTAATTGAATCAAACCCTTGCCATTGGCGAAATAAACACCCTTTATGTTGAACGTGATACAGACTTTGGTCTCTATTTACGTGCTGAAAATTTTGATGAAGTTCTTCTTCCTAACATTTATGTGATGGAAGATGAGATGCCCATTGGTTCAGAAATAGAAGTATTTCTCTATACCGACTCAGAAGACAGACCAGTAGCTACAACCAAGTACCCTTATGCTAAACTTGGAGAATTTGGTTATTTTACGGTAGTTGACTACCAGCGTTTTGGTGCTTTTGTAAATTGGGGGCTACCCAAAGATCTTTTTGTGCCCCTCTCTCAACAAAAATGTCACTTTCATATAGGTTCAAAGTATATTCTACGTGTCTGTTTAGACAAAGAGACAGGACGGCTTTATGGAACACATAAGATAGGTAAATGGCTCTCCAAAGGGACTGATTATCTCGAAGTCAATCAAGCTGTGAATATTTTGGTACTTTCAAAAACCCCCCTAGGTTACAAAGTGATTGTTGAAAATAAACATGAAGGAATGCTTTTTGAAAATGAGATTTTTGAGACATTAAAAGTAGGAGATAGAAAAGTTGCCTATGTCAAAAAAATTCGTAAAGATGGAAAGCTAGATTTGTCTCTACAGCCTATTGGTAAAAAACAGAATGCTGATACTTTTGAAGCAAAAATTCTTGAAATTCTTAAAGAAAAAGAGGACCTTATTAAAGTTAACTCCAAAAGTGAAGCTAAAGAGATTATGAAGATTTTTGGTATGAGTAAAAAGAACTTTAAGCGTTCGCTGACTTCTTTGATAGCTTCTAAGAAGATTGAACTTTTTGAGGATGGGATTAAAGCCCGATAGAGTATTTCTGTTCTTAAAATACCTTTTTTACATTTTACTCACGCATTAAATCTAACGTATCATAAAATTCTTCAGCTCCTTGATAGCCATAGAGGGCTTCATCGTCTGTTTGTTCGCCATCAGCATCGAAAAAAATAAAAGCTGGTGTTCCAAAGACTTTGAAATGCTCTTTTACCTCTAGCATCTTCTTTTGGGATTTATCAGTCATGTTGAGTTTGACAGCTACATAGTTTTCTAAAAGCATTTTTTTAACTTTTTCATCTTTGTAGGTGGTGGCTTTGAGTTTTTTACATAGTGAACAATATTCAGTGTAGAAGTAAATCATGAGTGGTTTTTGGGCTTCTATGGCTTTGGCTTGTTGAGATTTTAGCTCAGCCATACTGTGGATTTCAGTAAAAATATCTTGTTTTTTTATGGGTTTATTGCTAAGTATATTAGTGGGTTGTACATAGCTCATTTGTTCTAAGGGTTTAGAGAGTGACTCATTGCCTTTGGCAGCACCCACAAGTAAGATAGTACCCCAAATAAGAAGTACAACCCCCGTAGCTTTTAAAAACTTTTCAAAAGGCTCATTCTCTTTGAGATTTTCCATTGCTCCAAAGTAAATTGCTAAAATGATGCTGAAAATACCCCATAAAAATAACTCTGAAATGAGGTTAAGGGTAGAGAAAAGCTGAATTGCTACAGCCATGAGTAAGATACCAAAAACATATTTGACTTTGTCCATCCACATACCAGCTTTTGGTAAAAGTTTACCTGCTCCAAATCCAAGAAGAATGAGAGGAATACCCATACCCATTGCCATGGAAAACATTATTAGTCCACCAAGAAGAGCGTCACCTTTAGCAATAGCAATGCTTAAAAATGAGATGAGTACAGGAGAGACACATGCTCCTAAAATAAGAGCAGAAATCATACCCAGTAAAAAGACTGTTGGTAGAGAACCACCTTTCATCCCGTCTGCACTTGTATTAAGTTTTGATTGAATGAAAGAGGGGAGTTGTACGGTAAAAAGTCCAAACATAGAGAGTGCCATAAAGACAAAGAGCAAACTCATGCCCCCAATGACCCAAATATTTTGAAAATAAGATTGTAGTTGCTCTCCTGTAGCTCCTGCTAATGCCCCCATGAGGGTGTAGGTAAGTACTGTTCCTAAGACATAGGAAAATGAGAGCATAACAGCTTTTTGGGTAGAGAGGTTTTTCCCTTGTCCAATAATAATACCTGAGATAATAGGTACCATAGGTAAAACACAAGGGGTGAATGTTAATAGTAAACCAGCAATAAATGAGCCAAAAATAAGTTCTGTCATTGCATCTCCTTTTACGTTCTAATTAGACAATAGTAGCATCATTTCTGTGTATAGTTTGTTAAATGTAATCAAATATATAATAATAATTTAGGTATACTCACTAAATTAAAAATCAACAAGGACAAACAATGGATTTAACAGATTTATTAAAAATGGGTGCAAGTGCAATTCAAGGAAATGCTGATGATGCGACAACAGGATTGGATGCAGATGCTATTACTAGTGCTTTAGGTTCTCTACTTGGTGGAGGTACTGATGGTGGAATTGATCTTAGCTCAATTATCTCTAATATGACCAATGGTGAAGGACTTTCTGAAGTTGTTGGTTCATGGTTAGGTAATGGTGAAAATATGCCAATCTCTATGGATTCAATTACTGATTTGTTAGGGGCTGATAAAGTTTCTGAATTTGCTTCATCGTTAGGTCTTTCTGAAGAGTCAGCTAAAGGTGCATTGGCTGATGCCCTTCCTAATGTTATTGACAAAGCAACTTCTGGTGAGGGTTCTATTATTGATGATATGTTAGCCCAAGTTGGTGGTGCTGAAGGTGCTATGAATATGATTGGTAAGATGTTTAAATAACCATACATTCATGGGCTAAAATGCCCATGAGTTAATATGAAAACAATACTATTTTTTCTTTTTTCTTACGCTTCTCTTTATGCCACAACAATTAAAATAGCTTCATATAATGTTGAAAATCTTTTTGACATGCAATATAATGGTACAGAATACAAAGAGTACACACCTCAGAAATATAAGTGGATAAGAAAAAATTTTCAAACAAAACTTTTAAATATAGCAGAAGTTATTTGTGATATTAATGCAGATATTATTGGATTACAAGAGATTGAAAATGAAAATGTTTTAAAAATTCTTAAAAAAAGTTTAGTTAAAATAGGGTGCTTTTATAAGTATCATGCCATTACCCATAAGAAAAAGTCAGCCATACAAGTTGCTATGCTCTCCAAAATCCCTTTTCAAAGTGTCAAAGAGATTATTGTTCATCGAAAATTAAAATATCGTAATATTTTAGAGGTGAAATTTATGTTAGATGGTAGACCTTTTTATCTTTTTAATAATCATTGGACATCTAAACGTTCTTCTGAAGCTAAAAGAGTCAAGTCAGCTAAGGCATTGGTGAAAAGATTAAAGAGTTTACCCAAAGAGAGTGAATATATATTATTGGGAGATTTTAATAATGATTATGATGAGTATCGAAAGATTCGTCCTACAGCGATTAATCATGTTTTAAAAACGGTTAATAAAGACGAGAAACTCTTTAGAGTAAATGCTTTAGCTTCTACCTCTTTTGCTCACTACAATCTATGGGTAGAGTTAGAGAACTACAAACGTTGGAGTCATAATTTTTATGGTAATAAACAAGCTTTAGATGCTATTTTGTTGCCCTCTACACTCTTTGATGGTAAAGGATTAGACTATGTCAATGACTCTTTTGGTGTACTTAAGAGGCATTATCTTTTTCATAAAAAAGGTTATATTTTTCGTTGGGTTATTAAAAAAGGAAGACATCAAGGCAAAGGTTACTCTGACCATCTACCAATCTATGCATTTTTTTCAACCTCAAGGGCTTTTAAAAAAGAGAAAAAAGCTGTTAAAGTTGGTTTAATTGATGAGCTTCATGGCACATTACCTCATCTCCCTTTGTTACTTAAAAATGTCAAAGTTATGGCTATTGCAAAAAATCAAGTTATTGTTTCTCAAAAAAAATCCAAGAAAAATATTGCTATATATGGAGTAGAGGATTCCATGAGATTGCAAAAAAGTTATGACATTATAGTTTATGGAAGAAAAAAGTATCACGGTAAGTATGAAGTGATTGATTTTGAGATAGAATAAAGCATGACTTACTATTCAGAAATATTAGCCTTTCATATCATTGCTGTTTTGTCATGGATGACCATGCTTTTTTACATGCCACGTCTTTTTGTTTACCATCAAGAAAATAAAGAGAGTAAAGCTTTTACCGATGTGGTGAAAATTCAAGAGCGTAAAATATATAAAGTAATTGGTTTTCCAGCCATGTGGGCAACCATCATCTCTGGGGGAACACTTATTTACTTAAACCCTATACTTTTAGAACAGCCATGGTTTATGGCTAAACTTTTCATGTTAGTACTCATGATTGCGTTTTCATTTTCATTAGAGTATTTTAGAAAGATTTTAGAAAAAGATGAGTGTGTTAAAAATGGACAGTTTTTTAGAGCCTATAATGAAGTCCCGACGCTCTTTGCTATTTTAATTGTAGTTTTTGTAATTATGAAGAGCATTCCTATCTATTTTTCCATAGGAATCACGCTCTTTTTTGGGTTTATTATTTATAAGATTTTAAAAAAGCGCTAGTTGGCTTTTTTGTCAGTTAAGTTTGTTTAGTTTAAACCCACTAACATAAACCAATCCCCAAGCTAACATAACAGCCTCAATAAAGACTCCAATAAACATAGTAAAGTTAGAAAAATGATAAAAGTCCATCAAAAAGAGGCAGAGCAGTAGCCCTAGCCAACCCAAGAGGTAGAACCATGCAGGTTTAAAGCCATTTTTGATTCTAATAATGGCACTCAAAAGAAAGAGTAGACCAAAGAACTCATGGAGTTTATACTTCAATAAAATAGGGTCAAATATCCATATGGCATCAGCAATAATTAGTATAAGATAGAGGTTTAAAAGCAGGTTTATTTTAGGAAGATATTTTTTAGTATCTAAAAATGATTGTGTAAAGAGGGTTGCGAAAAATGCCACAATAAGTGTGAGTTGTTGCATAGATATAAAATCTAATGAAAAAACACCTCTAAAAAACATAGGTGCAGTAAAGAGAAATATTGACATTGAAATCTGCATTAGCGTGTAGTAGAGAAACTCTTTTTTCCGACGATAAACATAAATAACAGCCGTATAGAGTGCTGACATGAGTATCATTCCTATGACTAAAGAGGAGAGAATGGTCTCTATGAAATTTGTTTTATAAAAACAGTATGTTCTCTCTCTATCTGAAGCTTCAACATATGGTTGTATGGGTTCTATTTTAAAGAGGTCATTTTTGAATGGAGGAGGAACAGAGAATGATTTTAATCTAAAATAGTAGCGTCTCTCATCTGCACCTGCTTGATAGTTAAATTTGATAATGTCTTGGTTGTTTTGTAAATATTTGGCTAGCTTATCATTGCTAATATTTATATCTAACTGTTTTGGGCTAAAAGAGTTTTTATCAAAAACAAAAGGACGAACGTACTCTCCATGGGAGTGTAAAAAATTCTGTGTCAATTAGATAAAATACGACATAGGAATAAAAAATGAAAATAGAAATTGATTTAGAAGATTTTGCAGAACAAGTAAGAAATGGACAAAGTGTAACAGCAAAAGGA
>JALWLW010000060.1 GCA_027081065.1 Campylobacteraceae bacterium
TAAAATTTTATCAGTGTTTGACCAGAAATATAAAAATATGGTGAGTTACTCAAGTGGCCAACGAGGGCGGATTGTAAATCCGCTGACTACGTCTTCGAAGGTTCGAATCCTTCACTCACCACCATTTGTATATTTAATACTTATGCGGGAATAGCTCAGTGGCTAGAGCCCCTGCCTTCCAAGCAGGATGTCGCGAGTTCGAATCTCGTTTCCCGCTCCAAATAGCATTAAAGTAATCTGGGAGCTGATGTGAAAATTTTATTACTACTTTCACATTATCAATCAAAATCACAAACACTTATATTATTTTTATAACGTAAATTAGTTATGCCCATATGGCTCAGGGGTAGAGCACTTCCTTGGTAAGGAAGAGGTCGTGAGTTCAAGTCTCACTATGGGCTCCAGATAAATTATATGGACAAAAGTGTTATAAAACTATAATAGTTTTGTCCATATTATGCTATTTAAAGCAATATAAAAAAGTTTTTGATATAATGTCGAAAATTTTTAAAAAACTAAAACTTAGGAGACCTCAGATGGCTAAAGAAAAATTTGAACGAACCAAACCCCATGTTAACATTGGAACAATTGGTCACGTCGATCACGGTAAAACTACATTAACAGCTGCAATTACTGCTGTTTTGGCATTGAAAAATGATTCAGAATTAATGGATTATGATGCAATTGATAATGCTCCAGAAGAAAGAGAAAGAGGAATTACTATTGCTACTTCTCACGTTGAGTATGAAACAGAAACTAGACACTACGCTCACGTAGATTGTCCAGGCCACGCCGATTACGTTAAAAACATGATTACAGGTGCTGCTCAAATGGACGGTGCTATTCTTGTTATTGCTGCAACTGATGGACCAATGGCTCAAACTAGAGAGCACATTCTTCTTTCTAAGCAAGTTGGTGTACCTTACATCGTAATTTTCTTAAATAAAGAAGATCAACTTGATGAGGAAGATAAAGAGGAGATGTTAGAACTAGTAGAGATGGAAGTTAGAGAACTTCTTTCTGAGTACGATTTCCCAGGTGATGATACACCAATCGTAGCTGGTTCTGCATTCCAAGCACTTGAAGAAGCAAAAGCTGGAACAGCTGGTGAGTGGTCAGAAAAAATTTACAAACTTATGGATGAAGTAGATGCTTACATTCCAGAGCCTGTAAGAGAAACTGATAAAGATTTCTTAATGCCAATCGAAGATATCTTTACTATTCAAGGTCGTGGTACTGTTGTAACTGGTAAAATTGATCGTGGTACAGTTTGTGTTGGTAACGATGTTGAAATCGTTGGTATTAAAGACAACCAAAAAACAACTGTAACAGGTGTTGAAATGTTCCGTAAAGAGATGGATTGTGGTGAAGCTGGAGATAACTGTGGTGTTCTTATCAGAGGTATCGAAAAATCAGCAGTTGAAAGAGGTATGGTTCTTTGTAAGCCAGGTTCAATTACTCCTCACTCTAAATTTACAGCTGAAGTGTATATTCTTAAAAAAGAAGAGGGTGGTAGACATACTCCATTCTTTAATAATTACAGACCACAGTTTTATGTAAGAACAACAGATGTTACTGGTTCAATTACACTTGCAGAGGGTGTTGAGATGGTTATGCCTGGTGATAATGTTACTATTACTGTTGAACTTATCAACCCAGTTGCTCTTGAACAAGGTACTAAGTTTGCCATCCGTGAAGGTGGTAGAACTGTTGGTGCTGGTGTTGTTGCTGAAATTATTGAGTAGTCACTATGAGAGAGACAATTCACTTAGGTTGTGAGAAGTGTACAAGACGTAACTATCACACCACTAAGAATAAAAGAAATACTGCTGAAAAACTTGCTTTAAAAAAGTATTGTAAGTGGTGTAAGTGTCATACGACACACAAAGAGATGAAACTTTAATAAGTTTTTTGCTTTTTTAGAGAGGCTTCTTAGAGCCTCTCTTATTCTTAGGCCAATAGCTCAGTTGGTAGAGCACTGGTCTCCAAAACCAGGTGCCGGGGGTTCGAGTCCCTCTTGGCCTGCCATAATTTAAAAGGTAAATAGAATGGAAAAATTAACAACATATTTTGCACACGTTAAAGAAGAGATTCAAAAAGTTATATTTCCAACAAAAACACAAGTAAGACAAGCATTTTTTGCAGTTTTCATCGTGGTAACAGTGATATCAATTTTTTTAGCACTTGTTGACTTATTGATGTCATCAATCGTAACATCAGTAGTAGGTTAAGATGGCATTTCAGTGGTATGCAATACAGGTTTATTCAGGGTCTGAAAAAGCTGTAAAAAAAGGAATTGAACTTTTAGCTGTTGAAAATGGGATTGAAGATCAAGTAGAAAGTGTTATTGTCCCCATCGAAGAAGTCATAGAAGTTAAAAATGGTGAGAAAAAAATAACAGAGCGTGTGCTTTATTCTGGTTATGTTTTTGCCAATGTAGATTTAGATACAGCACTTTGGCATAAAGTTCAATCTTTACCACGGGTATCTCGTTTTATTGGAGAAGGTAAAACAGCGACACCATTATCACCTGCTGATATTAAAGTGATTTTAGAAAAAATGGAAAAGAAAGCTGCACCACGCCCTAAAATTGATTTTGAAAATGGAGAAATGGTTCGTATTATAGATGGACCTTTTGCTAACTTTACAGGTATGGTTGAAGAATATGATCTTGATCATGGTAAGTTAAAACTCAATGTTTCAATTTTTGGTAGAAATACACCAGTAGAAATCTTGTATACACAAGTAGAAAAAATAATATAATATATAGGGGATAAAGTTTTAACTTTATCCCTTTTTTTATGTAAACATTTCATTAATAAAAATAATATTTTTATTAATGAAGTTTTTATTTTTAAAATAAACGACTATTTAATCTAAGGAGATAATGATGGCAAAAAAAGTAACTGAAAAGTTCAAAATGATGATTCCTGCTGGATCAGCTAATCCATCACCACCAGTAGGACCAGCACTTGGTCAACGTGGTGTAAATATTATGGAATTTTGTAAAGCATTTAATGAAAAAACAAAAGATAAAATGGGATTTAAAATTCCAGTTATTGTAACTGTTTATGCTGATAAATCTTTTACATTTGAAACAAAGCAACCACCTGCATCAGAGCTTATTATGAAAGCTGTTGGTATTAAAAAAGGTACAGATAACCCTATTACAAATAAAGTAGGAACACTTACAGCAGCTCAAATTGATGAGATTGTTGAAAAGAAAATTGCTGATTTAAACACAGATGATAAAGAGATGGCTGCAAAAATTATTGCTGGTACATGTCGTTCAATGGGTGTTGATATCGCTGGTTAATTCGATTTTATCGAAAAAGTTTAATGGTCGATTTTTCGACCCTATACCACTCTGAAAGTGGGAGATTTATATCGTGGAGAAATTCAATGAAAAAAATAAGTAAAAAAAGAGTGGCACTTTTAGAAAAAGTAGATGCCGAAAAAAATTATTCTATAGCAGAAGCTACAGCACTATTAGCTGATTTAAAATCAGCTAAATTTGATGAAACTGTAGAGATAGCACTTAACTTAAATGTTGACCCAAGACATGCAGATCAAATGCTTAGAGGTTCAGTAGTTCTTCCAAATGGAACAGGGAAAAAAGTTAGAGTTGCAGTATTTGCAAAAGATGACAAAGCTGATGAAGCAAAAGCTGCTGGTGCTGATTTAGTTGGTTCTGATGAATTGATTGAAGCAATTCAAGCTGGTAATATTGATTTTGATACGGTTATTGCAACACCTAACATGATGGGAACACTTGGTAAAGTAGCTAGAATTTTAGGACCAAAAGGTTTAATGCCTAACCCTAAAACAGGAACCGTTACTATGGATGTAGCTAAAGCTGTTACTGAAGCTAAAGGTGGTAAAGTAAACTTTAGAACAGACAAGAAAGGGAACATCCACGCTGGAATTGGAAAAGTCTCTTTTGGTGCTGAAAAAATTAAAGAGAATTTAGAAACTTTTGTTCAGACTATCAACAAAGTTAAACCAGCTTCTGCTAAAGGAAGATACATACTTAATGGTGCATTGTCTTTGACTATGAGTCCTGCTGTAACACTTGATACAACAGAACTTTTAGATATGAAAGCAAAAGCGTAAGCCTAAAGCTTAGGATAAAAAGGGGTTAGACTTAAGTCTGACCCCTTCTTTATCTTTTCCTTTATGCTTGGCATAGAATGATTTTAGGCTATAGATAATAGGGGCGAGAGCTTAATTAATATACTTGAAAGAGTATATGTGTTGAAAAACACCCTATTAGAAGTCGAAAGGAGAATAAATGACTAGAACAGAAAAAGAAGCTATTGTAAATGAGCTATCAACTGCTTTTGCTGAACAGGGTGCTGTAATCGTTTGTGATTACAAAGGTATGACTGTTGAAGCATTAGAAGGTGTTAGAGCAATGGCTAGAGAAAATGATGTAAATGTTAGAGTAGTTAAAAATACACTTGCAGGAATTGCCCTTAAAAATGCAAACTGTGAGGAGTTAGAACTTCTTGATAACAACATCTTTATCTGGGGTGAAGATCAGATTGCTACTTGTAAAGTGGCTGATAAATCTGCTATTGCTAACAAAGATAACTTTTCAATCAAAACTGGTGTAATTGAGTCTAAAGTTGCTGACTTAGCAACGATTGAAGCGATGGCTAAATTACCTGGTAGAGAAGAACTTCTTGGTATGTTACTTAATGTTTGGAATGGTCCAGCTCGTGCTATTACGATTGGTCTTCAAGCATTAGCTACTAAGAAAGAAGAAGAGGCGTAGATTTCGTACGATTAACTCTTGTTTGAGGGTTAATTAAAAACGATTAAACTTTATAAATAAAAATGAATGATTAAAGGAATTAATTATGGCAACAACTAAAGAAGATGTATTAGAGTTTATCTCAAACATGTCAGTACTTGAGCTTTCTGAGCTTGTAAAAGAATTTGAAGAGCACTTTGGTGTATCTGCACAAGCTACTGTGGTAGCTGGTGGAGCAGATACAGGTGCAGTAGCATCTGAAGAACAAACAGAGTTTGATGTTGTTCTTACAGATGCTGGAGCTAAAAAAATCAATGCAATTAAAGTTGTAAGAGCAGTTACTGGTCTTGGACTTAAAGAAGCAAAAGCCGCTGTTGAAGAAGTTCCAACAACACTTAAAGAAGCTTGTTCCAAAGAAGAAGCTGAAGAGATTAAAAAACAAATTGAAGAAGCTGGTGCTTCTTGTGAACTTAAATAAGTCTACTTTGACTTATAAATTTCAAATGGACTTTATCCATTTGAAATATTAAAAATATTTAGATTCTTTCTTCTACTGCATTAGTAACAGTAGATTATATTTTTTGTATAGCATTAGTAACTATACAGTAATCAATTAAAATTTTAATTATTTGTTAGATATATAAACAAGCTATTGGTCAATAGTTTTTTTGTATATCTATACATTAACCACTTAACATAAACATACTAATATAAGGTTCGCCCATGTTAAACACTTTACATTCTGGAAATAGATTAAGAGTCGATTTCTCTAAAACTCCTCGACAAATTGCTGTTCCTAATTTATTACAACTACAACAAAAATCTTATGATGATTTCTTAATGATTGATTCTAAAAATCGTTCTGAATCTACAATTGAAAAAGTTTTTCGTTCGGTTTTCCCTTTACATGACCATCAAAACAGACTTTCTTTAGAGTATAAAAGTTCTGATATTGTTCAGCCTAAGTATACTATTAGAGAGTGTATGGAACGTGGATTAACCTATTCAGTCTCTTTAAAAATGAATATTGCTTTAACCATTTGGAATAGAGATGAAAAGACAGGTGAGAAGTTAGATCCTAAAGAGATTAAAGAACAAGCTGTTTATGTACGAGATATTCCTCTTATGACAGATAGAACTTCATTTATTATTAATGGAGTTGAGAGGGTTGTTGTTAATCAGCTTCACCGAAGTCCTGGGGTTATTTTTAAAGAAGAAGAAGCAACAACAGTTGCAAATAAATTAATCTATTCGGCACAGATTATTCCTGATCGTGGTTCATGGTTATATTTTGAGTATGATGCAAAAGATATTCTTTATGCTCGAATTAATAAAAGAAGAAAGATTCCTGTAACTATTCTTTTTAGAGCGTTGGATTACTCTAAAGAAGATATCATGAAGCTCTTTTATGACTCTAAAGAGATTTTTGTAAAAGATAATCGTTTTGTAACAAAATTTTCAGTAGAAGAATTTGCTGGACGAGCACCTTATGAAGTTCGTGACTTAGATGGTAATATTATTATTGCAACAGCAAAAAGATTAACCAAGAAGAAAGCTCAAAAACTTTTAGATGAGGGTTTAGAGTGGGTTGAGTATCCAATTGAAACATTGGCTGAAAGATATTTATCTCGTCCAATTATAGATCAAGAGAGCGGAGAAGTTCTTTTTGATGTTGTGACAGGAGTAGATGAACTTAAACTTAAAAAAATTATTGATGCTGGTGTTGAGTCTTTCCACATCGCTGATGATTTAGCTGAAGGTGCTGATGATTCAATTATTAAATCTTTTATTGCTGATCAAGAGTCACTTCGACTCTTAAAGCAAACAGAAGATATTGAAGATGAAAATCAATTGGCTGTAATTCGTATTTATAAAGTTATGCGTCCTGGTGAACCTGTAACGGCTGAAGCTGCGAAAAACTTTTTAAGACAACTTTTCTTTGATCCAGAGCGTTACGATTTGACTAAAGTTGGGCGAATGAAAATGAACCATAAATTAGGTCTTGATATTCCTGACTATGTAACAGTTATGACAGCAGAAGATATTATTAATACTGTAAAATATCTTTCAAAAGTTAAAAATGGTTCTGGTCATATCGATGACAGAGATCACTTAGGAAATAGAAGAATTAGAGCTATTGGTGAGCTACTTGGTAATGAGCTTTACAACGGACTTACTAAGATGCAAAAAGCCATTAGAGACAAGATGACTACTATTTCTGGTCAATTAGATGAGTTAATGCCACATGATTTGGTTAACTCTAAAATGATTACCAATACTATTTTAGAGTTCTTTTCGTCAGGTCAATTGTCTCAGTTTATGGATCAAACCAATCCACTTTCAGAAGTGACACACAAAAGAAGACTTTCTGCTCTAGGTGAGGGTGGTCTTGTTAAAGAGCGTGCTGGTTTTGAAGTTCGGGATGTTCACCCAACACACTATGGTCGTATCTGTCCAATTGAGACGCCAGAGGGACAAAACATTGGTCTTATTAACACCCTTGCTACTTATGCAAAAGTTAATGAACTTGGATTTATTGAAGCACCTTATAATAGAGTTGTTGATGGTGTAATTCAAGATGAGATTGTTTATCTGACTGCTACTCAAGAGGAAGATTTGGTTATTGCTCCTGCTTCTACTAAAGTAGTTGATAGAAAAATTGTTGATGAGTTGATTGAGACTAGATGTAATGGTGAGATTTTACTTAATGAGACTTCTAAAGTAAGTCTTATTGATATTGCACCGTTAATGGTATCTGGTTCTGCTGCAGCGTTAATTCCTTTCTTAGAGCATGATGATGCTAACCGTGCCTTAATGGGTTCAAACATGCAACGTCAAGCTGTACCTTTACTTAAAACAGATGCACCTGTTGTTGGTACTGGTATGGAAGCAATTGTAAGTCGTGATGCATGGGAATCTGTAAAAGCAAGACGTTCAGGTAGAATTGAAAAAGTTGACTCTAAGAATATTTATATTTTAGGTGAAGATGAGGGGGGTGTATATATTGACCATTATCCAATGGAAAAAAATATGCGTACCAATCAAAATACTACCTTTACGCAAACACCAATTGCTAAACTTGGTGATGTGATTGAAGCAGGTCAAGTTATTGCTGATGGTCCGAACATGGACATGGGTGAACTTGCAATTGGTAAGAACATGAGAGTTGCGTTTATGCCTTGGTATGGATATAACTACGAAGATGCGATTATTATCTCTGAGAAAATTTTAAGAGAAGATACTTTTACTTCGGTACATACTTATGAAGTAGAGACAGAAGCTCGTGAACTTAAACATGGTACAGAAGAGATTACAAGAGATATTCAGAATATTCGTGAAGATGAACTTTCTCATTTAGATGATTCGGGTATTGTTAAGCTTGGTACTCATGTTAAACCAGGAATGATTTTAGTGGGTAAAGTTTCTCCAAAAGGTGAGATTAAACCAACACCAGAAGAGCGTCTACTTAGAGCAATCTTTGGAGATAAAGCTGGACATGTTGTAAACAAGTCTCTTTACTGTAAAGCCTCTATGGAAGGGGTTGTTGTTGACATTAAAGTTTTTATTAAAAAAGGTCAAGAGAAAGATGAAAGAGCCATTCAGTCTTATGAAGAAGAAAAAGCAGTTCTGGATGCAGAACATCATGATAAACTTTTGATGATTGACAAAGAAGAGCTACTTAGAATCGCAGCACTTCTTTCACAAGCAACATTAAGTTCAGATGTAACTGTTGCTGAAGTTGATTATAAAGCAGGTGATTCAATTCCTGCCGAAGTTATTTTAGAAGTAAACCGTTTTGCTTTAAAATCAGTCGTTGGAGCATATGATTCATCAATTGAATCTGAGTACAACTCAACTAAAAACTACTTCCAAAGACAGAAGAAAAAGCTTAAAGATGCTCATGAAGAAAAGTTGAGTATTTTAGAAAAAGATGACATTCTTCCAAATGGTGTAACGAAGTTGGTTAAGATTTATATTGCAACTAAACGTAAGTTAAAAGTTGGTGATAAAATGGCAGGCCGTCACGGAAATAAAGGTATTGTTTCAAACATTGTTCCAGAGATTGATATGCCTTATACTAAAGAGGGTAAAACTGTTGATATTATCTTGAATCCACTGGGAGTTCCATCTCGTATGAACATCGGACAGATTCTTGAAGTTCACTTAGGAATGATTGCTAAAAATTTAGGTGAACAGATTCAAACGATGTTTGATGAGCATAAAGAGACCATGATAACCGATCTTAGAGCTAAAATGACAGAGATTGCAGATGTTGCTAAACTGATGAATGCTAAAGAGACTTTAGATAAGTTAAGCGATGATGAATTACTTGCTTATGCTAGAGATTGGGCAAATGGTGTTAAGTTTGGAGCAGCTGTATTTGAGGGGACAAATCAAGAAGAGTTTGATAAATTGTTTACTTTAGCAAAACTGGATGCTGATGGTAAAACAGAGCTTTACGATGGTAAAACAGGGGAGAAGATGCTAGAGCGTGTTAACGTTGGTTACATGTACATGTTAAAACTTCACCACCTTGTAGATGAAAAAGTTCATGCACGTTCAACAGGACCTTATTCTCTTGTTACACAGCAACCAGTTGGTGGTAAAGCACTCTTTGGTGGACAGAGATTTGGGGAAATGGAAGTTTGGGCATTAGAAGCCTATGGTGCATCACATATTCTTAAAGAGATGTTAACAATTAAATCGGATGATGTAGATGGGCGTACTAGAGCCTATCGAGCCATTACTAAAGGTGAGAGTGTACCAGAATCAGGTGTTCCTGAGACGATGTTTGTACTTACAAAAGAGCTTCAAGCACTTGGGCTTGATGTTGATTTATTTGAAAAAGATAAAGAGGGAGATGCATAATGAGTGATTTTTTAGAAGGCTTACACCCTATTGATTTAACGAAAGAAGAGAAACCAAAAGATATTATGGCAATGCAACTTAAAGTTGCTAGTCCAGAGAAAGTAATGTCATGGTCTTATGGTGAAGTAAAAAAGCCAGAAACGATTAACTACAGAACTTTAAAACCAGAGAGAGATGGTCTTTTTTGTGCTAAAATTTTTGGACCAGTTAGAGATTATGAGTGTCTTTGTGGAAAGTACAAAAAAATGCGTTATAAAGGTGTACTTTGTGAAAAATGTGGTGTTGAAGTTACTAGCTCTAAAGTAAGAAGAAACAGAATGGGGCACATTGATTTGGTAGCTCCTGTGGCACATATTTGGTATGTCTCTTCATTACCATCACGTATTGGTACATTGCTTGGTGTTAAAATGAAAGACCTTGAGCGTGTATTGTATTATGAAGCATATATTGTAAAAGAGCCAGGTGAAGCATGTTATGATTCTGAAGGTGCAACACCTCTTGCAAAATTCGATGTTTTAAACGAAGAACAGTATCAGTCAATTTCTCAGCGTTTTGAAGATGATGGACTAGATGCAAGAATGGGTGGAGAAGTTGTTCAAGAACTATTAGCAGAACTTGATTTAGTCGAGATGTTTGCTGGACTCAAAGAGGATATTTTAGCCACTAAATCAGAGGCTAAAAAGAAGACGATTGTTAAACGTCTTAAAGTAATTGAATCATTTTTGAATTCTGGAAACAGACCTGAATGGATGATGTTGACTATTTTACCAGTAATGCCACCAGACCTTAGACCACTTGTAAGTCTTGATGGTGGTAAGTTTGCTGTTTCAGATGTTAATGACCTCTATAGAAGAGTAATTAACCGTAATCAACGACTTAAAAGACTTGTGGAACTCGACGCTCCTGAAATTATTGTACGAAATGAGAAAAGAATGCTTCAAGAGTCTGTTGATGCACTTTTTGATAATGGTAGAAGAGGAAACTCAGTTAAGGGTGCTAATAAAAGACCACTTAAATCACTTTCAGAAGTAATTAAAGGGAAACAAGGACGTTTTAGACAGAACTTGCTTGGTAAGCGTGTTGACTTCTCTGGTCGTTCGGTTATTGTTGTTGGTCCTAGTCTTAAGATGGATGAGTGTGGATTACCAAAAATTATGGCACTTGAACTTTTTAAACCACATGTTATGGCTAAACTTGAAGAGCGTGGATATGCTACGACTTTAAAACAAGCTAAGAAAATGATTGAGTTAAAAAGTAATGAAGTTTGGGAATGTTTAGAAGATGTGGTTGATGGTCATCCAGTACTATTGAACCGTGCACCTACACTGCATAAATTGTCAATTCAAGCGTTTCATCCAAAACTAATTGATGGAAAAGCGATTCAGCTTCATCCATTAGTTTGTGCTGCTTTTAATGCCGATTTTGATGGGGATCAAATGGCTGTTCATGTACCTCTTTCAGATGAGGCAATTGCTGAAGCAAAAATCTTGATGTTAGCATCGATGAATATTTTGCTTCCAGCTTCAGGTAAAGCGATTGCTGTACCATCACAAGATATGATTTTGGGTCTTTATTACCTAACTTTAGTAAAAGAAGATGTTATTGGTCAACATAAACTTTTTGCTAATGTTGATGAGATTATCATTGCTAATGAGCAAGGTGGACTGGACTTAAATGCAAAAATCAGAACAGTGATTAATGGCAAAATTGTGAATACCACAGCTGGTAGAATTATTTTAAAAGATATTATTCCTGATTATGTTCCTGAGAGTTACTGGAATAAAGTGTTAAAGAAAAAAGATATTGGTGCATTGGTTGATTATATTTATGCACATAGTGGAATTTCACATACTTCTGTATTTCTTGATGATTTAAAAGATATGGGTTTCAAATATGCAACTAAGTCAGGTGTTTCAATTTCGATTGATGATATTAAAGTACCAGAACCTAAATATGCAACGGTAGATGCAGCCAAAGAGCAAGTTATTGAAATTCAAAAACAGTTTGGTAAAGGTTTGTTGACTGAGCAAGAGCGTTATAATAAAATTATTGATATTTGGACAGATACCAACAACTCTGTGGCAGCTGATTTGATGTCATTGATTAAAGTTGATAAAGATGGATTTAACTCAGTTCATATGATGGCAGATTCTGGTGCTAGGGGTTCAGCTGCTCAGATTAGACAACTTTCAGGAATGAGGGGTCTAATGGCGAAGTCTGATGGGTCTATTATTGAGACACCAATTACTTCGAACTTCCGTGAAGGTCTTAACGTACTTGAATACTTTATTTCAACACACGGTGCTAGAAAAGGTCTTGCCGATACAGCGATGAAGACGGCTAGTGCAGGTTACTTGACTAGAAAATTGATTGATGTTGCTCAAAATGTTAAAGTTATTATGCATGATTGTGGGACACATGAAGGGGTAGATGTTTCAGATATTTATGTTGGTAATGAACTTATTGAACCACTTTCAGATAGAGTTTATGGACGTGTAATTGCTGCTGATATTATTGATCCTATTACTTCTGAAGTATTGGTGAGTGAGGGGACAATGATTGATGAAGAGAGAGCAAGACTTATCTCTGAATCTGGAGTACGTTCAGTTAACATTAGAACATCGGTTACGTGTAAAGCTGACAAAGGTATTTGTGCGAAATGTTATGGTCTAAATATGGCTGAGAATAAAATTGTAAAACGTGGAGAAGCTGTAGGGGTTGTTGCTGCACAATCTATTGGAGAGCCCGGAACACAGCTTACACTTCGTACATTCCACACAGGTGGTACGGCTACTGCTGGTAAAGAAGAGCGTCAAGTTATTGCAAATAAAGAAGGGTTCATTCGTTACTATAACTTAAATGTGAATCGAAATACTGATGGTAAACTTCTTGTCTCAAACCGAAGAAATGCGGGGGTTCTTTTGGTTGAGCCTAAAGTCAAATCGCTTACACGAGGTAAGTTGACTATTGTATCTGCACATGATGAAGTTATTTTAACGGTACAACAAGGTGCAAAAGAACAACGTTATACTATTAGAAAAGCAGATATTGCTAAGACTAATGAACTCGCTGGTGTTGGTGGAAAAGTTGATGGTAAGTTCTTTTTACCTTATCAAAATGGTGAGATTATAGAAGAGGGTGATTCAATTATTGAAGTCATTAAAGAGGCTTGGTCAGTTCCAGCACGTATTCCTTTTGCTTCTGAGCTTAAAGTTGAAGATGGTGCACCAATTACTCAAGATATTCATGCTGATGCAAAAGGAATGGTTAAATTCTTCTTGTTGAAAGGGGATTACTTAGAGCGATTAGAGTCTGTATCTAAAGGTAAAGTAATTGCTGAAAAAGGACTTTTTGCTGTTGTTGTTGATGAAAATGAACGTGAAGCTGCACGACATTATATTGCTAGAGGTTCTGTTATCTCTATTGATGACAATACAGTTGTTACACGTGGTGACCTTATTGCTAATGCTGCAACTCAAGAGCAAGTGGTTATTGCAGAGTGGGATCCATACTCTGAACCAATGATTGCAGAAGCTAATGGGACACTTAAATTTGAAGATATTATTCCTGGTGTTACTGTTGTTGAACAATTTGATGAGTTGACAGGTGAGAGTAGATTGACACTTAATGAGTATATCCCTACGGCTTACAATCCAGCGATTGTGTTAGCAACAGATGATGGAGAGATTATCTCTTATGCTTTAGATCCTAAAACCTCTCTTTATGTTAAAGATGGTCAAAAAGTAGGTATTGCAGATATTTTGGCAAAAACACCTAAAGCTGCTCAGAAATCAAGCGATATTACTTCGGGTCTTCCAAGAGTATCTGAGCTCTTTGAAGCACGTCGTCCAAAAGATCCAGCGTTAATTGCTAGAATCAATGGTATAGTTGCCTTTGGTAAACCACTTAGAGGTAAAAAACGTATTATCATTACACCTGAGCATGGAGCACCAGTTGAGCAATTTGTAGACAAGCAACGTACAGTTGTGGTTAACGAGGGTGACTTTGTCCATACAGGTGAGAAAATGACAGATGGTACAGTTTCATCTCATGATGTTTTAGCAACACTAGGAGAGAAAGTACTCTATGAATACATTGTTGAAGAGGTTCAAAAAGTTTACCGTCGTCAAGGGGTTAACATATCAGACAAACACATTGAAATTGTTGTTTCTCAAATGATGCGTCAAGTAAAAGTTGTAGAAGGTGGTGACTCTAAGTTTATTGGTGCTGACTTAATTTCTAAGAAGAAATTTATTGTAGAAAATGAGAAAGTTATTAAACTATTTGGTGAACCAGCAATTGCTGAACCACTTTTGGTTGGTATTACAAGAGCCGCAGTTGGAGCAGATTCAATTATCTCTGCTGCTTCATTTCAGGATACTACAAAAGTATTGACATCTGCATCTATTGCAGGAACAGTAGATATGCTAGAAGATTTAAAAGAGAATGTTGTTATTGGTCGTCTTATTCCTGTAGGAACAGGTATGGTTGATATGGATACCATTCAATTTTCTGAGCCAGAAGAAGAACTATAAGACTTCTGTTTGCAGACAAGATTTTATCTTGTCTGCAATGAACTCAAACGTTAAATTCCTTCCATCTGCATTGCAGAAAAATTAATCAATTTCTCTCCTAAAAATTTAAATGATAATTCAATTGGTCGACAGCAAACTTCACAATCTTCAATATAGCCTGTTGTCTCTTCTTCATTATCTGAAATCATAGATATTCTTTCCCAGCAATAGGGACAAGTAAAAAAGTGTTCCATTTATTTTCCTCTTAGTTTAAGATGAAGAGTATAACAAATTTTATTGTAAATCCATTGTTCTCCATTCAGCATCAGCATAAAACTTTGGATCAAATTTGTATTTGTAGCTAATTACAGGAGCTGTTGGAACAAAATCTTCTGCAAGAAATGCATCAGGATCAATAGTGAGTTCAGTATAAAGTTCTGGATCGTTAAGTGTTGGTTCATCTGTTTGTGTATATTCACTCATACTTAAATACTCTTGTTCAATAAGATTATCAGCATAAGCGTTGTTAACTAGACCAAAATCTTGGTTATATAAGTGTACTTCAGAAACTGAAATAATCTCATGCGTTGAACATGCAGAGAAGATAAAAGTAGATAAAAGTAAAGTTTTTATATTTATTTTAGGGTAATTCATATTAATGCTCTTTATATTAAAATTTTATTAATTTAAATATATAGTATTAATACTTAATTTTACTTTATTTTTTATCTTTTGATAATTAAATAGATAAAAAATGGGCCACCTAAAAATGCAGTTATTATTCCAATAGGTATGTCCGAACTGCTTCCTAAGTTTCGAGCTATTAAATCACTTGTCACTAAGAAAAATCCTCCATAGAAGAAAATAGGTAAGATTAACTGTTCAGCAGATTTTTTATATATGGCTTTAACAATATGAGGAATAATCAGCCCCACAAACCCAATAGGCCCCGTAAGACTCACACAAATTCCCACGGCAACAGAGACAGAGACTAGTAAAACGGTATTGGTTCTTTTGACATTCACCCCTTTTAAATAGGCATAATCATTGGAGGTAAGTAGTAGTTTTAACTCTTTTTTGTAGTACAGTGAAAGAAGAAGTAGCCCAATGCTCCCCATGACAATAGGCACAGTATGCTCTAACCCCACAACATCAACCGAACCCATGGTAAAACGTATAATCTGAAAACTTTGTGACTCATCGCTAAGGTAAAACAAAATCATCAGTGCAGCATTGTAAAAAAATGAAAGGGCAATTCCCACTAAAAGCAGGGCATTGGTCTCATACGACTTAAGTCGTCTAGCTAATGTAAAGAGAACCACAACCGTAAACAACGCCCCAAAGAACCCAAAGAGTGAAACCCAAGCAGTAAACCCAAAGACAATGGCAAAAGCCACCCCAAGAGTAGAACCATTAGCCACCCCCAAAGTGTAAGGTGTAGACATAGGGTTTTTAAAGAGAGACTGAAAGAGTAAGCCACCCAAAGACAAAATAGCCCCAGCAAAAAAAGCCACCAACACACGAGGCAAACGAATGTCCCAAAAGAGTTTGTAGTCTACGGTTGTTGGGTTGTCTAGGTTGTAAAGCTCTATGGGAATCTGCCCGTGGAATGGAGCTATGATTATGATGGTTAGGGCTAGGAGGTAGAGTAGGGGTTTCATGATTATTTTTCTTTAGTTCTTATCGATATCTATAACTAGAGGCATATGGTCACTTAGTCCTATCCAGTCATCATATTGTTTAATATCTAACTCAAGAAAAGATAACATATCTTTTGAAGAAAAAATATAATCAATATGATGAGGAGTTTCTCTTTTTTTATGATGAAAATAAGTAGCTTTTGTTTCTTTCCCTTGTAACTCATTTGTTTTAAAATGATATAAACTCTCAAATCCAATATCACTTAGTTCTTCAACGACAGAAGCATGATTCCACCAAGCATCAATTCGCTTCTCCTTATCCCATTTTTGATTACTATTAAAATCTCCTATAATAAATGTTCTTTTTTGATGAAGCTCTTTGTGGTGAATTTGTAAATATTTCCAAACTTGTCCAATATAATCAAACCTTTCTCCTTGTTTTCCTTTTGTCCAAATAGCTAAAACAGTAAACATATTATTAATTGAAAAAGGAAGAAAAAGTTTTAAATCAGATGTTTTCCAAGAGATTAAATTACTTTTGCTATTTAAACCTTGAATTTTAAAATTCCCATTCCAATCTAATTTTTTTATATCAATATTGTTTTTAGGAAAAATACCAATACCTCTATTTTTATTATCTCCTATCCACAAGTAATCTCCTGCCCACTCTCTATATTTTTTAGTTGAAGACTTTGGGTCTTCACACTCTTGTATTATATAAATATCAGCATTGAATTTATCTAATTGCTCAGTCTTGTTCCGTAAAGTTCCATGGCAATTCCAATTTATTATTTTCATTTAAACTTTTACTCTAATTTTTTATGTAAACACAATCTTATGCAAGTTTGGTTTTAACGGTGCGATGGCAATCGCACCCTACGAGCTTAATTTTAAGGGATTTTGCCCATTATTCATCAAATTAATTAAAGTTCGTAACGCTTCATTTACAGACTTAGCATCAGGAAAAAATTTCATTACATCTGTATCTAATTTTACAATATTAACACCCTCTTTATAAGCTTGTGCATACT
>JALWLW010000061.1 GCA_027081065.1 Campylobacteraceae bacterium
TATCTGCTACCTCTATGCGCGAAGGTATTGTAGTGTATGACAAAGAGGGAATAGCCATTTGGGGTGTTGCCAATGTTGATGCAAGAGCAGACAAAGAGGTACGCTTTTTAAAAGAGCACTATGAAGGTATAGAAGAAACATTTTATACAGAGTCTGGGCAGACTTTTGCTTTGGGTGCTTTACCTCGTCTACTATGGCTAAAAAATAACGAACCTGCACTCTATGAAAAAGTAGCCTCCATAGTCATGATAGGAAACTGGATACTAGCAAAACTCTCAGGCATCATAGCTACCGACCCAAGCAATGGGGGAACCACAGGCATTTTTTCTTTAGAAAAGCGTCACTGGTCTGCGCATATGGCAGAGCAAGTGGGCATAAAAACAGACATCTACCCTCCTGTCTTGGAGACAGGAACAGCTATGGGAAATGTCACAGAACAAGCCAGCCAAGAGACAGGACTCTCTACCACAACCAAAGTTGTGATGGGTGGTGGAGATGTGCAGTTGGGTGCAGCAGGACTTGGTGTGGTAAAAGAGGGGCAGGTAGCCATACTAGGTGGCTCTTTTTGGCAACAAGTAGTTAACATAAAAAGTTCTGTCAAACCACCTAAAGATATGAGTATAAGAGTTAACCCTCACGTCATAGAAGGGCTCTCTCAAGCAGAAGGCATCACTTTCTTTTCAGGACTCATTATGCGATGGTTTAGGGATGCTTTTTGTGACCTTGAAAAACTAGAAGCTAAAGAGAGAGGTGTAGATACCTATGAAATACTCGAAGAGAAAGCCAAAAATGTACCCGTAGGCTCACACGGCATACTCCCCATCTTCTCAGACAGCATGAATTATGGCAAATGGTACCACGCTGCCCCTTCGTTCATCAATCTCTCAATTGACCCAGAAGTATGCAATAAGGCTTCTATGTTTAGAAGCCTAGAGGAAAATGCCTGTATCGTCTCAGCCATTAACCTAGAAAAGATAAAAGCATTTACATCACTAGAAATAGATGAAATCGTCTTTGCAGGTGGGGCGAGTAAAGGAGACCTATGGTGTCAAATACTCGCAGATGTAACAGGATGTAAAATTAAAGTTCCGAAAGTGACAGAAGCCACTGCACTTGGAGCTGCCATGGCAGCTGGGGTAGGCGTTGGTGTGTATGAAAGTATGGCATCTGCCTCTGAAAGTTTGGTGTCATGGGATAAAGAGTATGTCTCAAATAGTGAAAATTATAAAAAATATATCAATATTCAAGAGAATTGGAAAAAAGTATATGCAAGTCAACTCGCACTTGTGGATAAAAATTTGACACTGAGTATGTGGATGGCTCCAGGGATTTGAGCTAATCTTTTTTAGATATAATAGCTTTAGTAAAATAATGTATTAAAGAAAATATATGCAGAATAAAATAGCTATTATAGGGTTAGGATATGTAGGGTTGCCCTTGGCACATGCATTTGCAGAGAAATATGAGGTTGTTGGTTTTGATATCAATCAGAAGCGTATAGATGAATTAAATACTGGATATGATAGAACATTAGAACTATCTTCTGTACAATTAGCAGAAGTCAAAGAGAATATAAGTTTCTCTATGAAACTTGAAGATATTGAATCATGTAATATCTTTATCGTGACCGTTCCTACGCCGATAGATGAAAGTAATAGACCTGATCTAACCCCACTTATTAAATCTTCACAGTCAATTGGGGAGGTATTGAAAAAGGGTGATATAGTTATTTATGAATCTACAGTCTATCCAGGTGTTACAGAGGATGTTTGCGTCCCTGAACTTGAGAATGTTTCAGGTCTCAAATTTAACAAAGACTTTTTTGCAGGGTATTCTCCTGAACGGATTAATCCTGGAGATAAAGAGCATACCGTGAAAAAAATTCTTAAAGTGACCTCTGGCTCTACTCCTGAAATAGCAAAGGAAGTGGATGCCCTTTATGCGAGTATTATTACGGCGGGGACACATTTGGCATCATCTATTAAAGTAGCAGAAGCATCAAAAGTGATAGAAAATACTCAACGAGATGTGAATATTGCACTTATTAATGAACTCGCGCTTATTTTCGATACGATGGATATAGATACCAATGAAGTGATTGAGGCTGCAGCTACAAAATGGAATTTTATTAAGCTGACTCCAGGACTTGTTGGAGGACATTGTATTGGTGTTGACCCGTATTACTTAACATATAAGGCAGAAGAGCTAGGGTATAAGCCAAACCTCATACTTGGAGCAAGACAAATTAATAATGGCATGGGAAAATATATTGCTGAACAGACTATAAAAGAGATGATAAAACATGATAAAAAGATAAAAAGTGCAAATATCTTAGTCCTTGGGGTCACCTTTAAGGAAAATTGTCCAGACATGAGAAATACTAAAGTAGTTGACATCATAGAGGAACTAAAAACCTATGGCTGTAACGTAGATGTATATGATCCTTGGGTAGATAGAAATGAACCTAAACAACACTATAAGCATGGCCTTATAAGCAATCCTTTCGAAGTAAATAAAAAATATGACAGCATTATTTTGGCTGTTTCCCATCATCAGTTCAAGGTTTTAAGTAGAGAAGATTATGAAAATATCAGTACAAATGAAGCAGTACTTATAGATGTAAAAGGGATTATTGAAAATCCAACATGGAGACTATAATGAATAAAGTTAAGAATTTTGCTCTCATAGGGGCTTCTGGTTATATAGCACCCAGACATATGAAAGCAATAAAAGAAACAGGTAACATGCTGGTTGCCGCACTTGATCCTTACGATGGTATAGGAATCATGGATAGTAACTTCCCTCAAGCAGACTTTTTTACTGAATTTGAACGATTTGATAGATTTGTAGATAAATGGCGTAGAGATACAGGTAAAAAGATAGATTATATGTCTATATGTTCACCTAATTATTTACACGATTCACATATACGTTTTGCACTTAAAAGTGGTGCAGATGCTATTTGTGAAAAACCTTTGGTACTTAATCCTTGGAATATTGATCAGCTAAAAATTATAGAAGAAGAGACAGGACAAAAAGTTTATAATATTTTACAGCTTCGTCTTCATCCCTCTATTATTGCACTTAAAGAAAAAGTAGCTAAAGAATTAAAAGATAATCCAAATAAAATTTATGATATTGATTTGACGTACTTAACAAGCCGAGGTAAATGGTATTTTATCTCATGGAAAGGTGATCAGAGCAAGTCGGGAGGTATTGCATCTAATATTGGTGTACACTTTTATGATATGCTGACATGGATATTTGGTGATGTAGAAGAAAATGTAGTACATGTAAAAACCCCCGATTGCAATGCTGGTTCATTTAAACTTAAAAATGCAAATGTAAGATGGTTTCTTTCTGTTAATTATGACTATATCCCTAGAGAAATACGAGATGCAGGACAAAGAACCTATCGTTCTATCACTGTAAATGGAGAAGAAATAGAGTTTTCTGGAGGATTTACAGATTTACATACACGTAGTTATGAAGAGATACTCAAAGGCAATGGTTTTGGATTAGATGAAGCCTATGGTTCTATCTCAACCGTTTCCACTATCAGAAATCTTGATCCTATTGGTCTAAATGGGAACTATCATCCTTTCTGCAAAAGGGTACTTGGGTAATATGAATTACTTTACGCATGAAACAGCCATTGTTGATGAGAATGTAATCATTGGTGAAGGTTCAAAAGTATGGCACTTTTCACATATTTTATCTCAAACGAGCATAGGTAGCAATTGTTCTTTTGGGCAAAACTGTGTGGTGGGCCCTAGCGTGTCTATTGGTGATGGAGTAAAGGTCCAAAATAATGTTTCTGTATATGAGGGTGTAGAAATCGAAGATGATGTCTTTTTAGGTCCTTCTATGGTATTTACCAATGTTATAAATCCAAGAGCATTCATACAAAGAAAAGATGAGTTTAAAAAAACATTGCTTAAAAAAGGCTGCTCCATTGGCGCCAATGCAACCATTGTATGTGGTATAACAATAGGTGAATATGCTCTCATTGGATCGGGGGCTGTTGTAAACAAAGATGTGAAACCTTATGCTCTTGTAGTAGGTGTACCTGCTCGGCAGATAGGATGGGTTGGTATTTCTGGAGACACCTTGGAATTTGAAAGTGATAAAGCAGAAGATGAATTTGCAAACTATATTTTAACAAAGGATGCTTTAAAAGTGAGTTTGAAATGCAAATAGACTTCGCAAACCTAAAGTACCAGTACCAACGCTATAAAACAGAGATAGATGAAGCTATACACGCAGTATTAGACAAGTCTAATTACATTATGGGGAATGAAGTAGTAGAGTTAGAAAATGCACTACAATCTTTCACTGGAAGCAAGCATGCCATCGTCTGTGCCTCTGGTACGGATGCTTTGCTCTTAGCTATGATGGCACTAGATATCCAGCCAGATGACGAGATAATCACCACGCCTTTTACTTTTATCGCCACTGCAGAGACCATTGCTTTTTTAGGAGCTAAACCAGTATTTGTAGATATAGATGAAAAAACTTATAATATAGATCCCTCTCAAATAGAAGAGAAAATTACAGAAAAAACGAAAGCTATCATGCCAGTAAGTCTTTACGGGCAACCTGCTGATATGGATGCAATTCAAGCCATTGCAGACAAATATAATTTAAAAGTAATAGTCGATGGAGCTCAATCTTTTGGAAGCACTTTTAATGGCAAAACAGATTCTAATTTAGGAGATATTTCAACTACAAGTTTTTTCCCTGCTAAACCGTTAGGATGTTTTGGTGATGGAGGTGCTATTTTTACTAACAGTGATATATTAGCAAAAAAAATAAAGATGCTTAGAGTGCATGGTCAGTCTAAACGTTATCATCATAAGTATATTGGTATGGGTGGACGTATGGATACCATTCAGTGTGCTATTGTGAATGTAAAACTAAAGTACTATGCAAAAGATTTAGCTCTTCGTCAAGAGGTTGCCTCTAAATATACAGAAGCATTAAAAGAAAAAGATTTGATTTTGCCTTTTGTGGATGAAAGAGCTACTTCTGCATTTGCTCAATATAGTGTACGAGTTAAAAATAGGGATGATATTCAGATTAAATTAAAAGAAGAGGGTATCCCTACGACTGTGCATTATCCTATGCCTTTGCATTTGCAGGAGTGTTTTGGGTATTTGGGGTATAAGAAAGGGGACTTCACTGTTAGTGAGTTGGTTTCTAGTGAGATTATGAGTCTGCCTATGAATCCGTATATAAGTGATTATGAAATTAATTATATAGAAAAGAATTTGGTGGAATATTTAAAGGTAAGTAAATAAATGATTAAAAAAGTATTACTTGTATTTGGAACAAGACCAGAAGCTATAAAAATGGCACCGCTTGTTAAAGCATTTCAATCTGATGGTTATTTTGAAACTAAAGTATGTGTAACAGCACAACATCGAGAGATGTTAGATCAAGTACTTAATTTATTTGAAATAGTTCCAGAGTATGATTTGAATCTTATGAAACCTGGACAAGACTTGTATGAGATTACGTCAAAGGTACTTTTATCGATGAAAGATGTCTTAAGTGATTTTAAACCTGATTTAGTTTTAGTTCATGGAGATACTACAACTACATCTGCTACTTCCTTGTCTGCATTTTATCAACAGATAAAAATAGGTCATGTAGAAGCAGGTCTCCGTACGGGTGATCTAATGAGTCCTTGGCCAGAAGAAGCAAATAGACAAATTACTGGAGTACTCGCAACTTATCACTTTGTACCTACCTCTACATCAGAAGAAAACCTTATTAAAGAAAATAAGGATAAGAGTAGTATAGTTGTTACAGGAAACACTGTAATAGATGCATTATTTTTAGCATTAGATAAAATAGAAAACAATAAAGTGTTAGAGCAACAAATTAGAAAACAAATATTAGATTTAAACTATAAAATAGTAGAGGATAAAAAGATTATATTGGTAACTGGACATAGGAGAGAAAACCATGGACAAGGTTTTATAAATATTTGTGAAGCATTAAAAACAATTGCTATCAATAATCCAGATATAGATATAGTTTATCCTGTACACTTAAATCCTAATGTTCAAAAACCAGTAAAAGAGATACTCTCAGATATCTCTAATATATATTTAATGGAGCCTTTGCAGTATGAACAGTTTATTTATACGATGAATAAATCTTATTTTATCATTACAGATAGTGGTGGGGTACAAGAAGAAGCGCCAAGTTTAGGTAAACCTGTACTAGTCATGAGAGATACTACTGAACGACCAGAAGCACTAGCCGCAGGCACAGTAAAATTGGTAGGCACAAATACTCAAATAATTATTGAAGAGGCTCAAAAACTTTTAGATAATCAAGAGGCATATGAAAAAATGAGTAAAGCACATAATCCTTATGGTGATGGTAGAGCTTCTCAACAAATAGTGAACTTTATCAAGGAAATAAAATTATGAATATAAGAACTAAAGTTCAATACATGGAGAGACTAAATGTCGAGTCGTAAAAAAATATGTGTAATGGGATTAGGTTATATAGGTTTACCAACAGCAGCACTTTTAGCAAATAAGGGTTATGATGTTCATGGTGTAGATGTTATAGCGAGTACGGTAGATACCATCAATAAAGGGGAGATACATATTGTAGAGCCTGAACTGGATACTTTTGTACAAGCTGCAGTAAAAAGTAAAAAGTTAAAAGCATCATTAACTCCTGTTGCAGCAGATGTATTTATTATTGCTGTACCTACGCCATTTAATGAAGGTTTTGTACCAAATATTGATTATGTTATCTCTGCTATAAAATCAATAGCTTCCTATGTAAGAGAGGGGAATATTGTTATTTTAGAGTCAACTTCTCCTGTGGGTACGACTGATAAAATTGAAGAAATTTTAAGAGAAGAGGGTGTTGATACATCGAAACTTTATATTGCTCATTGTCCTGAACGAGTGTTACCCGGACAAATTATGCGAGAGTTGGTCGAAAATGATAGAATTGTTGGAGGAACGACATCTGAAGCTACAGAGAAAACAGTAGAGTTTTATAAAACTTTTGTATATGGAGGAGTTCTTTCAACCGATGCAAAAACAGCTGAAATGGCAAAATTAACTGAAAATTCGTTTAGAGATACCAACATTGCTTTTGCAAATGAACTTTCTATCTTATGTGATAAGTTTGGTATTGATGTTTGGGAACTCATAAAACTCACTAACCGACACCCAAGAGTAAATGTACTACAACCTGGTGCTGGTGTTGGTGGACATTGTATTGCCGTAGATCCATGGTTCATTGTTCATGCAGGGGGAGATGATGCAAAAATCATTAGAACAGCGAGAGAAGTAAATACATATAAAACTCAGTGGACAATAGAGAAGATAAAAAATGAAGCCTTAGTTTTTGAAAAAGAGAATGGAAGAAAAGCAAAAGTAGCTTGTATGGGACTTGCATTTAAACAAAATATTGATGATTTACGAGAGTCACCTGCCTTATATATAGCAAAAAGCCTTATTGCTGATGGTTTGGATATTTTAGCTGTTGAGCCAAATATAGAAGAGTATAAAGATATAGAGATAATTGATTATAAAAAAGCTTTAGAAGAAGCAGACATAGTGACTTTTCTTGTAGGGCATGATGAGTTTAAAGGATTAGATATTAAAACAAATTTAGATTTTTGTGGAATTAGCAAAAGGAAAAAAAATGTTTAACAACAAAAATATACTAATAACAGGTGGAACAGGAAGTTTTGGAAAAAAATATACAGAAATTATTCTTTCAAAGTATAAACCAAATAAAATAATCATATTTAGTAGAGATGAACTAAAACAATATGAAATGGCACAGTCGTTTAACAATAAATGTATGCGTTATTTTATTGGAGATGTTCGAGATGAAAATCGAGTTGTGGAGGCGATGGATGGTGTGGATATTGTTATACATGCTGCAGCTTTAAAACACGTTCCTGTAGCAGAGTACAATCCAATGGAGTGTATTAAGACAAATATTACAGGTGCTGAGAATGTCATTAAAGCAGCTATTAAAAATGAAGTTGAAAAAGTAATAGCACTCTCAACAGATAAAGCTTCAAGTCCCATTAATCTTTATGGTGCTACAAAATTGGCTTCTGATAAACTTTTTGTTGCTGCAAACAATATGGTTGGAAAGAGAAAAACAAGATTTGCTGTGGTTCGATATGGAAATGTTGTAGGCAGTAGAGGTTCTGTTGTTCCTTTTTTTAAAGGACTTATTAGTGAAGGGGCTACTGAACTACCAATTACCGATGAGAAGATGACAAGATTTCTAATTACTCTTGAAGATGGGGTACAGTTTGTACTTGATAACTTTGAGCGAATGCATGGTGGAGAGATATTTATACCTAAAATTTCATCTATGAAAATGACCGATTTAGCAACAGCACTTGCTCCTAATTTAAAGCATAAAGTCATAGGTATACGACCAGGCGAGAAGATGCATGAGGTGATGATAACGGCAGATGATAGAGTTGTTGAGTTTGATACCTATTATACTATTACACCTACTATCCAATTTAATCATAATGTAGAATATACTGTTAATGCTTTGGGTGAAAAAGGTAAAGATATTGGTATAGGTTTTGAATACAACTCCTTGAACAATACAGAGTGGTTGACACAAGAAGCATTTTTAGAGATGGCTAAAAAGTAGTAATATGCAGTTTATTCCTTATGGCAAGCAACTAATAGAACAAGATGATATTGATAGTGTTATAGAGACTCTACAATCTGACTACTTAACTACGGGACCTAAAGTAAAGGCATTTGAAGAGGCTTTAAGTGACTATTGTGGTGCTGCTTATACCATTGCTGTAGCTAATGGTACGGCAGCTCTTCATTTAGCCTCTTTAGCTCTTTTGAAAAAAGGGGATAGAGTCTTAACTACGCCAAACTCATTTTTAGCAACCTCTAATGCTATTCTTTATGCAGGAGCAGAGCCGATTTTTGTTGATATTGCTGAAGATGGCAATATTGACCTTGACCTTTGTGAAGAGATACTTAAAAATGATAACTCTATCAAAGCTATCTATGGAGTAGCCTTTTCTGGACGAATGCTTAATCAAAAGAAGTTGAAATATCTAAAAGATACCTATGGAATTCTTATACTAGAAGATAATGCTCATGCTATTGGAGCAAAAGAAGAAGAGGTCAAATCAGCCTCTTGTAAAAATTCTGATGTCTCAATTCTCTCTTTTCATCCTGTAAAACATCTAACTACTGGTGAGGGTGGGGCAATTACCACTAACTCAAAAGAGCTTTATGAAAAGATGCTAACGCTTAGAGGTCATGGCATGGTTAAAACCCCTAAAATGAAACCGTGGGAGTATGAGATGAGAGAGCTTGGTTTTAACTATCGTATTACTGATATTCAGTGTGCTTTAGGACTTTCTCAACTTAAGAAATTAGATGGTTTTATTGCTAGACGCATTGAAATTGCAAAACGATATGATAAAGCTTTTGAAAACAGCATAATAAAACCTCTCTACAGTTATGATGGTAAATCCTCTTATCATCTATATGTGGTTCAAGTAGATTTTTCTAAACTCTCTATAACTAAAGAAGAGCTTTTTGTCAAGATGAGAGACAAGAGTATAGGGTTGCAACTGCACTATATTCCTATCAATAAACAGCCTTATTATAAAAGCTTGGGTTACGGGAATGAAGATACTCCTATTATGGATAAATATTATGAAGAGTGTTTTTCTCTTCCAATGTTTCCTAAATTGAATAATGAAGAACAAGAATATGTGATTAAAACACTCTTTGAGGTGTTAAATGGCTAATGTTGTAGCAGTCATTCCTGCACGAGGTGGGAGTAAAAGAATTCCTAGAAAAAATATTAAAGATTTTCATGGTAAACCACTTATTGCCTACTCCATAGAGGTAGCATTAAATTCAAAACTTTTTGATAAAGTGATAGTTAGTACAGATGATGAAGAGATAGCTTCTATCGCTAAAGCTTATGGGGCTGATGTTCCTTTTATTCGACCTAAAGAGTTGTCGGATGATTTTACAGGAACAGGGGATGTTGTTACTCATGCATTAGGGTATCTAAGAGATAAAGGTGAGATGTTTGATTATGCTTGTACTATCTATGCAACAGCTCCATTGCTTCAAGAAAAATATCTTATTGAAGGGTTTGAAAAATTAAAGAACTCTACTGCTGTTTATGCTTTTTCTGTAACTTCTATGCCTTTTCCAATTCAGCGAACATTTAAAATAGATGAGCATGAACGCTGTGAGATGTTTACGCCTGAGTATTATATGACTCGTTCACAAGATTTAGAAGAAGCGTATCAAGATGCAGGACAGTTTTACTGGACAAAGTTAAATGAAAGTTCTAGTGAGACTATGTTTGGGAAAGATTCTGTTCCTATTGTTTTACCTCGTCATTTAGTACAAGATATTGATACTGTAGAAGATTGGAAAAGAGCTGAGATTATGTATCGTGTTTTAGAGGAACAAATACATTATGAATAAAATTCTTTTTCGTGCTGACTCTTCTTCTACTATAGGCACAGGGCATATTATGCGAGACTTAGTATTAGCCTCTTTGTATAAAGATGCAACTATTATTTTTGCTGTGCAAGATTTAAAGGGAAATATAAATCATAAAATAGTTGAAGCTGGATACAAAATAGAGATATTAAAATCAAATGATATAGAAGAGTTGGATAAATTTATCAAAAAACAGAGTATTGGTATGATAGTTATAGACCATTACAGTATTGATTATGAATATGAAAAACAGTTAAAAGTTAAAAATTCAACATTAAAAATTCTTTCTTTTGATGATACGTACGAGAAGCACTATTGCGATATACTTCTTAACCATAATATTAGTGCTGACGAGGATAGATACAAAGATTTAATACCTAATGAGTGTGAGCTTAGATGTGGGGCTAACCATACGCTTTTAAGAGATGAATTCTATCAAGAAAAAGCAATAAAACGAGAGAAGATTTATGATGTTTTTATTGCGATGGGAGGAGCAGATAGTCAAAGTTTAAATATTCAACTCTTAGAGCTTCTTCCTAACTATTTTAAAATAGCTGTTGTTACTACTACGGCTAATAAAAATTTAGACACCTTAAAGGCTTATACTGAAAATAAAAAGTTTATTGATTTGTATATTAACTCCACTCAAATAGCTAAGTTGATGAATGAGAGTAGGTTTGCTATTGTAACTCCTAGTGTAACAGTTAATGAGACTTATTTTATGGAATTGCCTTTTTTAGCGATTAAGACAGCAGATAATCAAGAGGATATGTTTGACTATCTTCTAAAGAATGGTTATAAAGTAGTAGATGGTTTTGAAAAAGATAAGATAGAGAAAACCTCTATTACGCTAATAAATTTTATAGATTTATCGTATGATGAAAAGGTTGAAATATTATCATGGAGAAATCATTCCTCTGTTAAAAAGTGGATGTTTAATAAAGAGTCAATTGATTTAGAAAATCATATCTCTTATATTGAGGCACTTAAAGAAAAAAAAGATAGAGTTTATTTTGTCATTAAACAGTATGGTCAAGCGGTAGGTGTTATAGATTTTACAAATATTAACTTAGATAATTTAGAAGCAGAGATAGGACTCTACGCGAAGCCAATGATTAAAGGAATAGGTAGTTTGCTTATGCAAAATATACTTGAGTATGGTTTTCATGAGTTAAAACTCAAAAAATTAGTAGCTAAAGTATTTGAAGATAATATTTTAGCTATAAAACTCTATAAAAAATTTGATTTTAAACAAGTAGATAAAGAAGATTCACTTATTGTAATGGAGAAAATAGATGAAAATAGGTAACTTTGATTTAGAACAAGATGGTACATTTATCATAGCAGAACTCTCAGCCAATCATGGTGGTAAACTAGTAATAGCAAAAGAAACCATAAAAGCTGCAAAAGATATAGGTGCAAATGCTATTAAACTTCAAACCTATACAGCTGATACACTCACATTAGATAGTGACAAAGAGGATTTTATTATTAAGGATGGTACACTTTGGGATGACAGAAGGTTGTATGACTTATACAAAGAAGCTTATCTACCTTGGGAATGGCACAAAGAGCTGTTTGAGTATGCAAGAGAGATAGGTATAGATATTTTCTCTTCTCCTTTTGATAAGACAGCCGTTGATTTTTTAGAGCAATTTAATCCAAGTGCCTACAAAATAGCCTCTTTTGAGATAACAGATTATGAGCTATTACGCTACACGGCAAGTAAGGGGAAACCTATTATTATCAGTACAGGAATTGCAACCATTGATGAGATTCAAGATGCTGTGGATATCTGTAGGAGTGAGGGAAACAATGAAATAGTTTTACTTAAGTGTACTTCTGCATATCCTGCACCATTAGAGGACGCAAATTTGAAAATGATTCCTAGTTTAGCCGAAACCTTTAATGTAATAAGTGGTTTTTCAGACCATACTTTAGGTATAACTGCTCCTATAGTTGCAACTACATTTGGAGCGAAAGTTATAGAGAAACATTTTATTTTAGATAAGTCTATTGGAGGAGTTGATGCTGATTTTTCAATGGACAAAGAGGAGTTTTCTAATATGATAAAAGCAATAAGAGATGTAGACAAATTACTTGGTAAAGTTGATTATAGCATGACAAAAAAGAAAAAACAGAGTAGGCAGTTTAGTCGTAGTCTTTATGTGGCCAAAGATATTAAAAAAGGTGAAGTTTTTACAGAAGAAAATATTAGAAGTGTGAGACCGGGATATGGTATGCACCCTAAGTATTTGGATGATATTTTAGGTAAAATTTCTGATAAAGATTATAGTTTTGGTAGTCAATTTAAAATTAGTTTAGATAAGGAATAGATCATGAGTCAAACAGTTAAAGAATTACATGAAAAACGAATGAAAATGTGGAATGAAAGTATGAAAAATCATGCTAAATATATTGATTCTAAAACAGGTATATTTTTAGAAGAATATACTGAAGACAGAGTTTGTCCTGTATGTCAAAACCATAATGAATTGGAAGTTTTTTATAAAGAGGGTGGGCGTTACGTCAAGTGCAAAGATTGTCGTATGGTATATATTAATCCAGTCTTCAAGGATTCTGCAATAAAAAGTTATTATGAAAGTAATCATACAGAACAAGCAGATGTAGTTGAATCAGATACTGATGATTTTTATGTCAATATTTATAATGGTGGATTGGATGATCTTTCTAAACTTGTATCTAAGGTTTCAAAACTGTTAGATATTGGTTGCTCTTCAGGAACATTTTTAGACTTAAGTAAAAAAAGAGATATTGCTACTTATGGGATTGAACTTAATCATGCTGAGTATGAATATGCTAAGAGTAAGGGGCATGACGTTTATAATGAGTTATTAGAAAATATAAAATTTGATGAAAAGTTTGATGCCATTACAATGTGGGATGTTTTTGAACATATTAAAGATGGAGAATTTTATTTAAATTTAATGCAATCACTTTTAAGTGATAATGGTGTTATTTTTCTACAAATTCCAAGTGCTGACTCATTGGCTGCTAAAATTTTAAGAGAACACTGTAATATGTATGATGGATTAGAGCATGTTAATTTATATGGAGTAGAGACCATTAAAAAGTTAGCTCAAAAATGTGATTTGGAAGTAATTAGTATTAAAACTGTTATTTCAGAGATAGGTGTTATTAACAATTATCTAAATTATGAAAATCCTTATTTGGGTAATACGAATAATAGAAAGTTTATTCCTAATTTGATAGATGAAAGACAGATACATGAGACACTACAAGGTTATAAACTTCAAGTAATTTTAGGAAGGAAATAATGAAAATTTGTACAAAATGTGTAATGCCTAATACCAAACCTGATTTGCATTTTGATGAAGAGGGGGTTTGTGATGCTTGTCAATCTCAAGAAGATAAAAATAGTAATATTGATTGGAAGTCAAGAGAAAAAGAATTTTTGGTATTAGTAGAACAGTATAAAAATAAGAATAATTCTGATTATGATTGTATCATTGGAGTAAGTGGAGGAAAAGATTCTACTTATCAAGTTATAAAAGTACTGGAATTAGGTTTACATCCTCTTTGTATTTGTTTTGAGCCAACTATTCCTACGGAAATAGGTAGAAAGAACCTTGAAAATCTTAATAACCTAGGTGTTGATTTAATTCATATTAAGCGAAATCCAGTTGTTTATAAAAAATTAGCGAGAGAGGCATTTCTCCGGACAGGAGACAATGAATGGCAAAACCATTTAGGTATCTTTACAACCGTACCTAAAATGGCCGTTAACTTTAATACCCCTCTTATTATTTGGGGGGAGAGTCCTCAACTAGAATATGGTGGACCAGCAACAAGTAAAACACGAAATACTTTAGACCGACAGTGGCTAGAAGAGTTTGGTGGGTTACTTGGAAATCGAATCTCTGATATGATAGGGGTTGATGGTTTAAGTAAAAGAGATGTAGCTTTATATACTTATGCTTCAGATGAAGAGATTCATAGAGTCGGTGTTACGGGACTATTTTTGGGTTATTATTTTAAATGGGATTTACGAGAAGTCGTGGCTAAAGTTAAAAAATACGGCTTCTCTGTTCAAGACAGATCTGTAGAGACTACTTATGAAAATTTTGAAAACTTAGATTGTTACAGTAATCATGTTCATGATTATTTGAAATATGTAAAGTATGGATTTGGTAGAGCTACGGATAATGCTTGTTTGGATATACGATTAGGGTATATTAGTAGAGCAGCGGGAGTAAGGCTTGTTAATAAATATGATGGGATTCCTCCTAAAAAGGCGATTAAAGAGTATTTAAACTATACTGGATTTAGTGAAGAGGAGTTTAGTAATATTGTTGACTCTTATACCAATAAACGAATTTTTGAACGAGATGAAACTGGTAAGTTTGTTCGAGATATTGATGGTTCATTAGTCAGAAAGGAAAAGTATATTGTCAAATAGTCAGGTAGTAATTATAGACTATAAGATGGGTAATTTACGCTCTGTACAAAAAGCTTTTGAAAAAGTTGGTTGTTCGGCAATTGTTACAGATAATTATGAACTTATAAAAAAAGCAGATAAACTTGTATTACCTGGTGTTGGTGCTTTTAAAGATGGTATGAAACATTTAGAGGAATTAGGCTTAGTTGAGTTGTTAAATGAAGAAGTTTTAGTCAATAAAAAACCATTTTTAGGTATTTGTCTTGGAATGCAACTTATAGCGAAGAGAAGCTATGAAAATGGAAAAACTGATGGATTGGGTTGGATTGATGCAGAGGTCATAAAATTTGATTTTACAAATAGAGAGAAAGTATTAAAAGTACCTCATGTAGGATGGAATGATGTGAAGTACAAAAATAAAAATATTTTATTTGATAATATTGTCAATGAGAGTGATTTTTATTTTGTTCACTCTTACTATTTTTCTACACAAGAGGATATAGTTAGTAGTACAACGGATTATGGTTTTTATTTTGTCTCTTCTATTCAAAAAGACAATATTTTTGCCTTTCAATTTCATCCAGAAAAAAGTCAAGTTGTTGGTTTGAAAATTTTAGAAAATTTTGTAAAGATATAGGATAATGATGCATGTTAAAACATAGAGTGATTCCTTGTGTATTGCTAAAAGATTGGCAGTTGGTCAAAAGTATTGGCTTTAAAGCATTTAGAACCATAGGTCATCCAACTTCAACAACACGTATTTATAATGCACGAAATGTTGATGAACTTATTGTTTTAGATATAGATGCTAGTTTGGATGAGGAAGAGATTAATACTGAAATTATCACAGATATTGCAGATGAATGTTTTATGCCTCTTACCATAGGTGGAGGAATCAAAACTGTTGAGGATATTTATACGGTCTTAAGTGCAGGTGCAGATAAGATTTCTATCAATACAAAAGCTTTGGAGAATCGAAACTTCATTACAGAGGCTTCTTCTTTATTTGGTTCTCAGTGTATTGTTTGTTCTATTGATGTAAAAAAGATTGATGGAGTTTATAAGGTCTTTAACAAAAGTAAAGGCATTATGGATTTAGACCCGCTAGGGTTAGCAAAAGAGTATCAACGTTATGGAGCAGGGGAAATACTTCTAACATCTGCAGATAGTGAAGGGTCAGCCAATGGGTATGATATAGAACTGATTAAACTTTTTAAAGATAAATTAGAGATACCTATTATTTTTAATGGTGGAATGGGAAAACCTATTCATGCTGTTGAGGCTATTGAAAATGGTGCAGATGCTGTGGCTGCTGCATATATATTTCATTTTTCACGGTTTACTCCTGATGATATAAAACAGCAATTACGTGATAGTAATATTGAGGCAAGGTTATAAGTTTGATAAATTATTTCAAAAGATGGCTATATAATGAAGTTGGCAAAAATGATTATAGAATATTTAAAGCATTTTTTCTAAAAATTAATAAAAATTTAACTATTAAAGCTATATTGAAAGATCGATTTATAACCCTTGGTCGAATACTGATTATGCCCATTTTTATTAGATATAAAAAACAAGAGAATAGAGATGTTTATATACTTGACAGTATTGATAATTATAAGTTAAGACAAGAACATATTTATAATTATAATAATATAGGGAATATAGGCTTAATTGATAGTAGATTAAAAAGTACTATTAATATTCAATCCTTTTCTGAACTCTTTATTTTTTTCAAGTCCTATATTTATGCATTAAAAAATATTTTAAAAATTCTTTTTCTTCCAGTAAATTTTTCTATATTGCAATTTTCTAATTATTTTTATCTCAGAACAAAATTAAATATCATTAGACCTAAAACATTATATA
>JALWLW010000062.1:0-15542 GCA_027081065.1 Campylobacteraceae bacterium
GTTATCTGATAATTCAATATCAAAATCAAACTTTTTCTCTTTACAAAATAGATAAAGATTAACTAATCCATTATTAAAGAAAACATCTCTAGGATAATACCTTTTAGTTATTAATTCCATAAACAGAAACCTCCTCCAAAGCTATTCTTCTCTCCAAGCCCACAAGCCAAAGCCACAAATGCCAACTTTTGAGAAACCTCATCTTCATTTGGTACTATGCGAAACTTATTACCAAAGAACCGAATAGTGTTATTCTCTTTTTTCATATAGATACTCTGAGGATATTTGTTCTTTATCTCTAAAAGCTGTATAAAATTCTGAACTCCTTTTAAAGGCTCTCCATAAAAGCTTTTGTACTTTTTCTCTAAATTGTAGTTGAGTTGTTTTTGTAGTTTTAAGATGTCTCCATCTTTGTCTATACTCCAATACAAGCCATTGCCAACAGAGACTATAACAGGTGTAGCCGAATAGAGTTCAGAGATGAAAAACTGTTTAATTGTTTTTTTATGCGTCTCTACCACTAAAAAATGTGGATTGTCAATGTTTTGTCGTAAGACTATAGAAAGGGAATCTATAAACTGCTCATCAAAGGAGCGAAGCGTAAACTGGTAGCTGTTTCCCTTTTTGTAAACTTTCTCTTTCTCTATGGGGTAGAAGTTACCAAAGTTATAGTGTTTAAAAACACACTCTTTGGCATGAAGCTCTTTTAGTTTGGTATCTTGTGCCATAGAGTAGCTGATGTATTTTGATAGGGTATCAAAACTCTCTTTAAAGGGGATGTCATTTTTTAGGTATGCTGTGCATGTGAGTTCAAAATATTTCAAGTTTTTCCTTTTTTGAAAATTCTTGAAATATTATACTGAAGTTTTAAAAAATAAACCAAAAATATTTCAAATAGTCATATTTTTTAATAAGTTTAAATTATCTCTAAAATCTTTTTAACCTTCCCCAAAGGATTCTCATCCCTATAAATAGGACGACCAATCACAGGAAAATCAACCCCCTCAACTTTTGCCACTTCTAAAGTAGCCACTCGTTGTTGGTCTCCTACATCTTCTCCAAAAGGTCTTATGCCTGGGCATAGGGTTAAAAACTCATTTGAGGTTGCATTTTTAATGGCTCGGCTTTCAAAGGTTGAACAGACTACACCATCTAAACCATTTTCATAGCTCATCTTCGCAAACTGTTCTGCTTTTTCGTTGATGCTCTTTTCATATATGAGAGAAAAATTTTCTTCGTCAAATGAGGTTAAGGCTGTTACAGCTAAGACTAAAGGTCGCTTTTCATAAGTAGAGAGTCGTTCCATGACTCTTTTCATGGCTACTTTTCCTGCTGAAGCGTGTATATTAAACATATCAACTCCTAGTTTAGCTATCTCTTCTGCTGCGTCTGCCATGGTGTTTGGTATGTCGTAGAGTTTTAGATCTAAAAATATTTTAAACTCTGGGTTTATTTTTTTAAGTGCTTCTATGAACGCTTTGCCATCTCTTATGTAAGCTCTAAAACCAACTTTCATCCAAATATTATGAGCCTTTAATGACTCAGCCAATGCTAGGTTCTCTTCTGCTGATGGTAGGTCTAATGCAACACACAATTCCATGTAATACTCTCTTTAAATAAAATGGCTATAATTCTACCAAAATTATAAAAAATAAGGATTAACATGTCAAAAAGATATGACGTTTCACAAGAGACAATGGAGACTTACAACTACGCAAAATTTAACACTTCAAAAGGAACAATTTGGGTTAAGCTTTACCCAGAAGATGCACCAAATACAGTAGCCAACTTTGCACACCTTGCAAATGAAGGTTTTTACAATGGTTTAAAGTTTCACAGAGTAATTGCTGGATTTATGGCTCAAGGTGGTTGTCCTAATACACGTGAAGGTGCAAATGGTATGCCAGGAACTGGTGGACCTGATTGGTCAATTGATTGTGAAACAGATACAAGCTTAGAGCCACATAGAAGAGGAACGCTCTCAATGGCACATGCTGGACCAAACACAGGTGGAAGCCAATTCTTCATTACTTTTGTACCAACACCTCACTTAGATGGTGTTCACACCGTATTTGGAGCTATTGAGCTTGATGATGCTGAGAGTTTTGCTGTGCTTGATAGTATTAGACAAGAAGATGATATTATTTCTGTAGAAGTTGTTGCTTCTAAATAATTTCTACTCTTTTTAGGCTCACTTTTCAAATAAGTGAGCTTAAAATTCACACTTATACTTTATTTTTTAACATAATTCTAAATTAATATTAATTTTTATTATTTTTTATGTTATACTATTCTTCTATTCTAAAGGAGAATGATAATGCTTTTTAAAACCTTTTTTCAACCAGCACTTTATGTCATGAGCAAACTCTCTTTTAAAACTAAAATTATCGCTTCTATTGTACTACTTTTTATTTTACTACTCATGCCCTCAAGAGTACTATTTACAGACTATATAGAAAAAAATAATCGATACGATAAACAACTCATAGGTCTACGTTACATAGAAGTGATTAATGCTTTTATAAAAACTGTACAAATACACCGTACACTCTCTTTAAAATTTTTAGAAGAGAATGATCATAATAAAAAAACTGAATGCTTAAATGACCTTGAAGATAACGAGGAGAAGTTTTATCATCAAAAAAGTACTATTATGGATTATGATGAAGAGCATTTTAAACTATTAGGCTCTAATCAAAATTTTGCAAAAGCAATTGCTTCGTTTGAGATTATTAAAAAAGAAAAATTTGATAAATTAACTTCTATAGAATCTGTTTTTAAAACACATGATGAGATTATTAAAAAACTTATGAAAACCATAAAAGAGATCTCTGATGTAACAACATTCTCATCAAGTAAAGATTTACGTATTAACTACTTAGCTAATATGCTCCAAGAAAAGCTTCCTCTTCTTACTGATTTTACACGACAACTACGAGACACCTCTTTCTCTTCCATTGATAATAGTCAAAAATTAAAAAACCAAAAACTTGCACTCTACTCTATCTCTACGGACTTAAGTAGCTTACAACTTATCTTAAAAAAGAATTTTCTCATTGCCAACCTTACAAACTATCATGCACTTGAAGAACAAATTACAGCTGTAACCCATAAAGTAGACCAACTACTCTATGTTATTGACAACAGTATTATTAATGAGATAGAAGAACAACTTAACAATCAATACTTTTTAGACAAAGTCACTTCAGCCATTGAATCAGAAGAGTCACTCTATATCATATTTAACTATACCTATAGAGATACCATTACTGAACTCAGAGAAAAATCTATTCATAATCTTTGGTCATTACTAATTTTCTTTTTTGTTATTGTCCTCATTGCTCTTTATGTTTTTATTGCTTTTTACCAATCAATCACAGGAAATTTAAAAAAACTACAAAAAGCTTCAGAGATGATAGCAAAAGGCAACACCAACATTAAACTTAAAGTTGACAAACCAGATGAAATTGGTGATGCACTTTTAGCCTTTAATACCATGAGTGTAAAACTTAGTGAAAACATTGCCTTTTTAGATGGATACAAAACAGCCATAGATACCTCAAGTATTGTTTCAAAAACGGATACAAAAGGAATTATTACCTATGTAAACAAAATGTTTTGTGATGTCTCTGGCTATAAAGAAGAGGAATTACTAGGACGCTCACATAATATCATACGTCATCCAGATAACTCTCCAGATATTTTTAAAGAGATGTGGAACACCATACAAGCTAAAAAAATTTGGAAAGGTACGTTAAAAAACAAACATAAAGATGGTAAAGGCTATATGGTTAATTCAACCATTTTACCCATTTTAGATTCAGAAAATAATATCTTAGAGTATGTAGCAGTTAGACATGATATTACTGAACTAGAGAGAAGTAAAGAAGAAATTCAAAAACAACGTACCGATTTATTAACTGGTTTAGCCAATCGAAATCAACTCTTAGTTGATTTAAAAAGTGCTGTCAAACCAATACTCTTTTACCTAGACATAGATAATTTTTCAGGCTTCAATGATTTCTATGGTTCAAGCATTGCTGATGCCGTACTTATAAACCTAGCCAATATCTTGAAAAAATTTCAAAACATTGAAAAGTTTAAACTCTATAAACTCCAAGCCGATCAATTTATTCTTCTTTTTCAAGAAGACCAGTTGTCCAATAAAAACTTCCAAAAATTTTTTACAGAACTTTTTGATAATATTGAACAAAGTATCTCCACCATTCATTTAGAAAATCAAAACCGTATTAGTATCTCCGTTACAGGTGGCGTAGCGACTTATTATGCACATGACAATTATCAAAATCTTATACTTTATGCAAATATTGCCCGTAAAAAAGCTCAACAAGCACAAAAAAAGTTTTTACTTTTTGAACACACCATGCGAAAAAGTGAAGACTATGCTCAAAACATTGAATGGATTAATAAAATTAAAGAAGCCATTGATGAAGACCGTATTACTACCTACTATCAAGCTATTATTGATAATAAAACAAATGAAGTTGTCAAATATGAGACCTTAGTAAGAATGCTTGACTATGAAGGTCAACCTGTTTCTACTTTAACATTCTTAGAAATTGCACAAAAAGCCAAGCTTTATCCTAAAATAACTAAAATAGTCATAGAAAAAGCACTTAAAACATTTGAAAACCTAAATGACATCGAATTTTCCATTAACTTAACCATTGAAGATATTTTATCTGAAGAGATTACCCGTTTTATTTATAAAAAATTAGAAAACTACCCAAATGCACATAATGTTATTTTTGAAATTACAGAATCAGAAGAAGTTAGTGATTATAAAATAATTAACAATTTTATTAAAGAGTTAAAAAAATATGACGTTAAAATTGCTATTGATGATTTTGGTTCAGGTTATGCAAACTTTGAACATATTATTAACATCAATGCAGATTTTATTAAAATTGATGGTAGTCTTATTAAAAATCTCAATACAGATAAAAATGCAGCTATTATTACTGAAGCCATTATTTCATTTTCAAAAAAACTTGGGAAAAAGACCATTACTGAATATGTCCACAATGAAGAGATATATGAAATAGTAAAAACGCTTGGAGCTGACTATTCACAAGGTTATTACTTCGGTGAAGCCTCTCCTAATGTGAGGTAATTTACCCCTTTTAAAGAGTTATATTTATTATTGTTCTTTTATATATAGAGCAAAGTTAAGTAACAATATCTGTTAACTATAAAAAACATCTTAATCATATTTATTTGTTATTTATTTAATTTTAGGCTAATTTAAGTAAAAATATTTGTTATACTTGAGGTATGAAAAGATTATTATTAACACTCATTATATTATTATCTTCAGTTAACATCTCTGCACAATCACTTAAAGGTGTAGCTCCTGCATATGATACAGTTTACCGAACAGGTAGAATTGGTGATGCTTATCATTTTTTACTTTTAAAAGAAAATGGTCAATACTTTCATCTCTATACTAACAAAACAAAAGAGATTTCAGCTACTGACTTACAGTCTCCTGAACTTTTAAAAATTTTAAAAAAGAAGCAGTCTTGGGGTAAAGCTTTTTCTAAAAATGGACTCTACACCATCAACAATGGTAAGCTCTATACAAAATTACTTTGGAATCCAATTAAAATTCTTTCTCCAAAAAAGATTAAATATTTAAATAAAGTCTTTTATCTTAAATAATATCAACCCATTTTTAGTTACAATAGCACTCATCATATAAGGACTATTCATGCATGGTTTTTACCGAGTTGCTGCAGCTATCAATAAAACATTTGTTGCTAATCCTCCTACGAATACAAAAGAGATTTTAAAACTTCTAACTGAAGCACAAGAACAAAGTGTTGCCATTATGGTTTTTCCAGAACTGACTCTTACAGGCTATAGTGCATCTGACCTCTTTTTAAACCAAACATTGATAATAAAACAATATGATGCCCTAGCATCTCTTCTTTCGGCTTCAAAAGATATCAATACCATTGCCATTATAGGTTTTGCTCTATTACATCAAAATCGACTCTATAACACAGCCATTGTTTTTCAGAACTCTAAAATTTTAGGCATTATTCCTAAATCATACTTACCCAATAAAAAAGAGTTTTATGAAAAAAGACAATTTAATTCAGGCATCAATATTCAAGAAGAAACCATTCATTTTTTAAAGCAAAATGTTCCTTTTGGGACAGACCTACTTTTTAAAGCTGAAGATGAAATTATATTTGGCGTAGAACTATGTGAAGACCTCTGGGCAATTACGCCTCCAAGTAATCAAATGGCAATCAATGGGGCAAACATTATTTTTAATCTAAGTGCTAGTAATGAACTTATTGCTAAAGCCACGTACCGTGAAGAGTTAGTCCGAACCCAAAGTGCTAGAACCATGTCTGCGTATGTCTATGCCTCCTCAGGTGTCGGTGAATCAACAACTGATACGGTATATGGGGGTCATGCTATCATTAGTGAATATGGTTCAACACTCAAACAAAATGAACGCTTTAAGCTACAAAGCCACTTTATTACAGCTGACATAGATGTACAAAAATTAAATTGGCTTAGACTCAATGAGTCAAGTTATGCTGACAACCCCATCACAAATTTTAGAACCATTGAAATAAATAGTATTCCTCATATTAAAAAACTTAAACGCTATATTTCCTCTAGCCCTTTTGTTCCCTCAAAATTTCAAGAAAAACAGAGTAGATGTGATGAGATTATTAACATACAAGCTCATGCACTGATAAAACGCATGGAACATACCAACATTAAAAAAGCCATTATTGGTATCTCTGGTGGCTTAGACTCAACCCTTGCCCTACTCTCTACCCATAGGGCTTTTGAACTTATGTCTTGGAATTCTAAAGATATCATTGCCATCACCATGCCAGGATTTGGAACAACCAGCCGAACCAAAAATAATGCCATAGAGCTTTGTGAAGCATTAGAGGTGACACTTCGAACCATAGATATTAGAAAATTAGCATTAACAGAATTTGAAGCCATAGGACATGATGTAAGTGACCATTCAGTAACCTATGAAAATGTCCAAGCAAGAGCCAGAACCAGCATACTTATGAACACAGCCAACCGTGAAGGTGGCTTGGTTATTGGTACAGGTGATTTAAGTGAAATAGCCTTAGGTTGGTCAACCTATAATGGAGACCACATGAGTATGTATGCTTTAAATTCAAGCATTCCTAAAACACTTATTCAATACGTCATAGAATCATTTAAATCCAATGAGACAATTGCTCATATTATTGATGACATCTTAGCCACTCCTATTAGCCCTGAACTTTTACCTCATAAAGAAGATGCAATAGTCCAAGAGACAGAGTCCATAGTAGGGCCTTATGAACTACATGACTTCTTTTTGTATCACTTTATTAAATATGGAGCAACTCCAGCAAAGATACTTTTCTTAGCCAATCATGCTTTTGAAAATTATGAAGAAGAGGAGATTAAAAAATGGTTAAAAAAATTCATTTGGCGTTTCTTTACCCAACAATTTAAACGCTCCTGTATGCCAGATGGTCCAAAAGTAGGAAGCATTTCACTTAGTCCAAGAGCCGATTGGAAAATGCCCTCTGATGCCGATGTTCATCTTTGGTTAGAAGAGCTATAGTTAGCTTAATAACTTTCTAAAATCTTCTAACTCAAACAACAACAAATCTTTAGGTGTAGCATTTTTTAGCTCATTAGAAAATCCATTTTTAGAAAAAAGTGCAAAAATATCTACTTTGAGATTCGATGTCTCTGCTTTTTGTCTTAATTTACTCAACTCACTTTTACAAACTCTTCGGTTAGTATATTTGCACTCACCTAAAATTTTTCTACCATCTTCATGCGTCGCCCAAATGTCAAACTCTGAATGCTTGTCCCAGTAGTTGCCATTGATTAAAAGTTTTCCATCGTAGTGACTGTTGAGTAACTCTTGTGAAAGTTGTTCAAAAACAAAAGAGTGTAGCCTCGAGAAGTGTTGGTTAAAGTTCTCATAAAAGCGTTCTGACTTGCCTTGATTTAACTCTTTGTGATAAGGTTCAACAAAACCAAACCAAAAACGATGGAAAGGTTTTTTAAAACGTATTTTTGGCTCTATTTTGTAAGAGCGTAAAGACTTTTCTAATTTTTGAGAAGGGTACTCTCTAAGTGCTGGTTCGCGTGAATCTTCTAACTCTACAATATTCAGCTCTACCAATTCATTGAGTAACCTCAACCCCAACTCTTCCCCTACTCTTGCTTTTCTAAAAACATTAGACAAACGTCCATCTCCTCTGGCAATAGAAACTAAAAGGTATCGGTAAGGCTCTTCTATTAAGTAAGACGGAGAGATAAGTTCATTAAGAACTTTGTACTTTTCTACAAAATTAAAACGAATAATAGAATCTAAGTCATCAAAAAAATCCAATTCCAAAGCCTCTTCAACTCCCCCAAAAACTGCAAACAGTTCAAGTGCCTGTTCCAATTCTAAATAGCCATAATGATTAAAGAAATTTTGAAATCTAGTTTTTATGCTTGTCCTTTTGTTTAAGTAATTATAACTATTGTAATACTTTTTATCTTTAATCTAATATAATAGCAACAAAAAAGTAAGGCTAAACGTGAGCGATGTAGATTTGGTGCTACACCACCTAGAGAAAAATAATGTTTTCTTAACAGGTGGTGCTGGTGTCGGAAAGAGTTACACCACCACCGAAATCATTCGCTTGTACCGAAGCCAAACAGATGAGCAAGTTGTAGCCCTTGGTTCAACGGGTGTAAGTGCTGTGAACATTGGTGGTTTTACCATTCATAGTTTTTTTGTTTTTGGTATCTCAAACAACTTTGAAGAGCTTGACCAAAATGATAAACGTTCTCGCTCACGTCTGAGCGAACTCAAAAAAATCCTCAAAGCAACTGACCTCATCATCATAGATGAAATTTCCATGGTCTCTTCTAATATGATGGAGATGATAAGCTACCGTTTAAGCTCCATGGGCTACCAAGGTAAACTTCTTTTTGTAGGTGATTTCTTTCAGCTTCCCCCTGTGCAAAAATTTGGACAAAACAACGACCTTTTTGGTGAAAAACTCTACGCTTTTGAGTCAGATGCATGGAGAAACTTTGCTCCTGTAGTCATAGAACTCACCGAAATGAAAAGAACAAGCGATGCAGAGTTCACCCACATTTTACACAAAGTACGTGTAGGGCAATGTGATGAAGAGGTCACCAACTATATGTTAAAACTCTCAAACACGCAAATGCAAGATGAAAATCCTACTTTTTTGTTTGGACGAAATGCAGAAGTCAATAGTACCAACAAAGAGAAACTAGCAGCTGTTGAAGCAGATGAACATCTACTCTTTGCCACCTTTGAAGAGCATCATGGCAAAGTACATGAAAAACGTCTAGCCTCATGGAAAAATATGCTACCCGTAGAAGAACAACTCTTACTAAAAGTAGGTGTTCCTGTACTCTTTACCATTAACAAATGGGGAAAATACGCCAATGGCGAACGTGGTATTGTCAATAAAATAGAAGAAGATTACATCATCGTAGAAAAAGAAGAAATTTTTGTGCGTGTCGAGCGTCATGACTTTGACCTTTTAGAGATGAAAAGTGATGAGAAAGGAAAAATAGAGTCCATCAAAGTAGCCACCATCTCACAGTTTCCTCTTAAACTAGCCTATGCTGTCACCATTCATAAAAGCCAAGGAATGAGCATTGACAACTTAGTGTGTAATGTCGACAACATCTTTGCCCCTAGCCAATTTTATGTAGCTATTTCAAGAGCCATCGACCCTAAAAACTTACGTTTAGACTTTAACAAAGGCAGTTTAGCAGGGTATTTACAACGTATGGTAAAAGTAGACATGCGTGTGGTTGAGTACTACACAAAGCTTGGTGAGCTTTATGTTACCAATGAAGAGTTGCCATTTTAAAAGTGGTGATTCTCACACTCAAACAGTTCACCCTCACCTTTTGAAACCTTAGCAAAAACGTTCAAAGGTGTATGTGTTCGTTCTGCTATCTGTTTTAGTTTGTCATAATGCTCTGGAGGAAAGGTCACAAGCATCTCATACTCTTCACCAGAGCTTCCAATTTCATGGCTTATCTCTTCAAAAAAGAACATCTTTTGTCCTTTAATTGCCAAAAGTTTGTTGGTGTCACAAAAAAGTCCATCGGAGATGTCCATTCCTGCACTTAAGTATTTTCGAGCTTGTTTAATAAACTCTCTTTTTAACTTAGGCTCATAAAAACGAGATTTCGCTTTAATGTTCTCACCTCTAAGCAATGCTTCTAAATCTCTTTTACTCTCACCTAAAGTACCCGTGTAAGCCAAAAGGTCACCCTCTTTAACTGTTGTTCTAAGCAGTGGACGTTTAGATTCAGAAACAATGGTAATAGAAATATGCAGTTTATCCCCAGCAATCGTATCTCCCCCAATAATCTCACAATTAAAGTCCTTAGCTGTCTTCTCTAAAGCTGCTAAAAGCTCATCTATCTCATCAGTTGTAATATCTTGGGGTAAAGAGAGTGTTACAAGTGCATACTTAGGGTCTGCATCCATAGCCACAGCATCAGAGAGATTTACAAGCATGGCTTTTCGCCCTATTTGCCACATACTCATCCACTCTCTTTTAAAATGCACATCTTCAAAAAATGCATCCATACTATAGAGATTTCCATCAACTATAGCAGCGTCATCTCCAATGTGTTTGGAACTTAGTTTGTTTATTAGGTAATCTTCTTTGTTCATTATTTCTCTATTTTTTAGTTTATTTTAGCATAAAAATTCGCAGGGTGCGTTGGGAAATCTACCCTACGAAAAGTCTTAAATTTCAGCTATAATATTCCATCAACTGAAAACAGGGAAAACTCATTTGAAAAAAGCCATCTACAAACCAACCAATCAAAACACCATCATCATAACCCAATCAGACGGTTATTGTGAAATTCTTTTAGATGGAGAGTATAAAACGGTCTCTCTTGATGACCTCACTTTTGACAATGAACAAGCAAAACTCTCAACGCTAGATGAGCTAAAAGAGAACATCTTCATCAACTGCATTAAAAACCCTCTAAGTGACATTCTCTACTCCTACAACACCAACCGACTTACTCCTGAACCTCACCAATATAAGCCACTTATTAAGTTTTTGAACTCTGAAAATAGTTGTGTGTTTATTACTGATGAATATTCTAAAGTCTATTTAACTATAGGTTTGAAATCATTATGCTAAAATATTACTACTAAATACATCTCTTACGGAAATTAAATGAATAATCTAATCGAACAAAAGTTAAAAGCTCAAAAAAATAAAGTTGTATCTCTAAATCTTGCTAAAAAATCAATTAATTATCATGAAAAAATCAAATCTAATATTAAAGTTATCGCAGGAGATGAAGAAGTTTCAAGGGCTTTTTTAATAGATAGATTGGTCAATGAACTTGATTACTCTGTTGAGCTTATAGAGCTTGAAAAAACTTATGATATAAAAATTGGACGAGATAAGAAAGCTCCTAGAATTGATGTAGTTGTTAAAGACACAAAAGGCAATCCTTTTTTCTTTATAGAAGTAAAAGCACCAAGCAAATATGAACATGATAAAGTGAATATTGAAGGACAACTTTTTTCATTGGCACAAGAGGAAGTTAAAAAGTTTGGTACAACTGTAAGTTATTTGGTTTACTATACTACCGAAGAGATTGATGAAACGGTGGTTGATAAAGTCATTATTATTGATTTTGAAAAATACCCAACTTTTGAAGCATGGGAAGAGGCAGGTTCTATTTCTGTGGGGAATGAACTTACAGCAGGATATGGAAAACCTCAAAAGCAACCTCTAATTATGGGGCATGAGAAGTATGATTTAAAAGTTAGGATTAAAAAAGATGAAATAGAACTACTTGCTAAAGATTTACACAACAAGCTTTGGGGTGGTGGTGGAACGAATGATAGTGAAATTTTTTACTCATTGGTCAATATTATCTTAGCAAAGATTCAAGATGAATCAGAGAGAGAAGATGGAGAAGAGTACCATTTCCAACTCTACCAATATGGAGATAATCCTGAAAACCTAGAAAAGCTTTTTGATAGAATCAATGCACTCTACAGACGAGCATTAAAAGAAAAATTAAATATTACCGATAGTGCAAAAGTAGAAAAAGCATATGTGATAAATGAGGAGAAGTTTCCATTAAGCAAGTTGGCTTATTGTGTGACTGCTTTAGAACAAATTTCATTTTTTGAAGGTAGAAACTCTTTAGATGGTAAAGATATTTTAGGGGATTTTTTTGAGTCTATAACACGAGATGGATTCAAGCAAACAAAAGGACAGTTTTTTACTCCTGCAAATATAGTAAACTTTATAAACTATGCTATTGGGTTAGATACTTTAGCCATAGAAAAACTAAATAATGATAGAGAACTTCCTTATATTATAGACCCAAGTGCAGGAAGTGCTACATATATAGTTGAGGCTATGAAAGTTATCTCAAAAGAGTTAATACACAAACAGTTTGACAAATTAAAGAAAAACCATCAAACAAAAGAAAAATTTAGAGCATTGTTTCCACAACATAAAGAAAACCAATGGGCAGAGACTTATTTGTATGGTTCTGATATAAACTTTGACTTGGGTATTGCTTCTAAAGTAAATATGATACTTCACGGCGATGGTTCTAGTAATATTTTTGTAAAAGATGGTCTGTTGCCTTTTAGATTTTACACTAAAGATACAGCTCCAAATCATCTCTCTAATGTAGAAGCAGATGAGACCTATAATAACAAAGATATTAATGGAAACTTTGATGTTATTATTAGTAATCCACCGTTTAGTGTAGACCTTGATACTCAAACTAAACGGCTTTTACCTCAAAATTTTCTTTTTGCAGATAAGAAGAATAGTGAAAATCTTTTTATAGAACGATACTATCAGCTTCTTAGAGAAAATGGGCGTGTGGGTGTTGTATTACCAGAGAGTGTATTTGACACCACAGAGAACAAATATATAAGACTGTTTTTATTCAAATATTTTAAAGTAAAAGCTGTAGTTAGTTTGCCACAAGTTACTTTTGAACCTTTTACCTCTACGAAAACATCTATACTTTTTTTACAAAAGAAAACACAAGATGAGGTAAAAAAGTGGAATGTAGTTTGGGATAAGTACGGTAAAGAGTGGTCAAATCTAAAAACTAGATGTGATAATTTACTAAAAGTACATTTAGAGGGAAAGGATAGAAAAAAACTACCCTCTGTTAAAAATATGAAAGAAGATGAAGAGAAAAAGGTACTTGTCCGATTTTTAAAAGATTATATTATTGAAGAGGACAAAGGGCTATCATCTTTAGAAATTTGTACGAAATATCAAGATGAAATTATAGAGCTTTGTAAATATGATAAAGATACAACAGATGTATTTGGTTTTTATAATGATTGGTGGGTATTTGGAGAGGTAGCCAAAGAGTTTGATTATGACATTTTTATGGCAGAAGCACAAAATGTAGGCTACAAACGAAGTAAAAGAGGCGAAAAACCTATGCCTAATGATTTATTTGATTTGGAGTATGCACCAAATACTTTAGACCGTAGAAAGCTTACAAGTTATTATGATGATTTACTTCAAACAGCTACAAAAGAGAAAAAGGTACTAGAAAATGAGCTAAATAGCATTAATAAAAAGTTAAAAGAAAAAGAGACAGCTACTTTAACAAAAAAAGCAACGATACTTGTGGAATTATTAGAAGAGATAACAGAAAATATTGAAAAGTTAGAGCGAGAAAAAGAGGAAGCGTTAGAAGTACATAATAGCTACTACAGTAACGACAAAATTAAAACAGAATTTTTTGATAGAACAGATGAAGAGCTTAGAAAGTATTTTAAAAGTGGGATTATGAGAAGATGGGCTTCTAGTGATATTTTACTTCGCGTAGAAGAGGAGAAAACAATTCTTGATAGTATTAGAAAGAGTATTAAATGGGATTAGTTAAAAGTATTAAATTTAGTGATTTAAATAATGATGATTTTCTTAGAATGGATTCTAAATTTCATTTTTTAAATAATGATTTAGGTTGGAATGTTTTTGATAGTAAGCATAAAGAACTAATTCCTTTAAATCATATTTTAACACCTTTTTATGACGTATTTATCTATGAAAAAGAAAAGGAATATAAAGGTATACCAACAGGTAGAGAGTATTTAAATGAATATGGAGATATTATTTCTTATAAAGTGGTAACTAAAGAAGAACATCCTAATAGATTAAAATATAAAGTGAATAGTAATTGTATTTTAATTTCTAGTCTAAAAGGAGCAAAAACACCAGCACTTAATTTTGATTTTGATTTAGCTAACTATGTATTTTCAAATGGCTTTTATATATTTAATGTATCAAAATTATGGAACAAAAAGTTTATACTTTATATTTTAAGAACAAAAGTACTTAAGAATGTGCTTGATAATCATATTTTTAGAGGCATAGGGATTTCATCTTATCGTGAAGATGACTTTGTAAAAATTAAAATACCAAATATTTCATTAGATATTCAAAATGAGATTAAAAAACAAATTAAACCTTTAGAAGAACAAATAAAAATTCTAAAATCACAAAAAAAAGAACACTTAGAAATTATAAATGAAGTGTTTTCAAATAGTTTTGATATTAATTTAGATGAGGTTAAAAAACTAGAAAATATTAAACAGTTTACTTTGCCTTTAAGAGTTGCACATACTAAAAATAGCTCACTTAGAAACAGTTTTAAGTGGCATAAACTAGAGACAATACAGTCTTATATGTATGCAAATATTGATTGTATTAAAAAATTAGGTAACTGTATAGTTCAAACTAAAAATGGTTGGTCTCCTTTAAGTTCTGAAGTTGAAGAGGGTATAGGGATTTTAGGACAAGAACACATTACAAAAGAAGGAAAAATATCTTTAAAAGCTTCTAAATTTACAACAGTTAGTAGAAACAATATAGAAGATTTTTATATTAAGAAAAATGATTTTTTTGTAAGTAGAGGAAATACAGTTGAGTTGGTAGCTTTGGCAAGTGTTGTACTTGATGAGGTAGAAGAGAATATCTTGTATCCTGATTTATATATCAAGATAGATTTTGATGATGAATTAGTTTATAAAGAGTATATGGCATTTTTATTTAACTCATTTTTTGGAAGAATCTATTTTGGGCATGTTGCAAAAGGGAAAAATCAAACCATGGTAAAAGTTTCGGCTAAAGAGTTGTATGAGTTTTATATACCATTGCCTGATATATCGGTTCAACAAGAGATAGTTGATAAAATAAGAGTTACTATAGATTCTCAACAACATATAGATAAGCAAATAGAAGAAAAGCAAAGTGAGATAAGTGAATTGATAGAGAGTGTTATTAGGGATGAGAAGTAAAATGAATCTAAACATTACCATATAAGTACCATGAAATCACGAGCTAACCCTTATGCTAAACAGTTAAAAAAACAAGTAACCATGAGACTAGAAGAAGATGTCATTAGCTACTTTAAAAAGATGGCAGAGGGAGTGGGTATACCTTATCAGAGCCTTATTA
>JALWLW010000062.1:15552-16776 GCA_027081065.1 Campylobacteraceae bacterium
ACAACATATAGATAAGCAAATAGAAGAAAAGCAAAGTGAGATAAGTGAATTGATAGAGAGTGTTATTAGGGATGAGAAGTAAAATGAATCTAAACATTACCATAGGAGATAAGAAAATGAAAGAAGAATACGATTTAAGTACCATGAAATCAAGAGCTAACCCTTATGCTAAACAGTTAAAAAAACAAGTAACCATGAGACTAGAAGAAGATGTCATTAGCTACTTTAAAAAGATGGCAGAGGGAGTGGGTATACCTTATCAGAGCCTTATTAATCTTTATTTGAAAGATTGTGTCTCTTCTCATCGTGAGTTGAAGATGCAGTGGCAGTAGGTGTTGACCATGTCACACGTCAAATCTTGGTTTGGATTTTATGGAAATTATAAATTTAAATTTATGCATATTTGGTTTTGTCGAGTGACATTGTCACACCTACGATTTTATGACAATATATAGAGTTATAGTAAAGGTTAAGCCTCTAAAGTTGACTATGGAATTTTATAGTCAAGGTTAAGAGCTTAAACTTTACTATAGATGAGCTACAAGGAGATGAAGATGAATGAAGAGATTAAAATACGAAAACTAACCGATGCCGAGGGTGGAGGCTATTTGGCAGAGTATATTCACCTAAAAGGGTGCATGGCAGATGGTGAAACGAAGATAGAAGCACTACAAGAGTTAGAAAAAGCAAAAGAGAGTTGGTTACTTTCTGCTAAAGAGTTTGGAATGGAAGTACCTGAAAAGATAAAATACAAACGCATCAATATTACATTTCCTGAGAAACTTTTAGAAAAACTAGATGATATTTTAAAAAATGAATTACACATGAGTAGAAGTGCCTTTTTTCAACAGAGTGTTCAGCAGAGTTTGATGAGATAATAAAGTGAAAGAAGAATAGGTTTTGTGTTACTATCACACCACGTAGCTATAATTATAACTTTTTTGATATAATCGTAAATAAACAAATCAGAAAGGAAACTTATGAGTGAACTACACTATATGCCTCTTCTTAATGTTGAGTATTTTAAGTCATTAAATAGTTTGGCAAATATTGAAGTAGAGAATGCCATTAAAATTTCATTGATGATGGTTACAGGTTTTCGTGAAATTCTTGATGAACTCAATTTTGATGAAGAGAAACTTCGTACCTTACAGTTTAATCTTGATGATAACTATGAAGTGGTAGAAGAGATTTTTAAAAGTACTAAAGATACCAAAACAAAAG
>JALWLW010000063.1 GCA_027081065.1 Campylobacteraceae bacterium
CTGAATATGCAGCAGTGATAGAGATTGATATGTCTGAGATTAAAGAGCCAATTGTTGCTTGTCCAAATGACCCAGATGATGTTAAGACACTTAGTGAAGTACATGAAGCTGGACTTAGAACAGAGATCGATGAAGTGTTTATCGGTTCTTGTATGACTAACATTGGTCTTTTTAGAGCCAATGCAGAAGTATTAAGAGGAGAGGGGGCTGTTGAGACAAAACTTTGGGTATGTCCTCCAACAAAAATGGATGAAAAAACACTTCAGGAAGAGGGGTATTACTCTGTATGGGGAATGGCTGGTGCACGTATTGAGCCTCCAGGATGTTCTTTATGTATGGGTAACCAAGCATCAGTTAAGCAAAATGCATGGGTATTTTCTACAAGTACACGTAACTTTGACAACAGACTTGGAAAAGGTTCACAAGTTTACCTTGGTTCAGCAGAATTAGCAGCCGTAGTTGCCCTTAAAGGTAAATTACCAACAGTAGCTGAGTATCTTGAAATTGTAAAAGATAAAATTAAGCCAGAGATGAGTGATGAGATTTATAAGTACCTGAACTTTAATAAAGTTTCTAAAGAAGAACTTGTTGCTATGGTTGAGTAGTCTTTTGACTGCTTAATCACTTTTAGACAGTGATTAAAGCAATTCCCATCTTTTTGACGGGAATTGTAAAAAGTAGAGACTATTTCTTACCATGCTTTTCAGCAAATGCTTTAATATCATCTTCTGACATTTTAGATGCTTGACTTTTCATAATCCCTTTCATTGGACCACCATAAGAACCATCTTTGTAACCTGTTAATGCAGTTTTGATTTCTTCTGCTGTCATTTCTGTAATTACTTTTGCTTTACCCATAGCAGCTTTTTCAAAGTTTGCTCCATGGCAACCTTTACAACCAGCTTCGTTAAACTCTGCTGATGCTGTTACTGAAAGTAGTCCTAGTGCTGCAATTGTGATTATGCTGTTTTTAATCATGTGATTCTCCGTAATTTTTTAATTTTGGACTTGACCAGATTTAAAAGTTTTAAACATAAAATATTTTAAATTACTCTTAGATGTGGTCAAGTCCTTGATAAATAGTATAGCTTAATTGTGTAGAAATTATGAATAATTGTATATTTGAGAACAATATATGATAAAATATTTACAGAAAATCACATCTAAATAGCCTAAATATGGATATTTTAGTCAGTATAAGGTATAATCTTTCCCATATCGAACAAAGAAATACTTTTAAGGATGAATGGTGATAGATGCCGTTGAAAGAAAGATAGAACAGTACATAAGTGAACTAGGTGATAGACATGTTTCCCAACTTTATCGAGCATTACCTCATGGTAAAAGATTGCGTACAAAACTTATTTTGAAGATTGCTGGTTCTTCTTTAAAAGTAATCAAAACAGCTGCTACTGTTGAGATGATTCATGCTGCAAGTTTATTGCATGATGATGTTATTGATGATGCTAATACGCGAAGAGGAAAGGTATCGGTTAATGCTTCAGAGGGAAATAAAACAGCTATTATGATGGGAGACATACTTTACTCTAAAGCTTTTTTTGAATTAAATAGTATTTCTCCAGAGGTAGCAAAAGTTATTTCAAATGCTGTTATTTCACTTAGTTTAGGAGAATTAGCAGATGTTGAGCTTTCACGTAATTTTCATACTAATCGTGATGCTTATTTGAAAATGCTTTATCAAAAGACAGCCTCGTTGATGGAAGCATCAGCTGAATCAGCTGCTATTTTGGCAGGTAAGAATCGTCAAGCTTATCGTCAATATGGACATAATTTGGGATTAGCTTTTCAGATGATTGATGATATTTTAGACATTACAGAAGAGTCTACAACTTTAGGTAAACCAGCGCTTCATGATTTTGTAGAGGGGAAAGTTACTTTACCTTATATCTATTTATATGAAAGTTTAGAAGAGGAAGATAGAGCATTTTTACGCTCTTTACATAAAAAACAGTTGAATGTTGATGAGTCAGCATGGATTAAATCAGCTATGAACAAGCATCGTATTGTGGAGAAAGCTTATATAGAAGCTAAGGTTTTAGTGGAAGAGGCTATTGAGTTGATGGAATCTTTAGGAGAAAAAGATTTGTCAGGCATTGCAAGAGCAATGATTGAGAGAAGTTTTTAATGTATTATCAAGTTCTCTCGTTTAATCATCATAATTGTGAACAATCTTTACGTGAGCAATTAGCTTTTACGAATGATGAGGAGAAAAGTAATTTTTTAAATGAACTTGTTGAGTTTCAGTTTATACATGAAGCTTATATTGTCTCGACCTGTAATCGTGTTGAAATTGTCATTGCCACGAGTGATACTTTCTCTTCTTATCATACTATTTTAGGATTACTTAGTAAGAAAACAGATGTTGATTTTTATAAATTAAAATCAGCAGGAGGACGTTATGATGATGAAGAGGCTATTGTTCATATTTTTTCAGTCGTATCCTCTTTAGATTCATTGGTTATTGGAGAGTCTCAAATAACAGGGCAGGTTAAAGAGGGATTTAAATTTTCACATGAAAATAAAACAGCTGGAACACGCTTAAACCGTGTACTTTCTCATGCTGTGAGATGTGCTGCTGAAGTTAGAAATGCTACTGAAATTTCTAAAAATCCGATTTCTATTGCTTCGGTGGCTGTAGCACAAGCTTATAAAATATATGGTGATAACATTACAGGTATGAGAGCCATTGTTATTGGTGCTGGAGATATGGGAGTAATTGCAGCGAAAAATCTTTTACGTTTAGGTTGTGATGTTCTTTTGCTTGGACGTGATTTAGAAAAGACACAAAAAGTAGCTGAGTCTTTAGGTGAAAATGTTAAGGCTGAAACAGTTGATAAGTTGGGGAAATATCTTAATCGTTATCGTTTACTTTTCTCAGCAACCTCATCAAAAGAGCCTATTATTGAATCAAGAATGATTGAAAATGCAAATTTAGATCGTGTTTGGTTTGACATGGCGATTCCTAGGGATATTGGAGATATAGCTTTAGAGAGTTTAAAACTTTTTAGAATTGATGACTTGAAGAGTATTTCTAATGAAAATTATGCTTTAAAGCAAGAACAAGCCATTAAAGCCAAAGAGATTGTATTTCGTGCTAAAGATGAATTTTACAGTTGGTTAAAAGCATTTTCAGTAGAACCTGTAATTCGAGATATGCGTTTACAAGTTAAAGCAGCAATAGATAAAGAGCTTGAACGTGCAATTAGAAAAAAGTTTGTACCTGCAGAGTATAGAGAGAATATGTATAAGATGGCAGAACAGATGTTTAATCATTTTTTACATGATGCTACACAGAATTTACGACAAAGCTCAACCGATACTGATGGTTCTAATAAGGTGGGAGCAATTACACATATTTTTGGAATTGATACCGAAGAGATTAATCCAAGACGATATAAAAACAATGAACATCATACTACAGGATATAAGTCTGAGTAAGATGTCTTTATTTGTTAGTTTAAAAGGTTTTTAACACAAGCATTAATGCGTCCACCATCTGCTTTTGAACCAATAGCTTTTTTTGCAGCTCCCATAACTTTACCCATCTCTTTCATTGAACTTGCCCCTGTTGAAGTAATAATCTCTTTGATGATATTTTCTAATTCATCATCTGTCATAGGCTCTGGTAAGTATGATTTCACAATAAGAAGTTCAGCCTCTTCTTTTGCTACTAAATCATCACGTCCTGCTTCTTTAAATTGTGCCATTGCATCTTCTCGTTGTTTGCAATACTTCATTAAAATGGCTTCCATATCAGTATCAGTTACTTCTCTTCTCTCATCTACTTCTATCTGTTTTACTACAGCTTGAATATTTCTTAGTGTATCTCTTTTTGCAGTATCTTTAGCACGCATAGCATCTTTAATATCATTTTTTATTTGGGCATTTAAACTCATATAACTTTTCTCCATCTAATAATTTGGGAAGATTATACTATAATTGCATTATGAGTAATATTACAATTGAAGATAAAACATTTGATTTACAAACTGTTCAAAATTTATATCCGGCTGTTTTAGTAAAGACTGGATATAAAGACGAAACCACTGAGATGAGTTTAGCTTGGATAGATATTGAAGCTAAAGGACGAGTAGAAGTTGTAGGCTATGGTTTATTTGTAGTGATATCAGATACCCAAAAGCATTCATTTATATATGAGAATAGAGAAGCATTGGATGAAGCGATTGGAAAATTAGCACTTCAATTAAAGTAATTTTAAATTTTAATCTAAAGGGTGAATTCTAAGCTATTTTAGTCTATGATGTGACTCTTAAATATGGAGCAATAATGAGTACTTTTCAATTTTTACTTTTTTTAATTTCAGCTGTGATTTTTATTATGTTTTTTAAACAACTATTTTCAAGTTCTTACCCTAAACGGGGGATTGATTTTGAAGCAAAAAATGAAGATGAACAAATTGGTACAATTACCCAAAGCAATAAAACTTTTTCAGAACCTACCCCTCAAATTTCCCGAATTGTTCAACTGATGCAAATGGCAGATACGGCTATTGAAAAAGAGGATTATGTTGAAGCAGACAAGGCTTTAACATCAGCTAATATTATTGAACCTAATAATAAAGAACTTTTATTGCAACATGGTTTTGTTTTAGTAATGTTAGAACGTTTAGAAGAAGCAAAAGATGTTTATATTGAATTATTAAATATTGACGACAACGAAGATATGGCACATGGTGCATTGGCAAATATTTTACATAAATTAGGTGAAGATAAATTGGCGAAAGAGCATCATTTACGTGCTATTGAATTAGATGAGAACTCTGTTCCACATCATTTTAATTATGCAAATACTCTATACGATTTAGGCGAAAAAGAAGAAGCATTAAAATATTATAAATCTGCTTTAGCACTTGATAATACTTTAGAAGAAGCACATAAAATGGTTAAAGAACTCTCATAGAAATGGCTAATTGTTTTGTAAAACAAGAAGCAACAGAAGAGATTATCTTAAATGTTGCTAGTTTTTGTGCTCAATGCTATAGTGAAATTATCAAAAATGAAACTATTTTTTATGATATGCAAAATTGTTGTTATCTTTGTGAATCTTGTCAGGAAGTTTTAGCAGAGAATTTAGATATAAATTGTGAACCAATTGATTCAAAAGGTCACTCTTTATTTTAATCAGAATTGTCTAGTAAGGGGGATATTATGATGGATTTTCAAGTGAATTCCATTTTTATTGTAATTTTAATTGCATTTTTTTCTTTTCTTTATTTCTTATATAAAGTACGTTCATCTCAAATTATACAAAACTTTTTGAATTCTCATAATGATATTATGCTATTAAGTAGTGGAAATAATATTACTATGATTAATAAACAAGGGTTAAAAGTTCTAGGTTATGACTCTTTGAAATCTTTTAAAATGGCTCATGCTGATATATCAGACTTTTTTCTTAAGAATGATATTGATAATGAAGAGGATGATGAACGGAAAGGTCGAAGTCTTTATATTGATAAGTATACTTATGGAAAAAAATGGATTGATACTGTTGCCAAAAAAGAGCAGAAAATGGTTAAAGTTAAGATGTTTTCTAAAGAGGATATGTTTCACCACTATTATCAAATTCAAATCTCTAAGTTAAGTGGTGTTAAGAAGTATAGTCTTTCATTTACAGATATTACAGAATTAGAATCTAAACGTTTAAGTGTTAAACATGATGCTGAATATGACCCTTTGACCCAAGTTTATAATCGTGTAAAGATAAATAGTGTATTTGAAAGTATGTTTTTTAATGTCAAAAAGTATAATCATAGTTTAACGTTAATTCTTTTTGATATTGATCATTTTAAAAGAATTAATGATGAATATGGTCATAATACTGGTGATAGTGTATTAAAAGAGTTGGCAGCTTTAGTTAAAGGTTTATTACGAAGTAGTGATGTATTTGCTCGTTGGGGTGGAGAAGAATTTGTAATTTTGTTACAAGAGACTTCTTTAGAAAATGGTGGCATACTCGCATCTCGTCTACGTAAAGAGATTGAGCAGTTCCATTTTACAGGAGTTAAGAACATTACTTGTAGTTTTGGGGTTACTAAGCTTCGAGCTGGAGATACAGAGTCTCAATTTTTCGAAAGGGTTGATGAGGCTCTTTATGAAGCTAAAGAGACTGGAAGAAATCAAGTCATCTCAAAGTAACGAATGGCATTTAAATAGCTGAGGTTGTTGAGTTTATGGTTAGCATAAGCAATATCAAAAGCTGTTCCATGATCTACAGAGGTTCTAATGATTGGTAAGTTTAGAGAGATGTTAATGCCCTCATCAAAATAGAGTGCCTTAAGAGGAGCTAACCCTTGGTCATGGTACATAGCTACAAAGTAATGGTATCTTTTGCGACTATTAGGCGTAAAAGCAATATCAGGAACTAAAGGTTGAGTATAGACCTCTTTACCTATCTCTATATGTGCAATTTCTCGTGCTTTATTAATCTGAATCTCTTCATCTCCTAGAACACCATCATCTCCAGCATGTGGGTTTAGACCCAATAGTGCTATTTGTTCATATTCATTTAAATTGTTTGCGACATTATGATAAAAATCAATAAGAAATAAAGAGAGCTTCTCAATGTTTTGAACTTCTTTACTTACTTCCTTTAAAGGGATGTGTTCAGTATAAAGAGCAACATACATTTTTGGGCTTCCTAACATCATGATAGCAGGAGCAAAGAAAAATTCTCGTAAGGCATCGGTATGTCCCCTAAAGGTGACTCCAGCTAATTCCCAAGCTTTTTTATGAATAGGTAAGGTCATAATTCCCTCTACCTCCATTTGTTTTGAAAGTTCAACAGCTTTTAAAAAAGAGGCAAATGAATAGACTCCAGATTCTTTAGTAATTTGTGAGGGAGTAATGGTAAACTCTTTTGCAATTTTATTAACTGTTTGAAAGTCAGAAGGGATAGAAATATTGAGTAGTTTGGAAGCTTTTTCTAACATTGTTTTATCGATACAATAAAGAGGCTCAATTTGTTGTTTAATAATATGATGGTTTTCTAATGCCAGTTGTATACCAATACCATTAAGGTCTCCAATGGAGATGGCAATTTTTTTCATTTTAACCCTTATCGTCTATAAAGTATTAGTGTATATTAAGCTAACATTTGAGAGATAAAGGTTGAAAGAGTGAATCTTTTTGTTCGATTAGCAATGACTCTACCTTTTGTAACTTTTTTATAAAGATATTATAGATAATATGGGATAATATTTAATTAATAATGTTTCGATTAGCTAAAGAAGTAGGGTATTCTCTTTGTTTAGCTAACTGTTCAGCATAAGCTTGTAGCTTCTCTTCAATAAGTTCCTTTGGGTGCTTATATTGATGTTGAGGTTCAAGAGCGTCATCTAGGTGTCCGAGTTTCTTAAGGTTTTTAACAATAGCTTGAATCATGTCAATAACTGAAGAGACTTTAACAATTTCACAACGGGCATAACGAGGTACAGGAAAAGAGACTTCTGCTACACGTAATGTTGGGTCATCACCAGGGATTTGTTGTGCTCCAAAAAGAGGTTTTGAGCCAACAATAGCTGTTGAAAAAGAGGGAATAAACTGTGAGAGGTGTTCTACAGCAGAAGAGGTTCGCTTGTAAGTCTCCTCAGTAGACCAGGCATTTTCTATTTTATTCATAAACTCTTCTCCTAATTGTGGTTGACAGCTAATGGCTGTGTTGGAGACTAGACCCTTTTTATATAAAGTAATATCTGTGGTCATCCCATGCAGTTGTACATAGCCATTGGGGTAAGGGGTAAATTGCCCCATCCCTTGTGGTGTACCACGTTCACCATGAAAGATGATTTCTGGAAATAGAGTATGGATATAGTTGGTACATTTAGCCACGTAAGCTGCTTTAAATTCTACCATGCGTTTACAAGGTGCACCTATCATGTCATCAATTTTTCCTACTCTAAACCCTGCTGCATTGATAAGGTAGTCAAAATCATCATTGTATTTTTCATAGGAATCTTTTATGGCAAAGATATTCCAACCATTTTCTTTTTTATGAATATCACGAACAATGGTTTGCATACGAAGTGTTACGTTTGAAAGCTCTTTGAGTGCTAACATTGTTCCCGAAGCCAACCTAAAAAGGTTTAGCCCATACTCTTGAACCAAAATTAGTGGAAATTGAACCTTATTTAAGTCAAGATTTTTAGCCACAGGTATCATCCATTCATCTGAACTTTTTGGAAGTTTAGAAATAGGTTTTTTTTGTAAGGCTTCTAGTTCTTTTCGTTCATAAAGTTTATAGTAGTCACTACTTTCTCCTAAGACTTTGTTATGAACATCTTTTTGAATAAGTTTTTCATACTCATCGACCAGTAAGTCTAAACGTGGAAGTAGGGCTTTAGGCGTACTTTTATCTGAAGTGGGTAAAGCTATAACTGTTGGTCTATAATCTACCACGTACGGATAAAAACGTAAAAAGTCAATAGACTGTTTGAGTAGGGTTACACATTGTTCATCGGAGATTTCACGGTAAAGGTTTCCTCCTGCATGTAAGTGACAAAAAGGAGGACCTGAAACCAAGCTAGATTCTTTTTCAAACAGGGTAACGTTTAAGCCCATTTGACCTAAATAAAGAGCTGTGGTTGCACCAGCCACCCCTCCTCCAATAATGGCTATTTTTATATCTTTCTTTAACATAACACTTTCCCTATTTCTGCAAAATCAGAAAAGTACATATCAGGATTATGGGTGTTAATATGTTCCCCATAATTGTATCCATAAGTTAGCCCAATACTTTGCATCTTACAAGCTTTAGCAGCTAAGATATCATTTTTGGAATCACCAATCATTACACATTCATCGACATTTACCTTTAGTTTATCACAAACATAAAGCAAAGGAGCTGGATGAGGTTTTCGCTCTTCAAGGGAGTCTCCACCTAAATGAAATTCAAAATACTCTTTTAATTTTAATGCTTCTAAAATAGGCTCTACAAAATTAAAAGGTTTGTTGGTTACGATGACTAGTTTATAGCCATGTTCTTTTAGTTTTTGAAGTGTAGAGATGACATGAGGGTAAGTTATGGTTTCTACAGCTAAGTTTTGAGCATAAAATTTTAAAAAAACATCTAAAGCTTTTTCAAATTCTTCTTCATTGATATTCTCAGAGATGTCATCTGAACCAGACAAGGCACGTTTCACAAGGGTACTTGCACCATTTCCTACCCAGTGGTGGATTTCATCTAAAGAAAAGGTATCTCTGTTGATGCTTTTTAGCATATGATTTACAGCCAATGCCAAATCAGGAGAACTGTCAATAAGTGTGCCGTCTAAGTCAAAAATAATGACTTTTTTATTAAAAAATTTCAAGTGTTAAACCTTATAGATTGATACGTATTAATATCAATTATAACATATATCGGATAAATATACTCCGATTTAAATTTAAATCACTTAAGAGCTTCTATAGTCTTTTTGGAGTATTATCCTTTTGCACTAAATTCATAAGGAAAAATAGATGACAAGACGAGAAATTATAAAAATTGCAACACTTACAACACTTACAAGCATCACAGCTTCAGCTTTTGATGAAAAATTACTTGTAAATAAAAATAACATAGAACCCAAAGATCCTAAAAATTTGACCAAAGGTGAAAAAAAACATACTCCTTCTATACGTATTGGAGGAAAAGATAAAGCTGGTTATACTTTAGTAGAAGTAACGGTTGGTCAAGATGATATTATTCATCCAAGTACACCAGAACATTGGATTTATGAAATTGAACTCTATGCTGACGATAAAAAGATTGATACGGTTTCCCTCGAACCTGTAATTTCAAGAGGTTATCTTGGAACACGTGTGAAACTTGATGGGGTAAAAGAACTTAAAAGTATTGCTAAATGTAATCTTCATGGAAACTATACAGCGACAATAGTACTTTAAGTATTAAAAATGGTATAGTATTTTATGCCATTTAATCAAAAATATTATGCAAATGAGGGGGGATAATGGCAGGTTTACCATCTCGAACAAACACTAAGCGTACATCCATTTCAAAAACTTTTTTTTCTTCTTTAAAGATAGTTTGTTTAATAGAGACAGAGGCATTTTTTTGCTTTATCACTTCGCTACGAACTTCTAGCATTTCTCCTAGTGTTGCCATACCTAAAAAGTTGGCATCAATATGACGTACTACAAAGCCACTTTTGTCACCATCGGTAGGCATCTCACCTTTTTGAAAAAAGATTTCAGACCTTGCACGTTCACAATACTTAATGTAGTTTGTATGGTAAACAATGCCACCTGCATCGGTATCTTCGTAATATACGCGTATTTTCATAAATTATTAGGCTTTTTTCTTTTTATTGGCTTTGAGAATTTTTTTCCCTCTCTTTAGCCCTTTTAAATACTCTTTTGCAGTCACTTCTGTACCAGCTACAATAACATGTGTAGCAATACCACGCTTACACATCTCTTTACTTCCCATCCAGTAGTCTTGACCTACGAGCATTTGTTGGTACTCTTTTTCACTTAAAAATCCTTGACGCACAATGATGTCATGAAAAAACTCTTCAAGCTTTTTAGAAGTATGTTCAAGTCGTGCTTTAATCTCACCACCTTTTCCAACAGCTCCACCAGCATAGTTATGATACATAAAGTCAGAATAGGGGTAAACTACACGCTTGTCAGCCATAGAAAAGAGCATCGCTCCCATGCTGTAGCCTTTGTTGTCTAGGTAGGCAACTGTTCGTCCATGAAACTTTTCTTGCATAATGTTGTAAAATTGCATTCCTTCATTTACAAACCCACCACCAGAGTCAATCATAAACTCTAAAACATCGTGTTCTTTAGCAGATTTTAGTTCATTGAAAACAGAGTGAAGTCCTTTTTTAAGTTCAAAAAAACGTCCAATATAAACACGATAACGTGTATGTTTTGGTGTAACTTCATAAAGGTTTTTTTCTTTGTTTACTACTTTTTTTTGTTCAGGAATTACTTCTGAATAGAGAGTGTGTTGTTCGCTACTTAATTCTTTTTTTGCACCAATCATGTTTATCCCCAGTGATATATAAATTTATTATAATAATTATAGCGTAGATTTGTATAGTTATGGTATAGAAATGACATCAAATTTACTAGGATGTTTGAGAGAGCTTTAAACATAAACTGCTAAAATACTTTCATGAATAAAAAAGCACTACTACTGCTCAATATGGGTGGACCAAATAACATTGATGAAGTGGAGATGTTTCTTCGTAATATGTTCTCCGACAAAAATATTTTGACGATGGATAGATATACAAGAGCATTGGTTAAAGAGATTATTATTTTTAATCGTATTGATGAGGTCAAAGAGAATTTTCTTAAAAACTTAGGAGGAAAGTCTCCTTTGCCTGCATTGACCTATAAGATTGTAGATAAGCTTAATGAGAAGCTAGATATGAAAGTAGCCCCTGCTATGCGTTATGTTCCTCCTTTTGCTACAGATGCGTTAATAGAGTTTCAAAAAGATGGGGTAGAAGAGCTTATTTTGTTTCCAATGTATCCTCAATATTCGACAACAACGACACTCTCTTCAGTAGAAGACATAGAAGCCCGTTGTGAAGCGTTGGGCTATGCTCCTAAAATCACGGTGATTGACCCTTATTATGATGATTATGACTACATTGAGATGTGTGCTAAGAAAATCATGGATGCCTTTGAAGATAAAAATACTGAAGATTATGATTTATTGCTTTCAGCACACGGACTACCTACAAGTATTATTGCTTCTGGTGACCCTTATCAGACGCATATTGAGGGGAATGTCTCAGCTTTACGTATTTATTTCCATGAGCGTGGTATTAAGTTTAATAACATTAAGTTGGTCTATCAATCAAAAGTTGGCTCTTCAGCATGGCTAGAGCCAAATTTGGTAGATGTGCTTCGTAACCCTTACCACCGTAAAGTGCTTATCTATCCTTTAGCATTTACTGTTGATAACTCTGAGACGATTTATGAACTTGATATTGAACATCGCGAGATTGCAGAGAAGATTAAGTATGAGGACTATAGGGTGGCTAAATGTTTTAATGATGATGATAATTTTATTGAGTTTATCGTTAATAAGGTAAATGCTCTTTAATGCAAACCATTGAAAAATCTTTTATAGGAAACTATGAGGTTAAAAAGTCAAAATTCATAGCCCATTTAGTACCTATATCAGAGTACAAAGGCTTACAAGACAAACTCAAAGCTGAACACCCCAAAGCTAGGCATGTGGTCTATGCTTTACGTTACCTCAATGAGTTTGACCAAATTGTTGAAAACTCATCAGATGATGAAGAACCCAAAGGGGCTGCTGGTGTTCCTTCACTTAATGTGCTAAGAGGGGCTGACCTTATCAATGTGGCTCTACTTACAGTGCGTTATTTTGGTGGAACAAAATTGGGCATTGGGGGTATGGCTAGAGCCTACGCTTCAGCAGTCAAAGAGGTCTTGGCTGTGGCTGAGTTAAAACCCTATGAGAAAGAGTTTAGTTATGCGTTTGACTCAACATACTCTGAGGTTCAAAAAAGAGAATATGTTTTAAATAAGTTAGAAATTTTTCAAGTTGAGCGTGAGTTTTTAGGCGATAGAGTGGCATGGAAAATTAAGAGTACAGAAGAAAAAATAGATAAATTTAAAGAAGAGATATGCAAGAGATAGTAGATTTAGTAGTAAGTGTAGCACGAGAGTTTGGGTATTTAGGTATTTTTATAATGATGTTTTTAGAGAGTACTTTTTTCCCTTTCCCTTCAGAAGTAGCGATGATACCAGCAGGAATATTGGCAGCAAAATCTGAAATGAATTTATTGGTTGCCATATTGGTAGGGACAATGGGTTCTTTGATGGGTGCTCTGTTTAATTATTATTTGGCTAAAAAGTATGGACGTGTAGGGGTTTTAAAATTTGGAAAATATTTTTTCTTTAATGAAAAAAAGTTACAAAAAATGGAGACTTTTTTTGTCAAGCATGGTGCTTTTTCTACTTTTTTTGCAAGACTCATTCCTGGTGTTCGGCAGTTGGTATCTCTACCAGCTGGATTATCTAAAATGAATTTAGGTCCTTTTACACTCTATACCACGTTAGGGGCTGGACTTTGGGTAAGTGTATTGGCACTTTTAGGTTATGTTATTGGTGAGAATGAAGCTTTAGTTAAAGAATATTTACATCAAATAGTACTTGGAACATTAGGGTTTATTGTTTGTGCAAGTTTCCTCTATATCTATTTGAATAAAAGAGTAAAAAAGATATAATAGAATTAAAAAATTGGGAATATCATTTTATGAAAGAATTTTTAAAAAAAGCCAAAGCTTCTGCAATTAGGGTTGCAACTTTAGATGGAAAAACAAAAAACAGAATTTTAAATGAAATGGCAGATGCATTGGTAGCTAATACAGATGTGATTGTAAATGAAAATTTAAAAGATATGGATGCTGGAAAGAAGAATAATTTAGATTCAGCTCTCCTAGATAGATTATTGTTAGATGAAGTAAGAGTAAAAGCCATTGCTAACTCTTTACGTGAGATTTCAATACTAAAAGAGCCTATTGGACGTATTCTTGAAGGTTGGGTGACTGATGATAATTTACGTATCGAAAAAGTATCTGTTCCTATTGGGGTGATTGGTGTTATTTATGAGTCACGTCCTAATGTAACTTCTGATGTTGCTGGATTATGTTTTAAAAGTGGAAATGTTGCCATTTTAAAAGGGGGAAAAGAAGCAGAGCATTCTAATCGAGCTATTGCTAAAGTCTTACAAGGGGTACTTGTTAGAAATGGTTTAGAGAAGGAGATTATCTCTTTACTTCCAGACTCAACACGTGAAGGTGTGGCAAAACTGATTAAAGAAGATGGCTATGTAGACCTTATTGTTCCTCGTGGTGGTGAGGCTCTAATTAAGTTTATTTCTAAAAATTCTTCTGTACCTGTAGTAAAACATGATAAAGGGTTGTGCCATACTTATATTCATCGTGATGCCAGTCATTCTAAGGCTTTAAATATAGCTGTTAATGCTAAATGTCAACGACCAGGGGTCTGTAATGCCATGGAGACTTTACTTTTGGATGAGCCTATTGCAAAAGTTTTATTACCAGGGTTATATAAAGCATTTGTAGATGCAGGAACAAAGTTAAAAGGTTGTGCAAAGACAAGAGAACATATTTTTATTGATCCAGCTACTGATAAAGATTATAATACTGAGTATTTAGCCAATGAGTTAAATATTAAAATTGTTACAGGGATCGATGAGGCGATGGAACATATTATTCGTTATGGTTCTGGACATTCAGAAGCGATTATTACTGAGAATTATGGGGCTGCTGAAAAATTTATGAATACCATAGATGCAGCTTGTGTTTATGTGAATGCTAGTACTCGTTTTACTGATGGTGGAGCATTTGGTTTTGGAGCAGAGGTAGGTATCTCTACAAATAAACTTCATGCTCGTGGACCAATGGGAATTAATGAATTAACAACATATAAGTTTAAAGTTTATGGTAATGGTCAAGTTAGATAGAATAAGTTAGTAGAGAACTTAAGTAATATGAAATGCAGTATTTTAAAGTCTCTTTTAATTCTTATTTTTTCTTTCAATCTACTTTTTGCTAAAAAATTAGATTCTGTTTTAACACCTATTATTTTTGAAGGTAATGAAGTAATCAGTACTTCTGAATTAGAAGATTTTATAGGTGTAAAAAAACCACCATTTTATGCTATTTGGCAAGATGAAGTCTCTAAAATAGATATTAAACTCCGTAGAAAATTAAATGAAAGTTTCACTCTATTTTATAAAAATGAAGGCTTTTATGATGCTAAAATTTCAAGTAAAATTATAAACAAAGGTATTGTAGTCACGATTCAAGAGAATCGACCAATTATGATTACTGAGATTAATTTACAGAGTGATTTAGATATTTCTGAAGAATTTACTTTGGTTCAAGGAATACGTTTTAGAGCTAAAGAGTTTTCTGAAATGAAAAAAAAACTTCGTAAGAAACTTCTTGAAGAGGGATATTGTAGTCCTAAGCTTGATACGAAAGCTTATTTGTCTTTAGAAAATTATTCAGCACGTATTGTAGTAAACTTGAAAAAAAAGAATCTTTGTCATTTTGGTGAAATTAATATTTTGACAAATTCTCCTACCATGGACAATGATATTATACGTTCGAGGCTACATTTTGAAGAGGGTGATGTTTTTAATATTACAAAAATACAAGAGTCTTATGATGCATTATATGCTTTAGAGAGTTTTGATCAGTTAAATTTAGATTATAGTCGTAATTTATACAATAAAAAACCTGTTGATATTAATTATAAAGAGATTCGCAAAAAGATTCACACGCGTATGGGTGTAGGTTACGCTACCAATTTAAAATTTCAGGCTAAGCTTTATACAGAGTATAAAAATTTTAAAGGAAATGGAAAAAAAATTCTTTTAAATGGACTCTACTCTAGTATTCAAAAGGTTGTTGAAAGTAGTTTGTTTGTGCCTTATGTACTCTCAATTAATGGTTATCATTTTGATTTTCAAAACTCTTTAGGTTATGCTGAAGAAGCTGATATTCATGATTTTGATGAAAGGGTACTCTATGACAAGTTTTATTTGTCGCATTCGAGTTCAGAATGGTATAACAGTTTAGGCATTGGTCTTGAAGAAATTACGACTTTAAATACTTTGACAAATAATCGAACAGATTTTTTAATCTATCCATTTATGAGGCTTATTTATGATAAACGAGATTCAAAGTTAAATCCTAAAAATGGTCTCTATTTTATGCATAAAATGGAGTATGGATTGTCTTACTCAGCTAAAAGTACTTCATATTTAAAATATTTAGAGGAGTTACGACTAATTTATACACCTTTTTATGATATTACTTTTTCGTCTGTTGGGCGTATAGGTTCGATTAAGGTCTATGAAAACAAGTTGCCTGAGTCTAAAAAATTTTTTGCAGGAGGTGCTTTTTCTAATAGAGCTTATGGCTATGAACGCATTGGAATTACAGAATCAGCAACGACAGATACGAAGTTAGGAGGTTTTACTTTAGCGAATTTAAGTCTAGAAGCAAATTTTCCATTATATAAAAATTTTAGAGGGGCAATCTTTACTGATAATACAATGATATCTGATAATCAAGGAATTTGGGAGTTTTCTAATAAAGTACTCACCTCTGTTGGTTTAGGATTTCGCTATTTAACACCTCTTGGACCTTTTAAAATTGATATGGGTATTAATGTTCAAAATAGTGATGAAAAAGCGATTCACTTTCAAGTAGGACAATCATTTTGATACGTTTTATCTATTGGCTAATCGTTATGGTTGAAGTTTTATTGCTTTTGTTAGCACTGTTGCTTTTTATCATAACTGACTCACGTACGATTGCCTATTTAGCTAAAACAACCATGGAGTCCTCTGATTTAACTTATGAGCATTTTGAAGGAAATCTTTTTGATGGTTTAGAGATAAAAAAACTTAAATATAAAAATAAGCCTTTATTCTCTTCAGCTTTAATTTATTGGAATCCTTTACGACTTACTCACAATCAAATTAAAGTAACAAAATTGAATGTAGAAGGCATTGAATTAAATAATATTATGACAATGGTTGAGGAGTTTAAATCAGACTCTTCTACAGGAGCATTGCCTTTAGCATTTGATATTGTTCTTGATAGTTCTCATTTTGATATTAATCCTTATATTTTTGAAGGTGTAAAATTCTCTTCATTTGTATTTGATAT
>JALWLW010000064.1 GCA_027081065.1 Campylobacteraceae bacterium
CAGAGACAACAGCCTGTTTAGAGGTAAACATGAGTGTATCACATGAAGAGAAATCTATCTTATCTACTACCAATGAAAACTTTATCATAGGAAGAGAGGTAGTTCCCTCTTTTTTAAGAGGAGAGAGAAGGTAAATCATTTGTTTACTTGCCCCAATGCTTTTCCTTCAGCTACAGCATTGTTTATATCTTCATCATCATAAGGGTCATAGTGAGGGGTAATAATCCAACGCTTTTTATCATCTAGTTGTATTATCTTATCTTCTATTTGGTCAGAGATTCTATGTGCTTCTATAAGGTACAAATTTGGTTGTAAAACTAAGTGAAACTCTACATAGTTATTGGTTCCATCCGTTCTAGTTTTTAACCAATGAAAACCATTGACTTCGGGGTGGCTTCCTATAAGTTCTCGTATCTTATCTACTGTCTCTTTTTCTAAAGCTCTATCAAGTAGTATAGCAATTCCCTCTTCAATGATTTCATAAGCAGAATAGATAATGTAAACCCCTATTCCAAACCCAAACAATGCATCGACCCACTCTAAACCTGTAAAGTAAACAATAGCTAAAGAGAGTAAAATCACTCCATTACTCCAAAGGTCTGTTTGATAATGCAGAGCATCCGATTTTATAACCAAGTTATCTGTCTCTTTAGCGACTTTTAAAAGGTACTGAACCAAGAAAAATGTAACCACTATAGAGATAACCATAACAACAATAGCTGGAGTAAGTAGCTCCGTTTTAGAGCCATGTATCGCTTTTTGAATAGCCTCATATATAATATAAAGTCCAGAGATAGTAATAACCGTTCCCTCTATAACAGCAGCTATGGCTTGAACTTTCCCTTTCCCATACTGAAACTCATCACTTGCTTTCTCTTCAGACTTACGAATGGCAAAGAAGTTAAAAATAGAGATGAGTGTATCGAGTAGTGAATCAATAGCTGAAGCCAAAACAGCCACCGACCCTGAAGCCACCCCTATAAAAAACTTTATAAGTGTTAATATGGTTGCTATAACTGTAGCTACAACTGTTGCTCTTTTTTCTGATGACATTTTTGTTAAAGACATTTTTCTCTCTTTTTATGCAAATATAATTAATGGTGCGTTAGTCCACAGGGATACATTTATAAAAACAGCACCCCACGATTTTATTTTTTGAAGTGTACCATTTTAAACTTATTACTCATCATACAATAGAGTTTTGATATATTGACAGAAGGTCACTAATCACGAATAAAACCCATAATTTTTTTATCTGTTTTTTGTGTCTCTTCCACTATGTTATCAAGCCTAGCAAAGACCTCTTTAAACTTTTTATTGTGTTTCTTCTCTAGCTCCATTATCTGTCTAGCTAAAGCATTGTAGTGCATTGAAAACTCTCGTATTTTGGTAAAGGTACGAATAATTGAGATGTTCACTTCGGTAGCAACTCCACTTCTTAGTACAGTAGCTAACATATAAAGACCTTGCTCTGTAAATACATAGGGCATTTTTCTTACACCTCCATGCTTTTTAGAACTTGATATCACAAATTGTGACTTCAAGTTTTCATACTCTTCTTTAGAGAGTTGAAACATAAAATCATCAGGAAATCTCTCAATATTTCTTTTTACTGCTTGGTTTAAAGTTCGTGTTTCAACTTCATAAAGCTCTGCCAAATCAGAATCTAGCATCACCTCTTTTCCTCTTACACTATATATCTTACTCTTTATCTCATTCTGTAAAATTAGCTCATTCATGACTTTCTCCTCATATTAAAGAACAATTATAAACTACTTTTTTAATATAGTGAAGAAATATGGCAAATTGTAATATATTTACCTATCTCTTGTATTATCTTTCTTGACAACTTAACCTCACTAGCAAACTCTTCCCATCTATTCACTGCTCTTTCAACCTCATCTACCACAAGGTTAGCCTTTTTTAGTCCATGTCTTTTACCTAACTCTAACAGATGTTCTTTAGTAGGATTTTTCCCCTCTCCTAGATACATCGTGCTATGTTCTCCTCCAAGTCCAAAAGAGAATGTAATATCATACGCAGGAGAGAGTCGCCAAACTCCTTTTTCGTCCATTAGAAAAGAGAAGTTTTTAGCATGGTCATCACGGTTATGGGCAAAGAGATTAAAACAAGCTAGTCGAAACATCTTTTCTACCTCTACCATGCTCTTGGTCAAATGCAGAGTAAGCCGTAACAAATCATCATAGTCTAATGTAGGAAACCTAAAGTCACTATGCGTAAGCCCTGCAACAGAGTGCATGTGTACTCTTTTGTCTCCCACCCTATCAAATCGTTCTATAGCAAAGTATCGTCCTCTTCTCCCCTCTAACAAAACGGTGTTTGTCATCTCTAACCCTGCCTCTTTTGCCATAAGTGAGTAGGCGTACTCTATCGCTCCTATCTCTTTGCTATCGAGTGATGAAGCAAACTTTACTATGTAGTGAGAAAAGCCCTCTTTTAGTTTCTGTTTTCCATGAACTATCTGTGTGTGGTCAGCACTCAACTGTACCAACACCTTTGGTCTAGCCCCACCCGAAGAGCCTCCAAGAGCCAAGAGTTCATCTACCATCTTATCTGAACTTCCCTCTAAAATTTCTTCTGAACTCTTAGCCAACTCATCTAAAACTATCTCATTAAATCCCAACTCTCCCACATCTTTTTCAGGCTTATAACTCAAAGCCCCCATAGCATACTTACCCACATAAGCCAATCTATCCAACGGAGTCAAAGAGTTAGGATTAATCCCCAACCTTATCAAATATCTGTCCATAAGCAAACGACCCCAACCATCAGGCAAAGAGTCAGCAAACAAACCCCAAAGCCCCTCAAAAGTATCGTCATCACAACGAAATAGTCCTGCTTTTAGTGGCAGTTTATAGGGTGAGAGTTCTATACCTGTTTTTAGGAATGCTTTGTCGTACTCGAAGTAGATTTTTTTGTTTTTTTGGGCTAGAGTTCCTATTTTTTGGGTTTTATTTTGGGTTAGGTGGATGGTTAGGGTTTTAATATACATTATTTAACTCTCAAATCATGATTATGTAGAACTATATCCATGTCACTCATCAATATATGAGGCAATATAGGCATTCTAAAATGTCTACTAGAAATTAAATATAAAATTGACATTTCTTTATTTTTTAAATCCATAATATGCTCACTGTTTCTTAATTTTTCTATCATCTCTGCCATTTCTGAAACTTCTTCTTTTATTGGCAATGGAGCAAATACATAACCACTCTCAAATGAAGCTTTTTCTTTGTAAACATATTTTTCTAAATCTTTATAGGGAAACCAAATTTGTAAAGTTGTATCTTTATATATCTGTTGTGAAACTTTATATAAATAGTTATAGTTTGCAATCAATCCTAATTTAACACACCAAAAAGATAAAGTTGGGATAAGTGTAGATGTTTGAATATATTCTTTTATCTCTTTTGTATCTCCTAAATTACATTCTACTAAATCTTCAAAATCATTAGTGTCAATAGGGAAATAATTACCTTGATAATATGCAAATTCAATATGAGATATTAAATTATAAATCCACTCATCAATAAATTTAATTTCATTCCAAAGTTCCAATAAATTTAAAGCTAAAGATATATCAATAATATGTTCATCATAAACAGGATTATATAAACTCTTATGATTTTTTATCATTAATTTAATATATTCTTTTATATCTCTATACTCTTCATAATCAAAATTATTTTCAACCTTATTCATATAGACAGATGAATAATGTAAGTTTCCATATAATGATAATATACCTAACTGTTCAAATAAAATTAAACTTTCTTGTAAGAAATCACTTCCTCTAAAAGATAAACCATTTTCAACTTTAATTAATGGATAAATTTTTTTACAGTAACTTTTTATTGTTTCAAAATTCTTTTCATAAACTTTATATAATATTTTTTTTAAATTTCGTTTTTTCATAAAATTATTGCTATAAAAGAATTCATACAAATTTAATAGAGTTCTTTCTGTTGCTAATAATCCATGCTTTATATTATTTTCACTTTGAGACCAATTGACAACAATATTTAAAGATAAATAGACTAGTCTTAACGCTTTTAACTTTTCTTTATCAGATTTTTCTTCTAATTTATTATTAAATAAAATTTCATCTAAAAATTCATAATAATCTCTTAGGTCATAATCTGTATCTCCAATTAAAGCTAATGTTTTTCTGAAAAGACTTCTTAAATTCTGAGGAATAATATACTCATTAAATATATAC
>JALWLW010000065.1 GCA_027081065.1 Campylobacteraceae bacterium
TAGAAAAAGGGGAGATAGACAAGGTTTCATTGCAGGTGTTTGTTAGACTTTTGGAGGCTTTAGACCATGAATTGGAGATTGTGGAGAAGAAGCCTTTTTACTATTTTGATGTGAATGATTTGTAGGGTAATTGCTTAAAAATATTTTTCTTTTCATTTAACATCAGTTTACCTTATTGGGATATAGTATTAAAGACAAAAAAGGAAAAATCATGTCAAACACAAACTTACTAGAACTCTCCCCTGAATCATTTATAGACTTTCTTAAACAAAACAATATAGACAAATTTCACTTTGTCTATGATGCTACAAAGAACACTATAGTATCTTCTCACAATGAACTTAGCCAAATAGCAGATGCCTTACTCAATCACAAGGACTTTTCAACGCATGAAGGTCTATTTTATGAGTTAGATAAAGATTATGATGTGATTCACAGTGCTTCGGTACATCGAACCAACAGAGGTCAAGCAGCAGGTGGTGTTCGTTTTTGGCATTACGATACGGTGCTAGAGTTTATAACTGATGGGCTTAGACTCTCTAAAGGTATGACACACAAAAATGCTCTTGCAGGTCTATGGTGGGGAGGTGGTAAAGGGGTTATTGCCAACAATAAAACACTTGACAAGCACAACAAAGAGATAAGAGAAAAAATCTACCGTAACTTTGGTAAGTTTATTACTTCATTAAATGGCTGTTATGTAACGGCTGAAGATGTAGGAACCAATGTTAATGATATGGCAAATATTTTTACTCAAACACGTTTTACAACTTGTATACCTAATGAGATTGGAGGAAGTGGAAACCCCTCTGTTCCTACAGCTAGAGGTGTTGCTAATGGTATTGAGTCGGCTCTAAACTTCTTAGGAATGGGTGACATTGAGGGAAAAACCATTGCCGTTCAAGGCTTGGGTAATGTGGCTACACCTCTCATCGGTTTTCTGTTTGAGAAAAAAGTGGCAAAAGTAATCGCTTGTGACATCTTTGAAGAGAGTGTAGCTAAGGCAAAAGAGAAGTTTAAAAATTATAATTTTGAAGCCTATGTGGTTGATAAAAACGACAACTCTATTCTTTTTGAGGATTGTGATGTTGTCTCCCCTTGTGCTGTTGGTGCAACATTGAATGCTACAACCATTCCTAATATACAAGCTAAAATTGTTTGTGGTGCAGCCAACAACCAACTTGCTGACCCTGTAGAAGATGACAAGCTGATTTTTGAGCAAAACATACTCTATGTACCTGATTTTTTAGTTAACCGAATGGGCATTGTAACCTGTGCCAATGAACAGTATGGTTATGTCAACGATGATGCTTTTATCTACCAACATTACGACAAAGAGTGGAAGCACTCCATTTATGCTACAGCTACAGAGGTCTTTAAAGAGTCTAAAGAGAAAAATATCTCAACAGGAGAGATTGCTTTAGAGATGGCAGAAAAACTCTCTTTTGAAAATCATCCAATTTTTGGACATAGAGGTGAGGAAATTATTAGGTCTTTGGTTGAGTGATGAAAAAAATTTCAAGAAAAATTTATGAAGATTGGTACAATATCGAATATAAATCTAATTCTATAAAATCTGTTTTTGGTGAAGCAAGAGATGAAGTTGTGGAGTTTATTACTTATCTTAAAAAAGGTACATCTGTGATTGAACTTGGTTGTGGAGATGGTAGAAATATAGATAAATTATTGGAAAAAGAATTAATGGTAACAGGTGTTGATTTGATAAATAAAGAGATACTAAATAATAAGTTTTCTAATAATGATTTTGAATATATTCAAGATGATATTATGAATATCAACTTAGAAAAAAATAAATATTTTTCTTTATTATGTACCGAGGTTTTACATATGTTTTCAAAAGAAGAGATTTGCAAGATATTAGAAAATAGTATGAATAGTATACAAAATAATGGTTATATTATCTAATCTATCTCGTGAATTTACAGCTACAGGAGAAAGTTTTAAATGGGATAAAGAAGCTCATTTTTCTATTGAAGATTCAGAAGTGTTATTTTTAGATATTTTTTCCAATTGGGAAATTATTAAAATTGGACATTATTACGATAAACAATCTTGGCCCATTAGAAATATAGAGGATATGCCAATTAAGCCTTATACATGGGAAGGTGTTTATGTTTATATTATTGCTAAAAAAGGAAAAGAATGGGAATAAGAAGAAAAATAACACTACCTCAACTTAACCATCTGTTAAAAAAAGAAAATTACAATTTTGTAGCTTTAGAAGCGACGGTGGATGGTATTTCAGATACAACCTATGTGGTTATAGATGCAAACAATAAAAAGTATATTTTTAAAATCTATGAGTTTGCTGGAAAAGAGAAACTTCAAAGTGAAGTTGAGCTTTTAGAAAAGCTTAAAGGACTACCTACCCCAAAATCACTTTTATCAAAGGATTTTAGTGAGACTTTTGAAGGAAAAAACATAGGACTCTTTTCTTATTTAGAAGGTGTTTCATTGAACGAAGCAAAGAGAGAGCATCTTGTTCAAATTGGAAATTTTTTAGGAGATTTTCATGAACAAACATATAAGGTTAAAACTTTAAATCCAAATGTTTTTACAACATATAAGTTAAAAGAGTTGCATGAAAATATTCAAAATTTTGATTGTTCATTGTCCATAAAAAATAGATTTTTAGAGTGTTACAATCAGGTAAAAAATCTAGAACTTGAAGAAGATGGAATAATTCATGGCGATTTATTTTTAGACAATACAAAATTTCAAGAGAATAAACTGACGGCTGTTTTTGATTTCATTGAAGCCTGTCATGGTAGTTTTGTTTTTGATTTGGCTGTTGTTGTTAATGCTTGGTGTTTTGATATGGAATCTCACCTAAATGTTGACTATTTAGAGGTTTTATTAGATACCTATAATCAAAAAGCTCCTAAAAAGATAGAGAGCAAATCATTAAAAGAGGTTATGCTTTTTGCGACATTTTTTTATGCAGTAAAGCGTTTTAACACTAAATATATTGAGAAGAGAAATGTAAATGTTAAAAGCTATGAAGAGTCTCTTTTGAAATTTGATGACATTCTTATTTCTAGGGTAGAGCTTAAAAACAAAGAAAGAGAAATTTTAAAATGATCCAAACATGGCAAGAACGAAAAAAAGAAAAAGTCATAGGCTACATCATACGGTTTTTTGCCGTAATAGTGTGGGGACTGCAACCCATTTATATTAAGTATACAGCCATGAACACGGTTCCTTTGGACTATAGGGTGTTTTTTACAGCACTAGGGGGAGTGATGAGTTCACTTTTTATTTTGTCTCTTTTTTTACTGTTTAATCAAAAGAGTTATTGGAAGCCCAAATTAAAATTTAATATGCTATTTTTTGTAATTATTTTGACAGAAGTTTTGTTTATCTATTTTTTCAATAAAAGTTTAGTTTACACTTCAAGTACAAACTTGATAATCTTTAATAACTTTGCACCTCTTTTAGCATTGTTGGTCGCTTTGGTATTATGGCGTAATGAGATACCTTACCTCAAAGAAAAGTCAAATATTTTAGCCATTGTTCTTGTCTTTTTTATCGGAGCAATAGGAAGCAGTTTACTGTTTTATAATGACATTATGTATGGAGCAAAAGAGAGTCTCAAGGGCGATATGTTTGCTCTGCTTGTTATGAGTATTGATGTTGTTTTGGTTATTGCTCAAATTCGTTATGTTAAGTACTTACAAGACAATCAGAGTGTCTTTTTAACTCTTTATGTTTATCTGTTTGTATTGATAGTGATGCTTCCAATTATTTTGTTAAATCTATCGGTATTTTATACACTTACACATGAGCAAATATATTTTGCTATAGGAGCAGGAGTAATTAGTGGAGTAGGTCAAATCTTAAACTATGAAGCCTTTCGACGAATGGATGGATTTATTGCATTTTTGATGTTTAATATAGCCATTCTTATAACTTTTGTCATCGAGGCTTATTGGCTAAATGAGATTGAAGTCACTGTATTTTTAGTTGTTGGTGGGAGTTTGATTGTAGGGGCTTCTGTCTTTGCTGAGGTTATTAATACTAGGTGTGAGAAAAAATGCTATTAACCCAAAACAGAAACCTAAACAGACTATCCTACGGCTTCGCTCTACTATTTATAGCCATAGGAAGCATACTCCAATACATTACGCCATATTTTCATGCACAGGGGTATGGAAACTTAGGTTTTCAACTTCTAATTATTCTTTATGGTTGTATTTTTTTAGCTAACTTTTTTGCTCC
>JALWLW010000066.1 GCA_027081065.1 Campylobacteraceae bacterium
CTTTTGGTCTTCTTTATTTCTCAATGAAATTCCTAAAACAAACATGAAAACAGAGCCACCAATCCATGAAATAGCAGCGATAAGATGCAAATGTATTCCCCAACCCAATGTCAACCCCTTTAACCTAAGTAATGTTATTATACACAGTTTAAAACAGATATAAAAGGAAAGCTTTGAAAAATTCTAATAAAACCATATTAATCTTCATTATACTATTATTTACAGCCTGTTCTACTACTCAGCCTAAAAATCCTCATGGGAAAAGTGATAAATATCGTCTCATTTGGAATGACAATCCCATGCACACCATGACCATTGCATGGAATCAATATGAGGGACAACCTTTGTTACATTATGGTTTAACAAAAGCTACTAAGCAAACGCTCAAACCTCATCGTGCCACCGACTACCGTGGTATGCACAATAATTTTGCACGACTCACAAAGTTAAAAGCCGACAGCCAATACTTTTTTAAAATTTGTACCGAAAATAACTGTTCTGAACTCATGTATTTTAAAACAGCTCCTAAAGATAACAAAGCTTTTACTTTTATAGCAGGAGGAGATTCACGAAGCATTCCAAGAGGAAGAATAAGAGGAAACATCTTAGTCTCAAAAATTCGCCCACTTTTCATTGCCCATGGTGGCGACTACACCAAAAATGGAACGGCTAAAGAGTGGCAAAGATGGTTAGATGAATGGCAACAAACCAAAAGTTCTGACGGTCGTATGTACCCTCTACTACTCACCCATGGTAACCATGAAAACAAAGACCATGCCATGCTCAACAAACTTTTTGATGTTCCTAATGTTGATGTCTATTCTAAAATGAATTTTAACTTTTTGTCACTCTATACGCTTAACACCGAACTTGAAAATGGTGTGGGCTATTACGACATGGTCAGCAAAGAAAAATGGAATAAAAACAAAAAATGGGATGCCCAAACAACATGGTTTAAAAAAACACTGAAAGAAGATGAGAAAAAATGGAAAATTGTCTTTTACCATCGTCCCTTACGTCCTCACAAAAAATCTAAAGCTGAGGGAGAACTACGTTACCTAGATTGGTCACCACTTTTTTACAAACATGGAGTACAACTTGCCATTGAGTGTGACTCACACTTAGTTAAATACACCTACCCTTTAAAACCAGATATCTTAGGAGAAGAGGGTTTTGTAGTTGACAAAGAAAATGGTACAACCTTCATAGGAGAAGGTTCATGGGGAGCACCTACACGTAAAAATGATGACGATAAATCGTGGACATTAGATAGTGGCAGTTTTTGGCAATTTAAGCTCATAACTGCTATGCCAAAGAAATTAGAAGTTCGTACTGTTAAGTTTGGAAGTGAAGATGAAGAGTATGATGCAGATAAAGTAAAAGAGCTTTCTCAAAAAGAACAAGATTTGAACCCCATAAACATACCAAAGAACTTGGATTTGTGGGATTCTAAGGTGGGTGAGGTTTTAAGATTAAAACCTTAATGCTTACCTAAATTAATGTGAAAACTCTGCCTTAAAAGCCTGTTAGATATTTTGTATACTTAAGCTATCAAAACCTTCATATTTCTGAAACGATAAAAGATACAAACTTTTAAGCATATTACCATCTATCTCTTTTAACTCTTCAAATACACTATTTTTAGTTCCCTCTTGTTCTATTGCATCTAAGACATCATCCATGACTTTTGGAAGTATTTCAACAAGTTGTTTAAATGCTTCTTTCTCTCCTGTAACCAACTCATAAAATTTATCAATAGAGACTCTCCTTATATTTTCATGAGAGGTTGATACTCCATCTAAAGATACTTTCCAAGCTATATTTTGACTCTTTTTAGCAATTACCTCTACTAAATAACATGCTCTCTCTCTATCTTCTAAAAGTTTGTTTTGCATTCTCATAAATGTTTTTTGAGAGGAAGACGAGTTCATTGTATTATGTTTATTTTTCATCTCCACATAGATTTTATCAACATCATTAACAATATCAAACCCTTTTTTAGGAACACTCCAATTTGTTTCTTTTGTATCTTTATGATAAATATATTTAAAAATATTTTGTTGAAAATAACCAATATTATTACTATTTGACTTATCCATTTGCCTAATAGATTCAGATTCGATAATCTCTTCAATAGTTTTTCCATAAACTTTAGAATCAAATGTCAGTTTTATAGGGTCAATCAAATTTTTGTTAAACTCTTTTAAAGTAATTTTAAATCGATACTTTTTGATGGTCTCTTTTGCATGATTAAAGAGATTTTCATCGCTAATAAAACTTAAATTATAGCTTCTCATCTAATTCTCTTTCAATTTATCTAAATAGTTGATAATAGCCAAGCCAACCTCTTTAGCCAAATTCACAGGAACAGCATTACCAATCTGTTTGTACTGTTGAGACAATGCTCCTTCAAAAACCCAACTATCAGGAAATGACTGAATACGTGCATTCTCTCGTACAGAAAAAGGGCGTAATTCATCAGGATGACATCGCTCTGTTTGCTTTTGGGCAGGGCTACAGAGTACGGTCAATCCTGCTTCATCCCAAGATAATCGCCTTGCGATTCCTGTGCGTCCTCCACCCATAAAATAAGTACTTTTCATATAATCCCTAGCTACATCATCAGGTAAATCTCGCCAACATCCCCCTGGTTTTACATGTTTAAGCACCTCTTTTTTCTTTTCATTATAGGTCGCACAAGGAGAATCAGGCACATCTTGTAAAATATCTTTTAAAGTTAATTTTTTAGTATGAGGTGTAGGAAACTCAAACGCTTCATTTATCTTCTCTGTAATATCTTTTCGTATACCTATAATAATAATTCGTTGTCGTTTCTGAGCCACGCCATAATCAACGGAGTTTAGTACTTTATACTGAACAAGATAGCCAACTTCTTCAAAAACTTTTATCATTGTTTGAAGCGTTTTCCCACCATCATGGGAGACTAACCCTTTTACATTTTCAGCAAAAAACATTTTCGGTTTCAACTCTGCTAAAATTTTAGCAAAATCAGAAAAAAGCGTTCCTCTTACATCTGCCATACCTTGGCGATTACCTGCATAAGAAAACGATTGACAAGGGTAGCCACCAGAAAGTAAGTCTATCTCTTCATCATCTTTTAAATACTTTTTAATACCCTCTTCTGATATTTTAGTAATATCTCCCTCAATAATATTCCAATTTGGTCGATTGGCTCTCAGTGTTTTACAGGCCCATTTGTCTAATTCAACGGTTGCTTTTGTGCTAAACCCTGCCTTCTCTAAGCCTAAAGCCAATCCACCTGCTCCTGCAAAGAGTTCTACAACATTATAGGAAGAAGGATGAATATTTTTTAGTTTACTAATAATAAAACCTTTTAATAGTTATATATTTTTATTACTCTCATTTTATCTAAAAATTTTATAGAGTTGTAGAAATATGTCAAATTGTAATATAGCCACTATCCAAGAGATAGTGGCTATAAGAATAATCACCGTTTAATTATAAAAAAGTAAGCATCTCTTTCTGAATATCCTCTTTCTCAACAATAACAGTATGTTTAATCTCTTTAGCAAACAATCCATCAATCATTTTTGGAGAAGTTACATTAGTATTGGCTTTTATCCACTCTATCGCTTCTGTGTCTTCTTTAATGTCAGTTTGACCTAAAGCACGTGCGACAGTCGGTGAGAACTTTGTCCACTCTGCTGTGGAGTAGACAATGCTTTTTAAATCTTTTAGCGTGTCTTTTTCATAAGATTTCATACAGGTTGCTGTATGTGGGTCCATTATGTAACCCTCTTTCGCATACTTCGCAATGTAGGCTTCACATTGGTCATCTTCTGAGTATGTAGCTGAAAAATCTTTTTGAATTTCTGCTTTTTCTTCTTCTGTCATAGTAAATTTATTTTTACTTGCCAAGTCGTCCATAAGTTCTTTGGTACGCTCTGCTCCAAATTTATGGAACATAATACGCTCAATGTTTGAACTTTTCAAGATGTCCATAGCAGGAGATTCTGTTTTGATTAACTCACGTGTTGTGAGGTCATACTCACCATTTTCTATCCAATCTGTTAAGATGTTGTTGACATTTGAAGAGATAAGAATTTTTTCTACAGGAAGCCCTGCTTCTTTCGCATAGAAACCACCTAAGGCATTTCCAAAGTTTCCAGAAGGAACAATGAGGTAAACATTTTCACCCATTTGAATCTCACCCATACGTACCAATTCAAGGTAAGAGTGAATGTGGTAAATGGTTTGAAAAATAATACGTCCAAAGTTTACAGAGTTGGCAGCTGAAAGTTTAATATTTCTACTTGCTAACTCATCCTTAAACTCATCTGAGGCAAGAAGTGCTTTTAGCGTATTTTGCGTATCATCAAAATTTCCATGCACACCAATGACCTTTAGATTCTCTGCTTCTTCAGTTACCATCTGTAGACGTTGAACATCAGAAGTTCCACCGTCTGGGTAGAGACAAGCTACTTTAATGTTCGCTTGATTTTTAAAGGTCTCTAAAGTAGCAGGACCTGTGTCTCCAGAAGTTGCAGCCATAATGAGGTAGTTTTCATTACGTTTTTGAGCCTCTTTTGCTAACACATAACCAAAAGGTTGTAACGCCATATCTTTAAACGCACGGGTTGGTCCATGGTAAAGTTCTGAGACGAAACAGTCATCTTCTATTTTACTAAGAGGAACAGGGTTAGCAGGGTCATCAAAAGCATCGTAACGAGAAAGAGCTTGGGTTAAAGTAGCCTCATCAATATCAATGTCAAAACCTTGAAGTACGGCTAATGCCAGTGTTTTATAGTGAGAGTTTAAATGTGAAGTTAAAAACTCTGTGTCAAAAACAGGTAAAAACTCTGGTACATAAATACCTCCATAACTAGCACTAGGGCTAAGAATAGCCTCTGAAAAGTTTACTTTTTCTGCTTTTTGCCCATCATTACCACGTGTTTCTATAAATTGCATCAAATATCCTATAAAAAATTATGTGGAATTATAGCAAAAGAAAACAAATAGTTAAACGTAGTTAATTAGTTTTCGTTGCAAGTAAAGACGTGCTTGTCTGGCACTGCTACTTGATGATTTTAATAGTAGGTAAATCACTGTTGTTGAAAGTATTTTCATAGCTACTCCTTGAATTTAAAAAATAATTATAAAATTAAAGTTAGTAGGAAGTGTGAAAGTAAAAAGCTACTTATTTTTTAAATAACGCTCAATTCCCTCAGCAATTCCTTTAGCTAAAAGAGAACGATAATAATCATTCATCAGGTTTCTACCCTCTTTTGGATGTGTAATGTAACCAGTTTCTACTAGAATTGCTGGCATTTGAGCACCTACAAGTACCCAAAAATTGGCTGTTTTTACACCACCATCTTCTACTATACCAAAATGTTTTCGAACATTGTGTAGCATTTTAGTACTGACATCAATTCCTAGCTTATGAGACTCTACGATTTTTTCTCGACTAATCAAAGACAAATAAGCATTTTTAGTATAATAATCTTTACCTTTAAATAATACAGAGTTCTCTTTGGCAGCAGCTTCTTTGGCTCGTTTCGTTTTAGCAGGGGAGAGATAATAAATCTCTACTCCTTTAAAAGCATTACGTAAGTTCTTTTTAGGAGCTGCATTCGCATGAATCGAGACAAAAATATCTGCTTTTTTCTGATTGGCAAATTCTGTTCTTTTAGGAAGCTTAACAAAATCGTCACTATCTCTGGTCATGTAGACTTTGTAACCTTTGTCAATAAGTCTTTTTTTGAGCTTTTTCGCAACAGATAATACTACTTGTTTTTCTCTTTTGTCACCACAACAAGAAGCACCATTGTCTTTTCCACCATGACCAGCATCTATGACCACAATGTAGTTTTTATTTTTACTTGAATAACTATTGCTACTACTTCTACTTTTAGTAGTTGACTTAATGGTTGCCTTAGCACCACTTACAAGAGGAATGGCTAATACTTTACCATTAAAAGCATGATACTTATCTAAACCTTTTTCTTTAGAGACAATGACAACACGAAGCTTTTTAGGAGAATTTTGAGCAATTCTAAACGAGTCAATGGTTCTAAAAGAATGAGAAGAAATACCTTTTCCATTGGGTAAGGTTGCTCCATGAATATCGAAAACATATTTCATTTTACCCTCTTTAGCAGGAAGCGTAAAATACGTAACTCGTTCAATCTTAGAAGAGAAATAAAGCCTAAGTTCAGCTTGACGAATTTTACTTTTTACAAAATTGTTTTCTGCAAAAAGTAAGTTAGAAAAAAATATAAATATTATTAGTTTATTAAAAATGTTTACTCTCCATTCATTAGTTTATCAATTAACTCTTTTACTGTAATAATTTCTTTTAGTTTATAACCATTTGCACCGGTAAAGAAAAGCCCAGTCTCGGCAATACCATCATAAGCATCAGAGAGTCTATCAGCAATACAGTAACCAACTATTTTTGCTTCTTCACCACGATTACATGGAGCAACACAATTTGAAATACAAGCAACTTTTGGTGCATCGCCTGTGACGATATCTGCATGTAATTGGCTATTTATTCCACGTGCTGGGTAACCCACTGGTGACTTGAACAATTTAATGTCATCAGCATCAGCTTTAATAATCATCTGCTTCATTACTTCAGAAGTATCACACTCCACTGTACCAATAAATCGTGTACCCATTTGTACCCCATCTGCACCCAATTCTATCATTTTTTGAATATCATCATGATCCCAAACACCACCAGCTGCAATAATTGGCATTGAACCCCAATTTTTTGCTTCTTCAACTACAGGTGGTAAAATATTTTCAAGTTGATTCTCTTCCATAAAACATTCATCATATTTAAACCCTTGATGTCCACCAGAAAGAGGACCTTCAACTATGACAGCATCAGGTAGTCTGTTGTGTGTTTTCTTCCAACGTCTACATAAAATTCTTAAAGCTTTAGCTGTTGATACAATAGGAACTAAAGCAACATCAGGATAATTCTTAGTCGCTTCCGGCATGGTCAAAGGAAGACCAGCTCCTGTAATAATCATGTTTGCCCCTGCTTTACAAGCATCTTCAACCACACGATTGTATTCACTTTGAGCATAAAGTACATTGGCTGCTAAAGGTCTGTCACCACAAATTTCTCTTGCATTATCAAAGATTTTCTGTAATGCAGGATAGGAATAAAAATTAATAGCATCTAATGGACGCTCATCTTTTCCAATTACTTTTTCTGTGTACTCTCTATTTTTGTAAACCCCTGTACCAACAGCTGAAATTACACCTAATCCACCTTCTAAACTAACGTTTCCTGCTAACTGATCCCAAGAAATACCAACACCCATACCACCTTGAATGATTGGTTTTTCTATGGTGTATTTACCGATTTTAAAAGATTTAAATGCCACTACTTTACCTTTACTTTTGCAAATTTACGTTTACCTACTTGAAGAGTGTACTCCCCCAAGCTTAAGTTCATCTTTTCATCTGTTACTTTCTCTTGGTCAATACGTACACCACCCTGCTTGATGTCACGTCGTGCTTGAGAAGTTGAAGGTTCTATCTTAGCATCTACCAAGGCTTGGCAAATCCAAATACCATTCTCCATCTCAAACTCTTCTATATCTGTAGGTATTAAATTCGATTTAAAAACATTATCGAACTCATTTTTAGCTATCTTAGCCAACTCTTCATTATAAAATCTAGCAGTTAACTCTAAAGCGAGATTTTCCTTAGCCTTTTTAGGGTGTAAGGTTCTATTTGCTACATCTTCTTTAATCTGGGCTATCTCTTCTAATGAACGCTCACTTAATAAATCATAATATCGCCACATAAGTTCATCTGATATAGACAAAGTTTTCCCATAAATATCTTTGGGGGCATCGGTAATTCCAATGTAATTATTTAATGACTTAGACATTTTTTGAACTCCATCAAGCCCTTCTAAAATTGGCATCATAAGGACAGCTTGTTCTTTACCTACATTGTAAACACGTTGTAGATGTCTTCCCATTAGTAAATTGAACTTTTGGTCAGTTCCTCCAATCTCAATGTCAGACTTTAAAGCTACAGAGTCATAACCTTGAAGTAAAGGGTAAATAAACTCGGAAACAGAAATACTCTGCCCAGATTTATAACGTTTTTCAAAATCATCACGTTCTAACATACGTGCTACATTATAAGTGGTTGTAAGCTCAACCATACCTCTAGCACCAAGCTCTTCTAGCCATGCTGCATTCCAAACCACTTCTGTTTTGCTTTCATCTAAAAGTAAAAAGAGTTGCTCTTGATAGGTCTTTGCATTGGCAACAATGGTCTCTCTATCTAATACTTTACGTGTTTCAGACTTTCCTGTGGGGTCACCAATGGTAGCAGTAAAATCTCCAATAAGTAGTTGAACAATAGCCCCATGTTTTTGAAATACAGATAGTTTATGAAAAAGAACAGCATGACCAACATGTAAGTCAGCTCCTGTTGGATCGAACCCAGCTTTTACTGTATAGGTCTCACCTGTTTCATAAAATTTTGTTACTAACTTCTCAATTCTTTCTAAATCTATAATTTCAGCCGTTCCTCGGCTAATTTCATCTAAAGCTATTTTTACTTGTGACATTTCTGTTTCCTCTATCTCTATTTATTTCTTACTTTTTACTATAAGCATCATTCAAAGAAATCATCTCAATCAATTTGAATTTTTGACTTAACTTTTCTTCTATTTTTTTAGCATTTTGTTCTTTTGTCTCAACCTCTAACTTACAAAACTCTGCAGAGTCTGAACTTTTAATTCCTAGTTCTATGTTTAAGACATTTAAATCTAATTTTGCAAGTTTAGCCAATAACTCTGCTAAAATTCCTTGACGGTTTTGTAAAGAGATAATAAGTTGATAACGTGCCGACTTAGCATCAGCCCAAGTAACAAAAACCATATCTTCTTGAGCTTTCATTTTTTTATATGCCTCTTGGCATAATTTATGATGAATAATAACTTCATTGTTCTCCACAAAACCAACAATCTCATCTCCCATTTTTGGGTGACAACAATAGTCAAACTCTATTTTACTCACTTCTTGGTTTGAGACAATTCTAAAATGCTCCTTTACAAACTCTTTTACTTCATTCTCACTTGAAGATAAATAACGCTCAATATTAATGGCTGCCAAATCATTACAGATTTTAAGCTTAGCATTACATGCTGTTCTAATACCTTCTTTAGCTTTTGAGGTTCTTACAGTATCATACCAAGAACAATGTACTTTTGACTCTTCATCTGTAATAACTCGTATAATATCACCATTTTTTAAAGTGGTTAAAAGAGATTTTTTTCGTTTATTAACCAAAGCAGCCATAGCTCTATCTCCAATATCAGAATGAATGGCATAAGCGAAGTCAAGTACTACAGAACCACGAGGTAAAGTATAGTTGTCTCCATCAGGTGAAAATACAGAAATATCATCAACAAACAAATCACCCTTTGCTAAAGAGTAAAACTCCTCAAGAGAATCGTTTTGATATTGCAATCCTTCTAACCATTGTAAATTGACAGTTTGTTTATTTTCACGACCATTTTTATAACGCCAGTGAGCAGCTACCCCAAACTCTGCTGTTTTGTGCATATCAAAAGTACGAATTTGTGCTTCAACAATGCCATCATCATTAAACAGTGTTGTATGGATAGTAGCATACCCATTCTCTTTAGGTAAGGTAATATAATCTTTAAAACGAGAGATAATAGGCTTATAACTCAAATGTAATGCACCTAAGACTTTATAACAGTCAATTTCCTCTTTAACTAAAATACGAATGGCAATTAAATCTAAAATTTCATCAATACCAATGCCTTTACGTTGCATTTTTTGATACATTGAATAATAGTGTTTCACCCGTCCAAAGACTTCAACATCTCCTTCTGCAAAACCATTCTCTTTCATAAGTTTTTGTATTTCACATACAAAAGTATTGAGTTTTAAGTGTAAATTTTGACTGTTACTTTCAATGTACTTTTCAATGTTATTATAGGCTTCAGGATAAATATAAAAAAAACTCAAATCTTCTAAACGATTTTTTAATTGAGAAATACCTAAACGATGTGCAATAGGAGCATAAACAACCATTGTTTCTTCTGCTATTCTTTGCTGTTTACTTACAGGTAAAGCATCTAACGTTGTCATATTATGTAATCTATCACAAAGTTTAACCACTAAAACACGCACATCCTTAATAGATGAAATTAGCATTTTTTGAAATGTTCTTGCTGAAGAGATAAGTTTTTTATCAGAAGATGAAGCAACAAGCTCTACTTCACGTATATCTTCAATTTTAGTTAATCCCTCTACCATATGAGCGACATCTGCTCCAAATATCTCTTCTATCTCTTCTATATTATACTCTGTATCTTCAACAACATCATGTAGAAGTGCTGCAATAACCATAGATTCATCACTTGAAACAAGGGCTGTAATTGTTGCTACTAAAATAGGATGAATAATATAAGGTTCACCACTTTTTCGTTTTTGAGGTGCGTGAGCCTCTTTGGCTAAATTTAATGCAGTATGAAAAAGAGGTGTGGGAGATGGATGATAGGTTAAAAGAAGCTCTTGAGCTTCTTTTATGGTAGAGACATTACGTGCTTTGTCTAATAAAGCCTCCAAGATTCTTACTCTTCGTGTTCAATAATAATTTTACCTTCTGCAATTTCAACCAATGCAATGTCAGTAAATTTATCTATTTTTGGATTCATGTTAACCATAGGCGTTGAACCATTTGCAATTTCGTTAGCTCTTTTTCCAACTGCAGCTGCTAATAAATATCTATCAAAGTCAACTCTCTCTAATGCCATAGCTGTTAATTTCTCAATTTTCATATAAATCCTTATGCTTAATTTTTATTTTACTCTACTACAGAACATAATGTTCTGTCACCATTTACGATTGCTAAAAGATTACCTTTTTCAAACATATCACAAACAATAACTGGTAGATGATTCTCTTTTGCCAAGGCAATTGAAGTATCATCCATAACTTTAATGTTATCTTCTAATGCTTGGTCATAAGTCAATGTTTCAAATTTCACTGCATCATTAAATTTCTTAGGGTCTTTGTCATAAACACCATCTACTTTGGTCGCCTTAATAATAAAGTCTGCTTGTATCTCAGATGCTCTAAGTGTTCCTGCTGTATCTGTAGTAAAGTAAGGGTTGCCAGTACCTCCAGCAAAAACAACAACTCTACCTTTTTCAAGATGTCTTTTAGCACGACGAACGATAAAAGACTCACCAATCTCTTGCATGTCAATGGCTGAAAGTAAACGTGCATCTAACCCTGCATGTTCAAAAGCTTCTTGAAGTGCTATACCATTAATACAAGTAGCCAACATTCCCATGTAGTCACCAGAAGTTCTTTTAATAATACCATCAGCAGCAGCTGAAACACCTCGAATGATATTCCCACCACCAATTACAACAGCAACTTCAATCTCATTGTCTATTAAAAGTTTTATCTCTTTTGAAATAAAATGTAAGATTTGAGTATCAATTCCATACCCATTCTCACCAGCCAATGCTTCACCAGAAAACTTTACAAGTACTCTTCTTTTTGCCATATTTTAAGACCTCTATTTTAAGACGCAATTTTACCCAAAGGCTCTTAATATTGGTTGATTTTTGCTATACTGTTAAAAAATATGATAAAATCCCAAAATAAGGCTTTCAAATGTCAATACTAAATCCAGAAGATAAAACAATCATTGAATCAAGCATCCGAGATATCCCCAATTTTCCAAAAGAGGGAATAATCTTTAAGGACATCACTACCTTACTCAATAATCCTAAAGCACTCAAAACACTTATGAATCATTTAGAAGAGCGTTATAAAAGTTATGATTTAGATTACATAGCAGGTATTGATGCACGTGGATTTATTTTTGGTTCTATTTTAGCAGATAGGTTGAACATTGGTTTTGTACCTGTTAGAAAAAAAGGGAAACTCCCCTACACCACTGTATCTGAAAAATATACTCTTGAATATGGTGTAGACGAAGTAGAAGTACACATTGATGCCTTTCCAAAAGAGAATGCACGTGTTCTTCTCATAGATGACCTCATCGCCACAGGAGGAACAGCCAAAGCAGCTACTTCACTTATTGGCAAAATTGGAGCTAACTGTGTAGAAGCTTGTTTTATTTTAGAGCTTGATTTTTTAAATGGAAAAGAGGAGATGAACTGTGATGTTTATTCTATTTTACATATAGATTAAAGAGGTTTCAATACCTCTTTAATAACTCTTAGTCCATTTCCAAAAAAAATCTTTTCAACCTCATCATAAGAAAATCCATTTTTTAAAAGTCCATCGCAGAGTTTAGACATCTGTGAAGTATCTTCCATCTCAACAGGGTTTACTATGCCATCAAAATCTGAACCCAAAGCTAAAACATCAATTCCTGCGACATTGCGTATGTGTTTCATATGTCGTATCATGTCCTCTACTTTTGCCATACGTGAAGCATCCATGAACTCTTTTTCAATTAAAAAATTGACTGAAAATGCCAAGCCAACAACACTACCTGTGTTTGCCATTCTTTTTAACTGTTCATCACTTAAATTACGCGTATGGTGTGTTACAGCTCTTGCATTTGAATGGGTTGCTATAATAGGTTGCTTAGAATATTTCAAAACATCATCAAACCCAGCATCAGACAAATGTGAAACATCTATGAGCATCTTTAAACGGTTCATCTCTTCAACGGCTTCTATGCCTTTTGATTTTAAGCCTTTATTTTGATGTTCCCAAGCAAAGTTTGGATAGCCCAAATCATTTTCGTAATTCCATGTTAAAGTAATGGCAGAGATTCCCTCATTTTTAAAAAATGCCAACCTTTCTAACTTGCCCTCTAAAGCATCTCCCTCCTCTATGCTTAAAAAGGCTGCTATTTTATTATTACTTTGAGTCTTTACTAAGTCATCATAGTTTCTACAAAGAGAGATAGTATCCTTATTTTTTTCTAGCTCATTTTTAAATTTATTTAGCATCTTTAAACAATAGTCATAAGAACTCTCCACAGATTTAGCATCGATGTACATGGCAAAAAACTGTGCTAAAGCTTCCCCTTTTTGAAGTTTTTCAATGTCTATTTTTAGATTGTTTTTTTTAATTTCTTGATTTTGTTCGAGTATTAGTGTGGCTGTGTCACAATGGAAGTCTATGAAATTCATAAAATATTCTTTTTTGATTTTATTGTAGTATAATTTTCTAAAAATTTGAGAATAACCCATGACCATACTAAATCCAAACTATATCTATATTAACAATGAATTTAAAGAAAACATAGCTGTGGCTTTTGACGAAAAAATCCAAGCCATAGATAGCTTAGAAAATCTAAAAAAACTCTACCCCAATGCAACTATAGAAGAGCAAAAAGAACATTCTGTACTCTACCCAGGGTTCATCAACACCCATATGCATTTAGAATTTTCAGCCAATAAAACAACGCTACAATATGGTGCATTTATGCCTTGGTTAAACTCTGTCATAGAAAACCGTGAAGAACTTGTAGGTAGCTGTAATAATGAAATGATGATGAATGCTTGTAAAGAGATACTCAATTCAGGAGTCACCACTTTTGGGGCTATCTCTTCTTTTGGAACAGAATTAGAAGTTTGTACTAAAACACCTCAAAAAGTTATTTTCTTTAACGAACTCATAGGCTCAAATGCCACAACAGCTGACATGCTTTATGGTGACTTTTTAGAACGTTTGGCTGAGTCTAAAAACTGTATTAATGAGGGGATTATTCCTGCTATTGCCATTCATTCTCCTTATTCTGTTCACCCTATTGTACTTCAACGTGCCATTACAGTAGCCAAAAAAGAAGGGCTTCCTATTTCTGCTCATTTCTTAGAATCACAAGCCGAACGAGAGTGGTTAGAAAAAGGAGAAGGTGAATTTTTAGATTTTTTCCAAAAATTCTTTTCTAGTTCCACTCCCGTAACAAATATAGAAGAGTTTATGAATGCCTTTAACCAAGTACCTACACATTTTACTCATGCTGTTCAAGCCACTAAGGATGAGCTAACATTTTTAACTAATAAAGGTCATAGCATTGCTCATTGTCCACGCTCTAACCGATTACTTGGCTGTGGTAGACTCTCGCTTGAAACACTCATAGAACTTGACATGCCTTTTACAACAGCTACTGATGGGCTTAGTTCTAACAATTCCTTAAGCATACTTGATGAACTCCGTGCTGCTCTTATGTTACACCACTTAGGACCTTTAGAAGAACTGGCTTCATTGCTGATAAAATCTATTACCTCTAACCCTGCTGAGATTTTTTCTTTGAACTCTGGAAAAATTGAAGTAGGCAAAGATGCTGACTTTGCACTCATACACTTACCTCAGAAACCATCTACTTTAAAAAGTATTGCTTTACAGAGCATTTTACATACTCAAAAAGTAGATAATATTTGGATTAATGGCATTAACGTTTAAATTTACTTGCCATTTTACTAAGGAAGGTATCCTCAACTAAAAGTGTATTTCCTGTTATCTTCTCTGCTGATACATCAGGGAAAAGTATCTTTTGTAATGCCATTCCATAGTAACTGTTAATATATAACTCATTCACTTTCACACTATCTTTATAATTCTTTGAAAGTAAAGCATCAGAATGTTTTAAAATTGTAATAGACGGAAATTTATTCATATCAATTTTATCTGTTAGCATATTTTCAAAACAGATCAAATGAGAAATTTTTAAATTACTCATTTTTTTATAATTATTAAAAATTAATATATTTGACTTATCTATAGAAAAAGCATCTAAATATCGTTTCAAGTTTATATAAGCATACTCATTTTTTTCGTTAACTAAAATTCCTATTTTAAAAGGTTTTTTATTTTTAAAATTTTTTTGACTTTCAACAATAGTAAGCGTTTCTATGGGTATTGATGCTATAAATGAGTGTTCATTTTTTCCTTCTGTTGTCAATTTTAACTTAGCACCCAAAATATTAATTAAATTACTACTTACACTTAAACCTAAGCCCGAACTGTTACAAGTTAAACTATTAGAGGTAACTTTAGATTTAAAGAAATTAGAGATTTTCTTCTCTTCTTCTGGCTGTATACCTTTTACAATTATCTCTATTATTCTCTCTTCTTCTTTATAAAGAATAATTACTTCAGCAATACCTTTTGTAGTAATGAGACCTTTAACATTATTAAGCAAATGAACCATAACACTTTTAATTTTTTCTATATCAGCAATCATTTTAGTAGGAAGTCTTGGGTCTATAAAAATATTAAAGGTGATATTCTCTTGTGAAAATGCTTTTGAATATAGATTTGTAACCGAACAAAAAGATTGAAATGACTGAAACTCTTTATTTATGATTGGCATTCTATCTTGATTGTACAGACTATCTGAAAAATTATTTAGGAGTTGGGAACTTTGTAACTCTCTATCAATAAAATCTAACTGTTCTCTGTCATAAAGAGAGTTTTTAATAACTTCTAAAAGAGTATAGACAGCATGACTATCATTTGATAAGTAGGTTACTTCATTAGTTAAAAAAGATAAGATATGTTCAAGTTCCTGTATGTTTTTAACAGGTGTGCTGATATCTATGTAATCTTCTACAAGAACAACCTCTTTTCCTTTCTCTTTGTTTCTCTCTTTTAACTCTTCAAGCTCCTCAACCTTTAACTTTAATAAGCTCTCTAGTTCAGTAATTTTTTTTGTTTGTTTTGTTAATTCATTTTCTAAATCACTTTTTGTCTCTTTTGTTATTTTAGGACTAAGAACTTTTTTAACTTCTTTAATCTTTTTTACAACCTTAAGCTTTGGAATATCTTTCAATGCTTCTTTTTCATAAATATTAAAATTATTTTTTAATAAAAGCTCAATGACTTCACGTGAATGTCTATCAAGTAAAGCAATAGAACGTGTATCATAACGTTTAAATTCATGAGCATTTTCCCTACTATTAAAGGCAGAAATAAAACCAATAACACGCTCTTTGTCTCTATCTAAAATAGGTGCTATTAATATAGATTTAATATCAATTTTTAAAGGATTATCTAAATCTTTATCATAGTTCTTATGACTTTGTACATGATTGTCAAAAAAAACTTTTTTAGAGAGCAATACATTTTTTAAAACAGAATCACTTAAAGGAGCTTCAAAATCACTTGTCTTTATTGTATTGGTTTTATGATTATATGTCCAAACAAGACTATACTCTGAACCACTTATCTCTTTAATACTCTTTTCTAATGCTAGAACTTTATTTTTAATATTTAAATTACCATTAGCTTCTATAAAATGTTGAGAGATAATATTTAAACACTGTTCTTTACTCTTGCTCATAAAAAGTTCCTTAATTCAAAGTTTTGATTTTAATGATTTTAACATACTGTTTCTAATATAACTATTA
>JALWLW010000067.1 GCA_027081065.1 Campylobacteraceae bacterium
GCTATTTCTTTTTTTAAATTTTCTATCTGCTCTATAGTTAATCCTGATACCTTATGAATAATCTCTATATCTACATTAAATTTCAACATTCCTATAGCTACTTTTTCTATACCTCTGTCTATTCCTTCTTTTAAACCTACAGCTTTTCCATCTTGATAAAACGGTATTTTTTCAATATCTACTGCTAACATATTTGCTCCTTTCTTTACATTCTCTTCCAAATCTCTATTGGTTGACAAGATTGTCACTTTTTCTAAGTAGTTTCTATACTCTATATCATCATCTTTGGTTAGTTCTCTAATTCTCTTTAAAATGGTGTTTATAACCATCTGTTTATCTTTACCCTCAAAGTCACACAATATAGAAAGTGCAACAGCTGATGGATTTTCATGATAGAGAAGTTCTTCACAACTTATCTCTTTAACATCAATTATATCATAAGAATATGAAATTCTATTTTTCAAAATAGTGTCTCTCAATATGTCATTTATCTCTACCGATATAAATGACATATTGAGAGACTTCATAATCTTGATACTCAAAGAGTATATCAGAAAAATAGCGTAACATCCGAAGTTCCATTTTAGCATGATTGTTATTTTGTATCTCTATATTAACTATTTTATTGTCATATTTAAAAACAATGTCACTCTCACGTTTTTCTACTCTTGTCCACTCTTTATCAATCAGTTCTACTTCACTATTTACATCTATACCCAACATATAAAGAGCTATATCTCGACCTATCTCTTTAATCATCTCTTTGGCTACTATGTCTTTTTGACCCATCAATCCTCCTTTATTTGGGATTCATGAGTATTCTAACATTAAAAAATAATTTTCAATAGAAATATGTCAAATTGGGCATCCTTCATAGGTAGTTTACACTTTTGCATATTGAGTGTTTTAGGGGCATGGACTTTAGTCCATGAAATAGATAACAGTGACTAAAGTCACTGCCCCTAAAGTGTCAACTACTTTTAGCTAGTCATGAAGGATGCCTCAAATTGTCATATTTTCAACCTCACCCATAAACCCAAGACCTTAAAACCTCAACGCTGTCAAAATTTAGCTCATGAAAGAAACCTAATAATTCATGCTATACTTTTAAAAAACGAGATTTTAAAATGAATGATACACTATCATACTACGAAACAAACGCATCACAACTTGCCAAGCGTTATGAGTCAGCTAAAGTAGAAGCACTGCATACTCTATTAACAAATACTTTTCATAAAAACTCTAAGCTTTTAGAGATAGGTTGTGGTTCAGGTCGTGATGCTAAGTTTATGATGGAAAGTGGCTACAAAGTTACAGCGATAGATGGTTCAAAAGAGATGATAAACGAAGCAAAAAAGATGCACCATACTCTTACTCCTTATCTTTTTGTCAAACAGCTCCCTCATGGGTTAGATTTTCAAGAAAATTCATTTGATGGTATCTATTCCATCGCTACACTTATGCATTTGACTAAAGAAGAGATATATCAAACTATTAAAAATATTCACACGTTATTAAAAGAAAAAGGTAAATTTTTATTTTCTGTCTCCATTGAAAGAGATGATACAGACCAAAATAACAGAGACCCACACCAAAGACTCTTTACTTCATTTTCACAGAGAGAATGGGTTACTATTTGTAAAAACTACGGTTTAAATCATCTACATACCGAAGTTACAACAGACGGACTCAATAGAAGTGGTATTGTTTGGCTTACTTGTGTTGTTGAGAAAAATTAAGCTCTATTGCACTGTAAGTTTTCAACATTAACAATTTGAAATCCTGCTTTATAGCAGTTTTCATAATAATCAGTTATATCACTATTCCATTTACTTAATGCTTTCTGCTTATTACGAATAACTATCTTCTCAATACAATCTTTAGGAGGTAAAGAGTCACTTTTAATTAAATTACACTTACTACAAGATTGAACAAGATTCCAAAGCTCATCTTCATAAATGTATGACCATGGAATAAAATGGTCTATATGAACATCAGTATTTTCCAATTTTGTACCACAGTAGAAACACTCTTCTTCCATTTCCATCAAAATTTTTCTAAACTTTGTTAGTGAGTTTCTTTTTGGGTCTTTCATAAGCTCTATTTTTGAAATCAATCTAGGTGTAAAATTGGTTTTTTCTAAAAATTTAGCCCACTCTAAGACCAATATTTTGGAAAGTATTTCATTCTCTTCTTTAAAGAATTTTACTGCTTCATGTTTTAAAATAATCTTTTTTTCAGATGAAGATTTATAGGCTTTTCCATCTTTTGCTCGACTATAGAAGTGTTGATAAAATCCATTTTGTTCATCAGGTTGAAAACGAGGTATTACATTATCAAAACACTTTTTTTCTATTTCTAGAATAAGTGTTTTTTGTAACTCTTGTCTATTTTTAAAATATTTTTCATACGAATCAGCAATATATTCTGTCCCACAATGCTCTTGAATAATACGAATAACTACAGGCATTTTATCTTTATTAAAATCTTGTTTAAATTTATATTTACACTCTTGAAACCAATAGTATTCTAAAAACTTTGTAGCTATTTCATAAAAGCTTATTTCATAGTCTTCTTCTTTGAGGTTTTGAGTTTTAGAATAGTCTAAAAGAAACTTAGCTAAAGCAAATTTATAGGTATTGCTTTTTGCTCCTTTTGATACTATGGTAATAAATAAATGTTTCATAAACATATACCTTTTTGATTTTAATACTTAATTATTGATTGTATCTAATTTTGTTAATTTTTCTTCAGAACAACTTTACATAAAGGATGATTATTAGTCTCATTCTTTTCCTTATTGTACCACTGCACAACAAACTCAACTGTTATTTTATGAAAGTAAAAATTCTTACTTAAATAAACTTGTATTTTTTCATGAAATGACTTTGATAAAAAACCTATAACTCTGTTTTTGTAAACAATACAAAAAGCTTTACTTTTCCCTCTTATCTCAAAGCTTATATTCTCTCCTGCTAAAGCAATATTTGAATTATTATGAAATCCAAGTTGTATATCTTTTAATCCCATAATTAATGTTACCAACTTTTCATTTTGAAAATACTCTTTATCATCAAAAATATATTGGGCATACCCATCTTTACTGAGACGATGAATACCATGTCTTAAAATAGTCAACTCATTTTTAGCTCGTGTCATTCCTACATAATAGAGGCGAATATCTCTATCTTCTTTAGGTGTTTGATTTACAACTAAAATAATATTATCAAATTCCATACCTTTTGATTTGTGTATAGTTGATACAGTTACTGTTTTATGGTACTCTTCAAACTCTTCTAATTTAATTTCATCAAGATAAGCTAACCATTGAGAAACATAATAATTCTGACTCTCTAATAAAAATCTATCAATCACTTTTTGCAAAAGTATTAAATTTTTAGAACCTTTGAATTTATTTTCTATAATTCTCCATGCCTGTTCAAAATTCTCTTCAGTATAAAAAGTATCATGTTTCAATAAGCCATTAATTGTTTTATCAAACTCTATGATTTCAATAACATTTTTAAGTGCAAAATTTTCTCTTTCTAAGATATATTTAGCTCCTATACCAAGTGTATCTAACTGAGAATAGAGTTGCATAACCTCATCATTTGTATAGGCTAGTATTGCAATGTTTTTATACTCATCATACTTTTGTACTTTTTGTATGGCTGGGGTAATAAGATTTTTAGAACTACAAGTCTGTACTAAAACTGTACCTTTATCTTCTGAGTGAGCATGTAAATTATCTTTTTTATATCTATTGGATACTCGTTCTATAAACTTATTAGAATATTTTACTATGTTTTGTTTACTTCTAAAGTTTGTAAGTAACTCATACTGTCTATAGAGGTCTTGACCATCATCTTCATCTTTTCCAAACTCTTCTGAAAATTTATCTATGAATTTTACATCAGCTCCTGCATGGGTCATAATACACTGGTCATCATCACCAACAGCAATAACTCTCATCTCTTGATTATTTGCATTATAAATAGCTTTTACAAGTTCAAAACTATCTTCATTAATATCTTGAAACTCATCTAAAACTAAAACCCTCTTATAGGGTAAATGAACATCTCCTTCATTTATCTGTTTTGTTGCTTCAACAATAGACTCTTTCAAAATATCTTCATCCTCTTTTACTACTCGTGCAATAAGTTTTAGAGCGTATGAATGAAAGGTATTTATTTCAAT
>JALWLW010000068.1 GCA_027081065.1 Campylobacteraceae bacterium
AAACTTAAATGCTTGAATGAGAGAAAAATAAAAGAAGTTAATAACTATGTCCGAAAATAGGACATAGTATAAATTTAAATTGAAAAGATGATTATCCTAAAACTTTTTTGACAGCCTTACCAATTTCAGCAGGACTTACAACAACTTCAACACCAGCAGCAGTCAATGCATCCATTTTCTCTTTAGCTGTACCAGCAGATCCAGAAATAATAGCTCCTGCATGACCCATTGTTTTACCAGCTGGTGCAGTTTGACCTGCAATAAATCCTACAACGGGTTTTGTAATGTTTTCTTTAATGTAAGCAGCAGCTTGAATCTCAAGATCACCACCAATTTCACCAATCATTACAATAGCTTTAGTCTCAGCATCATCTTCAAACATTTGAAGAAGTTGCTTATATGAAAGACCAATAATTGGGTCACCTCCAATACCAACAGCTGTAGAAATTCCATAACCTTCGTTACATACTTGGTTTGCACCCTCATAAGTTAATGTACCAGACTTAGAAATAAGTCCAACATTTCCTTTTTTGAAAATCATACCTGGCATAATACCAATTTTACACTCTTCAGCAGTAATAACACCTGGACAGTTTGGTCCAATGGTCATCATGCCATGCTTGGTTGCATGAGCTTTTGCCATTTGCATGTCTTTGACAGGTGCACCTTCAGTAATAACTACTGCAAGTTCAATTCCAGCTTCAGCAGCTTCCATCACAGCATCACCAACAAATGCAGGGGGAACAAATACCATAGAAACAGTAGCACCTGTAGCATTTACAGCATCTTTAACAGTGTTAAATACAGGTTGGTCAAGATGTGTTTGTCCACCTTTACCTGGTGTTACACCACCTACAATTTGCGTTCCATAAGCCAAACATTGTTCAGCATGAAATGTTCCCTCTTTACCTGTAAAACCTTGTACAATTACTTTTGTATCTTTATTAACTAAAATACTCATTATTTGTCTCCTTTTGCTGCTGCTACTGCTTTTGCTGCACCATCACCTAAATCATCACCAACAATTAGGTTAGCAATATTTGCATTTTTTAAAATTTCTGCTGCTTCTGGTGCATTTGTACCATCAAGTCTAACCACTACAGGTACATTTACATCAGTGATTTTAGTCGCTTCAATAATACCATTGGCAATTCTATCACATCTTACAATTCCACCAAAAATGTTTACAAAAATTGCTTTTACTTTTGGGTTTTTAAGAATAATCTCAAAACCTTTAGCAACCGTTTCAGCATTTGCAGATCCACCAACGTCAAGGAAATTTGCCGGTGTTCCACCCATGTAATTAATTGTATCCATCGTACCCATCGCAAGACCAGCACCATTTACCATACAACCAATTTCACCATCAAGAGCAACATAAGAAAGTCCATATTTAGCTGCTTCCATCTCATCAGCATCTTCTTCTGTAATATCTCTCATCTCAGCAATCATTGGTTGTCTACCAAGTGCAGAGTTATCAAAGCCCATTTTACCATCAAGGGCAATAAAATCACCACTTCCTGTTCTTACTAATGGGTTAATCTCAATCATCTCTGCATCTGTATCCATATATACATCATAAATAGAAGCAGCAAATTTCATCATTTTCTTTTGCTCTGCTTTGTCTGTAATTCCAAGACCAAAGATAAGCTCTCTTCCATGAAAAGCTTGAAAACCAATTGCTGGATCAACTTCAATTCTAATGATTTTTTCAGGAGTCTTTTCAGCAACAGTTTCAATGTCCATTCCACCTTCAGTTGAAGCCATAATAATTGGCATTTCAGCAGCACGGTCAAGTACAACAGATAAGTAGAACTCATCTTTAATATCAGCACCATCTTCAATGTAAACTTTATTTACTTTTTTACCTTCTGGACCTGTTTGATGAGTAACCAATTGCATTCCAAGAATTTCGTTAGCTAGTTCTCTTACTTCATCAAGTGATTTAGCAAGTTTTACTCCACCACCAAGACCTCTCCCACCTGCGTGGATTTGAGCCTTAACAACCCATACCGGACCACCTAGCTCTTTTGCATTCTCTACTGCTTGGTCAACAGTCTCGGCGATAATACCTTTTGGTGTGGGAACACCATACTTAGCGAAAATCTGTTTCGCTTGATATTCATGAATATTCAATGTAGACTCCTGTTTTTGTTAAATGTTGACGTCATTATACGATTATGAATAATAATCTTAAATTAATACTAATATTATTCAGAGTAATTCTCTCTTCAATGACAAATATCTACACAGTTAAAAAAAGGATTTTAAGGATTACCACTCAACAAACGTTTATAGGCTTCTACTAAAGAAGTATAAGGAGGTACAAATATTGATTTAGAACTATTTCCCACTTTAACAGTCTGCTTCATATCAAAATGCAGATGAATTGAAGTAGTTGTTTTTCCCATATAATTAGAAACTAACCCCATTCTTTGCCCTCTTTTTACTCGCTGTCCTCTACGTACTTGTAAACTTCTTGGATCTAAATGTAAATACCTATAAGTTCTACCTGATACACCTCGAAGCTGTACAGTATATGTCCCTATAGATTTAATTATTCCATCTTCAACAGCTACAGCATAATATTTCTTTTTTTCACAAGTAGCTGTACGGATATCTACTCCTTGATGACCTTTTCCTCCATAGCAAAGAGGCATCTTCCAACCTCTTTTCTCACAATAATTATCACGCCAAGGGTAAGCGTAGTTTTTTTTGTCACACAAACTTCCTTTTGGTCCCAAATAGCCACCTACTCCATAAACTTGTGAATTAATATAAGCTGGTGCATTCTCAATGGGAAAACGAATATTAGGAGCATAAACATAGTTATCTCCCAAACGCCCTATCCCACTTTTAGCTGGTGATAATTTTCCAGCTGGATAATAAGTAAAACCTTCTCCTAGATGTGTAGCAGAAGGCTTTTTATCACAAGAGAGAAAAACTAAACTAATTAATAAAATAATCATTAGTCTCATGGTCGACCCCCTACTACAATGATTCGAGAGTATAAATCTCTAATAAATGTTTCTTCTTTACATCGTTTATCTCTTTTAGGATTATCACACTCTATAGAAATCATATAATTTGCACCATGCTTATTAAAAGAAGCCACCATTAACTCTTCTGATTTAAAAAACTCTACAGGCGTAGCTTTTTGTACTATTTTTTGAAACTCTTTATTCGCTGGGGAAACAGACTCTTGATATGTTCTATCTCCTTCAAATAGAACCATCGCTCCTTTTAAAAAAATTGAAATAGTATAAAAGTCTTTATCTGAAACCACAACCATATTTTTATCATAAGCATATGACGAAGAAAGATAAACAGGTAATCTTACCTTTTTTACTCCTTCTACTAAAACTTTAGGGTAAGGAGCTGACACTTTTTGCTGTACTCTATTAATACCAGACCAATCAACATCAAGAACTCCTCCCCCTGCATTCACAAATATAAGTGAGAACAAAGTAAGTAATATAAAACGCATAGTGAATTCCTTTTTAACATTATTTTTTAACTTTTTAAAGTATAACCTAAAATTGTACACCTATTGTTGAGTATGTTATAATTTCTAAAAACAAAGGCATCTAGTGCAAGGCTATATTATACATTTCAATGAAAAAAAAGGCTATGGGTTTATTGATTCAAAAGAACATGAAGAAAATATTTTTGTGCATATTACACAAGTCCAAAATGCAACAAAACTAAGCCAAGGACAAGAGGTTGAATTTGAAATTAAAAAAACCCAAAAAGGTCTTACTGCAATTAACGTTCAAGCTGGGAAAAGACGACTCTCTCCTTACTTCATTTTTGGACTAAGCTCTTTCATTTCTATACTTATGGTTTTTCTTTACTTATCACAATATATGCATTTACTCTTAGCCTATCTTATTGCAATTAATCTTACTACTTTTTTACTCTATGGCTATGACAAATTCATCGCTTCTACAGAAAAACTACGTGTACCAGAGTTAAACCTTCAAACTCTATCTTTATTAGGAGGGTCACCCTCGGCACTGTTAGCCCAAAAGTTTTTTCGACATAAGACCATTAAAAGCTCTTTTCAAATTGTCTATTGGTTGATTGTTATAGGACAAGGAGGATTAATTTTTTGGTTAAACTAAGTAAAAGTTTAGTCCCTATAACTCCAAAGTCCATCAAAGCCTTTATTTAAGTGCTTAATTCTTTGAAAATAAGCCTGTTCATAACAACCCAAGTACGCCTTTTTCTTTTTACAAGCATTACGTTGTTTCACCCATATTCTTTGTTCTTTTTTTAAAGCATTAACTTTAAGTTCACTCTCTTCCTTATAAAAAAAACCACTCTTTAAAAGAGAATAAGCCTTCGCCATTTTTCGGTCGAGTCTTGCTAAACCTTTGTTATCACAAATAGCTTTCTCCGTAAAGGTCTTAGCTTTAGCACAGTTAAAACTTGGATTATCATCCGAAGTAAAATGCCCCGTAAAGCGAACATTGTGCCCAAATGGAGGAAAACCTTTCTCGCTAATATCAAAGCTACCATCTTCTCTTACTTTTAACGTTAAAATATAAGCATCTTCCCCTCGACCCTCACGATAAACCAACGTACCATTTTTCATAAAACCTGTAAAACTCAAATCTCCCATATTAGGTCCAAACTTTCGAGACATCCCATAAAGAGCTTCCCCAAAAATTCCATAACCATTTGCCTTATCTTTTTTGACCGTTAAAGAAGCCGTAGCCCCTCCTCCGTACCATGAGTAAGTCCCTGCTTTTAATAGGTTATCTGCCATCAACATTGTTAAGTTCATTACTATAAATACTACTATTTTCATCTTTATATTATAGTACTTAGTAACTTAAAATCTTGAAAAATATTTTTTTATGTTTTGGATTTTTTTTAGGTTTAGAATCACGCTACTACTTACCTTTCAAATTTAATCAACTCTTAGCTATTTTTTATCCTTCAAATACCCAAACGCACATGCAATCAAATCATCATCATCTTTAGAATTAGCCTTTAAGAACAATCGTTCTTTACGCTCATCTACAAACTCTATGAAGACCTTTTCCCCTGCATTGGCGATTTTAGAGATTTTTTGCTCTTTGGCTAAAACTTTCATGACCATGACATCTATGAACTGTCTTGAGATGGTGTCTAGCTTTCCAAATCGGTCGGCTATCTCTATCTCTATTTCATGTACTTCGCCTGTTGTATCACACTGAGAGAGTCTTCGGTACAACTCTAAACGTAGTCTGTCTTCTTCGATGAGTTCTTCATTTAAATAGGCATCAATGGTTAGTTTAATGTCAACGCTCACTTCCTCTTCTTCAACGGTTCCACTTAGCTCTTTGATGGCATCTTCAAGCATTCGTAAATAGAGAGAATACCCTATTTGCTTAATGTGTCCAGATTGTGCTTCACCAATGATGTTGCCTCCACCTCTTATCTCTAAGTCATGGAATGCTAGAACTGCACCAGAGCCTAAATCTGAGTGAGATTCTAAGGCTAAAAGCCTCTTTTTGGCATTTTCAGAAAGTCGTTCTTTGTCCTCAACCATAAAATAACAGTAACCCTCAACACCACCACGCCCAACACGCCCTCTTAATTGATGTAAATCGGCAATTCCAAAGTTATTTGCTCCATCAACTATCATAGTATTAGCATGTGGCATATGAATACCTGACTCAACAATGGAGGTTGAGAGCATTACATCATACTCTCCAGCTTCAAAAAGCTCCATATCTTTTTCAGTTTGTACAGCTGAGACTTTAGAGTGAAGTACAGCTACACGGAGTTTTGGCATTAATTCAAGTAGTACTTTTTTCTTCTCTTCAATTTGAGCAATAGAGTTAAAGACATAAAAAATTTGTCCACCACGTCGCATCTCTCTAGTAATTGCCTCTTTAATGATTTTTTCATCATAAGATTTTACAAAAGTTCGCACCCCTTGACGCTCAACAGGTGGGGTTAAAATTTCTGAGAAAGTTTTCACCTGAGACATTGCCATGTTTAAACTTCGTGGAATTGGCGTCGCTGACATAGAGAGCAGATGTACATCAATAGCTATCTCTTTAAGTGCTTCTTTCTGTTTTACCCCAAACTTATGCTCTTCATCAATGATAATAAACGCTAAGTTTTTAAACTTTGCCTTAAGCAGGGCGTGTGTCCCAACAACCATATCCACACGACCATCTTCTAAGGCTTCTAAAAGTGCTTTTTTCTCTTTGCCTGTGGTATATCGGTCAAGTTTTCCTATCTTGATATCATAAGGTTTAAAACGCTCTTGCATACTCTTAAAATGTTGTGAAGAGAGAAGCGTTGTAGGGGCAACCATTGCTGATTGATAACCATTTTTCCATGCCATGTACATACCATTCATAGCAACTTCTGTTTTACCAAAACCAACATCAGCTGAAAGCAGTCTGTCCATCATTCGACCTGAGCTCATCTCTTCTAACATAGAGTTTATGGCTAATTCTTGATCTTCAGTATGGACAAACCCTGCTTGTGACATAAAAATCTTATGGTCAATATCATCGCGTTTAAAGACAATTCCTTTTTTAAGGTGACGCTGAGCTGAAAGACTAATAAGTTCAGAAGCAATGGTAAAAAGTTTCTCTTTGACTTTGCCTTTGAGTTTTTTAAAACTTGCTTTTCCCATTCGGTCTAATACAGGTAAAGAACCCGAATCAGCTACAAAACGGTCAATGGTATTGAGATTTTCAACAGGAATTAAAAGGGCATCTTCATTCTGATAATGAATAAGCACAAACTCACGTGTTGCCCCTAACACCACTCTTTTTTCTACCCCTTTAAACAACCCTACTCCATGATTTTCATGAACAATGTAGTCACCCAGTTTTAGCTCATCTAAAATAATCGAAGCTTTTTTAACCTTTTTACGTTTAACAGGTTTGTTAAGGGAGATAATCACTTCAGCTTCTGAGATGAGGTTAACAATAATGTCTTCATAAACAAACTTGATATTTTCAAACGAATTAAGCTCTGAACCACGAACAATAGACTCATTTTTAGCAATAATCGTTATACGCTTGTGTTTGTTTGATTCTAAAATAGCATTAGGTTTTATGACTTCAAGTTCACGTACTTTAGCTGACTGAGGAATAATAGGAAGTTTAAATGACTCTTTTTGAATTAAAGGGGTATCGAGTGAATAAATCTCCTCTAGCTCTTCGCTCATGTTATCAAGTAGCAAACTATCAAAAGTCTCTACATAGTTCTCAGCAAAGTCATCTAAGTACCAAAAACCTAAAGAGTCTATGTCTTTTACAAATGAATCCAGTGAGCTTTTTTCTACCCGTGCTTTTAAGCTGTTGTACTCCTCTTCACTAAAAGCTAAAAGAGCAGGAATAATGCTAATGTTCTCTAACTCCTCTTTGTCTGATTTTTGCGTGTCAACTGAAAAAGTTCTAATTCCGTCAACCTCTTCATCAAACAAAGAGAGTCTATATGCCTTATCTCCCCCTAAAGGAAAGACATCTAAAATATCACCACGAAAAGAGACTTCACCTTTTTGCGTGACAATGTCTACAAAATGGTAACCCCAGTAATATAGTTTGTCTTTTAACTCTTTTAAATCTAAAGTCGAGGCAAACTCTATTTCAAATGTTTTAAAGTACTGTTCTTTTGGTAAAGGTAGAAGTAGTGTTCTAAGAGGAGAAATTAAAAGCTTTTTTTCCTTACAAGAGAAATAGCCATGTAAAGCCTCTATCAGCTCATAAAATTCAACTTGAAATGAACGTAAATCATCACCTTCACTTAGCCGTAAATCTGGTAAAACAAAAGATTTGTAGTTTAAAAGTGTAGCAGTATCAGCAGTTTTGTGAGCATCTTTGTCATTTTTACAGACAAATAGGCTTCTTTTCTTAAGTTGAATATCCTCTTTTTGAAGATATTCATAAACATCAGATTGTCTCATCTCTCTCTTTTTTTCTAAATTATATTAAGATTAATAACCTATCTTTTTAGGTTGAACAATATGTACATCTGAAATATCATCACGTTCAATACGACCAGAAACTATCTTCGTCTCACCCTCAAACACAGCATTTGGTTCAATAATAATGTTATTAACTTTAACATCACCATAAACTTTACCATAAGGCATAATATCAATTACTTCACCAGTATAATTACCTCGGAACTCCCCAGAAACGAGTAATTTAGCTGATTGAATTTCACCAGTAACACGACCACTTTTCCCAACAACAACTTCACTTTGAGAGATGATTGAACCTTCAAACTCTCCATTTAAAAGTATGTTTCCCTCACATCTAATTTCTCCCTTAATAGATGTACCTGGGGTAATAATACTTGCAGAGTTCATTGGAGCTGGTTTTTTTTTCTTCTTTCCAAAAAATGCCATTTTATTTTCCTTTGTAATTGTGATATCTAAGTATTATATCAGATTATTATTTATTTTGTTTAAAAATGCTTCAACAACATAAAATGAACCAAAGACCAAATAGTGACTATTATCATCAATATTATGAAAATCTTTGTATGTAATATTTAAAAATTTTAAGGCATCTTCTAAAGAACTTCTTTCTAATGCTCTATCTGTTTTAATCTCTAATATTTCAACATGTTCAATATATGGCTTAAACGCTTGTAAAATATTAACATAATTTTTATCATTTAATGTATTGTAAATAAGTATTGGCTTCTCTTTTTTTGGATTTTTACTTAATGTTTTACTAATCGCCTTAGCAGCTAATAGGTTGTGCCCCACATCAATGGTAACATTGGGTAAGATTTTATAAAAACGTCCAAATAATGTTACTTGTTCTAAATCTTTTATCTCATAAGGAAAATTGATTTTTTTCAAAGCATAAATAGCTGATAACGCATTCTCAAAAAGATATTCACTCCATTCAAGTCTCTTTGTTAAAACTTTTAACTCTTGATACTCTTTAAAGTATTTTTCCTTAAACATTCTAACATCATAACACCTACATTTTTTCTTTTCAATAATTTCTTTACTAACCTCATAAACCGTATCATCTGTTTGCATGGAAAGAACAAAACTTTTCTCTATAGAATTCATTTTAGTGGTGGCTATCTCTTCTATGCTCTCACCTAAAAACTCTTGATGATCAAGCCCAATGGGTGTAATAATAGAGAGTGCTTTTGAGCAAACATTGGTTGCATCAAACTCTCCTCCAAGTCCTGCTTCTAGCACAATAACATCTAAGGATTCCATGGCTACAAGAGCTAATAAAGTAGTATACTCAAAATAACTCAAACCCTTACTCATCTCTTCACCTAAAATAGCATAAAGTTTTTGATGAGCTAGCTCTAAAGCATCATCTCTAATATCTTCACCATTTATCCAAATGCGTTCATTAAATTTTAAAATATGAGGAGAGGAGAAATGTCCTACTTTACTTCCCCCAAAGTGCAGTAGAGATGCCATAATACGCCCCGTACTTCCTTTGCCATTTGTTCCCACAATATGAATGGTTAAAGGTTTTCTAATATGAGGTTTTAAAAGAGCGTATGCCTTATGTACACGTTCATGATCTATCTCTTTATAATAGAGTGGTTTTTGTTCTATAAAATCTAAAAAAGAGAGACTACTTAGCATATAATAGATAGCCTTTTGCTGCTAAAAAAGCAATAAATTGATCTAAAGCTTTTCTTGAACTCTGTTCAATTGCTTGAAAATTTAAATCAGAAGAGATAATAGCACTAGAGCTAATAGGGAATTCATAACGTCCTGTAATATCTCTATCAATTACAATATCTCCTTTTTTAAAAAGAAAATTCAAAGTCATATTGACTTGATAATAAACTACATATCCAACTTTATCATATTGTAAAGGTATAAAGCGTACATTTTTATAAGTCATTTTAATACTACTATCAGCTTCTTTTTCAGAAACTACTTTTGATTTAAAACGTGTTTGTAGTGCTAAATTTAAAGCATCTTTTGTTAAAACAGCATTTTCAGGGTCAGCTAAAGAGACATCAGCATAAACATACACTTTTTCACCAATTAATTGTTTCGCATAATGAGAAGATGGTTTATAGCCACAAGCTACAAAGAATAATACTAACAGTGAAAAATAATATTTTTTCATGGGGTTTTTCCTAAACTTAGGATTTAAAAGTGGTACACCCAACAGGATTCGAACCTGTGACCTTCGGTACCGCAAACCGATGCTCTATCCAGCTGAGCTATGAGTGCACATATGTGTTGTGAGGTCGGAATTATAGCAAGATAATTAACGAATTACAAGACCTGATTTGAAGAATCTTTCCAGTTATCTGAATTATTTAATTTATGAAACTTTAGTACCATCTCAATTTTTGCTTTTGGAACATTTAAAGCATTTTCAATGAGCATCATATCAGCACCCTCTTCATAGAGTGCAATGATTTTATTTTTTATATTCTCTACTTCAGGGTTTTCTTTAGTCTCTAAACGCTCTTCAACTTTGTGAACATACTCTTTAAGTCCTATAATTTCTTCTTCTAATTGGTCTATACGTTCAATATTCTCTTCTGCTTTTGCTTTTTCGAGTATGCTATAAAATAAAATTCCAACAACCCCCACAAAAGAAAAAAGGGAAAAGATAAATTGTAATTGCTCAGTTGTCATTTAAAGTACCTCCAAAATTATTAAAAATAAAAACATGATGCCCAAATACCCATTGACCGTAAAAAAAGCCCTATCTATCTTTGTAAAATCTTTATTAACGATATAATGTTCATAAGTCAACATAAGTGCTGACAGTATAACAGCTAATTGTGAAAAGAAAGTCAATTGAGCTGAGATTATAAACATAATCCAAAAGAGAATGGTTAAGATGTGAAAGATTTTCGCAATCAACATCGTATTTTTTGCCCCATATTTAGAGGGAATAGAGTACAGCCCATTCTCTTTGTCGAACTCAATATCTTGCAAAGAGTACAGTAAATCAAACCCAGCTACCCAAAAAACCACACCCATCGACAAATAAATAGACCAAGGGGTAATCTCTGCTAATACAGCCACAGTTCCTGCAATGGGTGCTAAACCAAGTGAAACCCCTAAAATAATGTGAGCTAAAGAAGAGAAACGTTTAAAGACACTATACGCTCCTAATATGAACAAAATAGGAAATGAGAGTTGAAAGGCTAAAGTATTGATAAAATAGGCAACAACAACAAACCCTAAGCCATTTAAAACAATAAAACCAAGCATTGTAGCATTTGATATACGTCCATCAACAGAGGGTCTGTCTTTTGTTCTAGGATTTAAGATGTCAATGTCTCTGTCTAAGTACCTGTTTACACCCATAGCAAAATTTCTAGCCGTTATGGCTGCTAAAATACCTAAGAAAAAGAGTTTCCATCCAAACCAACCATCAGCTGCTACCGTCATGGCAATAAAGATGAATGGTAAAGAAAAAATGCTATGTTTAAACATCACCATCTCAGAGAGATTGGCTAACTTAACTTTTAAATTACTAAACATTATGGATGAGGAATTTTTAATTTAGAGTTTAAAGCCCAAGCAATAACAGCTGTTAAGACTCCTATACTATAAGGGTTAGAAAGAATACCATAAGAAAAAAGCAAATAAAGTACCCAAAGTAAAATAGCTCCCAAAGGCGTAGGTACGCCCTCAAAAAACTTTGTTACAACACCCTCTTCGGACTTCATATTAAACTCAATTAAACGTCTAAGACCAGCGATAATATAAGCGATAAAAACCAAACCTAAAACAAGTTGTGTCGTGCCACTTGCACCATCAGTAATGGCATAATAAAGTAAAAAAGATGGCATAACCACAAAAGAAATAAAATCAGCATACGAATCGACTTGAATACCAAACTCTGTTGAAAGCTTGTATTTTCGAGCTACTTTTCCATCGGCGATGTCCAATGCCCCAGCAATCCATGCCAAGATAATAGCTGTAAAGTAATCTCCATGAACAATAAAATGAATGGCAATAAGCCCAGCTGCAATATTTCCAAAGGTAATAAGATTCGCTAAATTAAAACGGTTGTCTTTGTCAAATAACATTTTTTTCTCCTATTTAAAAAAGTTATTTTACCCTAATATGTTATTATTTCAGATGACATCTTTTAAACAATTAGCCCTCATTGGGCCTACAGCTTCAGGAAAAACAGCTTTAGCCATTGAGTTAGCCCATAAAATTTCTGCCAATATTTTGTCTTTAGATTCTTTAGCTCTCTACAAAGAAATTGACATTGCTTCGGCAAAACCAAGTCTAAACGAGCGAAATGGCATTAAACATTATGGTATAGATGAACTCTACCCTAATGATTTTTTTGATGTTACACTTTTTATCGAGCTTTACAAAAAAGCTAAAAAAGAATCTATACAGGAGAATAAAAACCTTATTATTGTGGGAGGAACTAGTTTTTATTTAAGTGCCTTAATGAATGGTATTTCTAATTTACCAAGTATCTCTATAGAGGCGAAAGAAAAGTCAAAAGAACTTCTTTTTGACACAAAGTTAGCACATGATTTTCTGAATAATTTAGACCCCAAACATATGGCAAAAATTAAAAATACGGATGTTTATCGCATAGAAAAAATGTTAAATCTCTATTTTGAAACCAAACTTACTCCAAGCGAATATTTTAAAGCTAATCCTCCTATACCTACCATTACAGATAAGTTACCGATTTATGAGATAGAAGTGGAAAGGGAAGCATTAAGAGAACGTATTAAAAAGCGTACCAAAAAAATGATAAATATGGGACTTATTGATGAGGTATTTTATTTGGAAAGAACCTATACCCGTCAACCAAACTGTATGAAATCTATAGGTATTAAAGAGGTACTAAGCTACTTAGATGGAGTATATACAAAAAAGGAAATGGAGGAAAGAGTCAGCATTCACACAGCCCAATTGGCGAAACGGCAAAAGACCTTTAATAAATCACAATTTCAAGATAAGACCTTACTTTCTCTTCAACAACTAGAGTCATTACTACTTCACATTTAGAAGCACTTCTTCTATGTATCTATGCTTTAGTCAAACTTTCATACTAAAATAAGTTTCCCTTGACTATAATCTAAAAATGAAAACTGTTCAATTTTTAAGCAATTCAGCACAAATAGCCAAGATTTCGAAAGGTTTAACCCTTACCAAATCACTTTATGTCTCTTCTTTACTCATGGGAGAGAAACATACAGGGAAAAAAACTTTAATCAAAACACTATTTCCTAATAGTATTTATGTTGATGCTTCCAATGAAAAAGAACTTTATACGGCACTTGAGTCAAATAATGAACTTATAATTTATAATTTTGAAAAAGTTAACAACATTGAAAAGCTAAACTTTGACAATAAGCGTATTATTGCCATTGCGAATAAGAATAGAAAATCAACACAATATACACAAATTTTTGCTTTTATTTATAAAATGCCTGAACTTAAAGAGAGAGAAGATTTAGCAATCCTCATTAGCTATTTTCAAGAAAATATTCAAAAAGAGTTAATGTTAGACTTAAACGTTCCACTTAATCAAGAAGAACTAGATTTAAGCCAAAATATCAAATCATTAAAGGCCTCTATTTATAAACAATTACTCTTAAATACTGTAACTAAAAAAGATATTCAACTACTCATGTACAACTATCTTCTTAAGAATATAGAAGGAAATAATGCCTACAGAGAACACCTTGCTCTCTATGAAGAACCTCTCATCGAATCTGGTCTAAAAAAATATAAATCACAACTCAAACTCTCTAGGGTCTTAGGATTAAATAGAAATACATTAAGAAAGAAAATTCAAGAGTATGACATCAATTAACTTTAAATTTTTCATTGAGCATGATTCTAATCCCTTTATACTTTTTGACAATACAGGTAAAATAAAATATCTTAATAATTCAGCTGAAATACTTATGGGGTCTTGTAAATTAAAAGAGATTTTTGACCTTGCCTTAGCCTATGCACCGAAAACATTTGGATTTAAAAAATCAATACTTCCTCTTCATTTTAACTCTTTTCAATTTTATGGTATTAATGTACTCTATGAAAATGAAGATTTTATTGGTATTCACCTTTACCATAAAACCATTGAAAAAGTGGACCAACACATCGTACTTGATGGTTTTACATTAACTGATATCAATATGCTTATTCAAGCCAATATTGAACTCTTTAACATTCACTACAAAGGTGATTTAAGTCTTTTAACAGACTATGAAATTCCTGAGTTCCAAATGCACCAAAATAACTTTTCACTTCTTTTACGTAAAATATTTTCTCAATTTAAGAAGAGTAAGTACTTAAAAATAAATGTAAAAATAAAACTTGGAGAACGGGTAATATTTAAAGATAAAAAATATGCTATTGTTGTCTTAGAATTAAAAAGTAATACAAGAAGAAATGAAGGAAATGAGGAGTTAAAGAATCTAGCAGCTAAAAATGGTATTAATATACAAATTAAAAAAGAGAGCATAAACTTAGAGATTCCAGCTATCTCTTCTAGCTAACAATAAAAGGCAGTTTCATGACATACCTTAGGTCTTTACAAGACTAATTAAAAACCATAAATAGCAGTTAATTCAAGAGCTTGGTTCGCTTCTGTTGCCCCTATATCAGTAGTATTACTATAGATTACACCTAAAGAGACATTATCTTTCAATGCATATCCTAAAATAATATCTGTCTCTTCAGCATTATTATCATAGTCAGCAAAACTTGCTGTTGCACTTAAATTACCAAACTCTTTGGATAATTCAACTTTATAGACATTAGCATCTTGTGTTGCTCCTGCACGTGAAGTAAATGTATTCCATGAACTTGTATACAAAGAATTTATTTTTATATAACCAGTAGCGTTATCATTAAGTTTATTGTAAGCTAAACTTGCACCAATTCCTAAAATTTCTCCTGATACTTTAGCTCCATAAGCTATCGCATCTGTAGCCGTTGCATAATTTGTTTGTACTCCTTGAGCAGCCACAGTAACCGTTCCAAAAGTTTTTGCAATATCAAGATATGTTTGCTTATAGTTCTGGTCATCAACATTATAGTACCATAAATTCGTATTGACAACATCATCATACCCTATACCAAGTCCATAGTTATTGTCAGCTAATTTTATAAAATAATCTCCTGTATCATTCTGTCTAAATCTAGTTATATAAGCAGCACTAAATGTAAATTTATCTACAGAGTTATTTGTTAAAGTAGCTGCTTCAAATGAACCAGTTAAGTTAGCAACATTAAAAAAAACCATCTGCTGGTGAACCTTCAAATTTATTGGCACCCATCTCATTACCTAAATGAGTGTAACCAACAGCTGAGAAATTTGCAGTAATCGCATCAGTTAACTTATGTACCACATCAAAGGTAATAGCTGTTCCAGTTTTAGAAGTTCCATTTGAACCTAAGTCACCTGTACCTGAATCATCTGTTGTAAGATAATAAGCTTGTGCTTTACCTGTAACAGTAGTATCTCCTGCTACAGCAGTTGTTGTCATTGAACTTACAGCTAGAGCTGCAATTAAAGATAATTTTGTAAATTTCATAATTTACTCCTTTGAATTTATATCAACCGGGTATAATCAATTTTTTTTCATAATAACAGAGTTAGTATGATTATTTTTTAGGTATTTTTACTTTATGAGTAAAAAACCCTCAAAGTTCATATATTTTTAAATAGAGATAAATGCTCCTCCCCAATTTAATGATTCATAAATTTTATTTATAAGTTCTTGTCTTAGTTTAGGATGAATAAATTGAATCGTATAATAAGAGATAATTAAATCACTCTTTTCAAAGTTCATAGTATTCATATTTTCACAAATAAACGAGAGATTTTTTCTTTTTATATAGCTCATTAGCTTTATTTATCATATCTTCTTCTATTTCAACAGAAAAAGGATGCACAGTGCAAATAATTATTTATCTCCTGTAGATTATGAAGAAAAAATGTTACGATATGAAATAAGTGCTTAGATTCTTGAGGGAAGGTGTATGAAATATGGTTACCACATCAAAGCTTTGAAAATTTAGTCTATACAGAGCTTGTTAAAAGAGGCTATGAAATCTACTTTTACAACAACTTTGAGTGTGACTTCATTATTAAAAAAGAAGAGAGATTAACTGCTATCCAAGTTTGTTATGAGTTGACTTTAGAAAAAAGAGATAGATTACTGTTTTCAATACAAAAATTGTATTAAAAATTTGTAAATTAAAATTTAATCTTGATGAACGTATTCTTTTGACTTATAATCAAAATAAAGAAACTCAAGAGAATATACAAATAGTAGCGTTTTGGGATTATTTCTCGGGATTATAAAATATGTATTTAAAAAAGTAATATTGTGTAGGGT
>JALWLW010000069.1 GCA_027081065.1 Campylobacteraceae bacterium
GGGAGCTATTAACGCTATAGCTGTAATTATTTAGTTTTTATTCTATATTTTTATTTAAGTCTAAAAAATTATTTTTTTAATAAAATAATTTTTACTTATGACTTATTTATTATTGAGTTCATCATTATCTTTCTTGTTTTCTTCTTTTTCTACTCTTTTAGATCGAATGGCTTCATACTTTGCATGTTCATCAATTTTATGTAATCGTTGACGCTCTGTAAGACGTAGTTTTTCTTGTAATGCTTTTACAGCAGGTTTTCTATCTGGATTGATTTTTTTACAAGGAAAGGTGACATCATCTCTTTCATCATAATAAATAATACGTATACACTCTTCTTTGCTATCATATTCTACATTACGCATTTGAGAATAATAATGTTCATGACATTCCCCAGCCTTTCCTGGAAGTTCAGCACACTTTTTGGGTGGACCAGCTCTATCGGGGTTAAGTAGATTAAAGGTAGCAGCTTCTTGACAAATACTAAAGTATTCACGTGATAAAATAAGGAATTCTAATTTTTTGGTATGAATAATAGGTTGTTTATTAGCATTTGTTTGAAATGGTGGAAATTTTATTTTAGTAATATTAGTAGGAAATGAAAATATTTTGGGGTTAGTATCAAATGCTTCATCTTCTTTAGAGAAGACTTGAATATTGTCTCCCTTGAAACTAATTTCATTCTCAAGTGCATCCATAACTTCTTTTTCAAATTTTTCCAAACGTTCGGCTGCTAGGGTTGGAAAAGCTTTATAGCTTCTTTTTGCAAAACGTAGAAAGAATATTGTAATAATGATAAAAACAGTACTTATGATATAACCTAAAATTGATTCAAGTGCAAAGCCTAAAGCAATGGTAAAAACTAAAAAGAGCATAATCCAAGCAAAACGCATGTAATCAGACCAAAAATAATCAGTAAGTAAACGTTTTGTATGTTCTTGTTTTGCTTTTTTACAAGCAGCATCATTTAGCAATGCTATTTTTTTTGCCTCAATTTTTTGTTTGGTAAGATAGCTGAAAATTAGTAAAAAACCAATAAATAGTGCAAAGATAAGCAGAAAAAGTAAAAGTGTTGAAAGTGAAAAGTTATCCATTGGGTTTTTCCATATTTTTCTTATTAGTATAGCAAAAAAATAAATACAATCGAATATAATGGTTGCACTTTGTAAAGCTTTTCGTTACAATGCAAGAAAATTATCTTAGTGGGTGTAGTAAATATATGAAAAATTTAATTATTGTCGAGTCTCCTGCCAAAGCACGAACCATTTCAGCTTTTCTTGGTAAAAATTATAAAGTAGTGGCATCAAAAGGTCATATTCGAGATTTACCAAAAAGTTCATTTGGTATCACGGTTGATGAAGAAGGTGTTTTTGTTCCCAAGTATTCTATTCCTAGAGATGTAAATCCTACAGTTAAAGAGCTTAAAAAATTAGCTAAAGAAGCAGAAACCATTTATATCGCAACCGATGAAGACCGTGAGGGAGAAGCGATTGGTTGGCATATTGCAATGGCTATTAAAAAAGAGCCAGACTCTTTGCCTCGTATTGTTTTTCATGAGATTACTAAAACAGCTATTCAACATGCATTGGATAATCCTCGTAAAATAGATATGGATTCAGTTAATGCACAACAAGCAAGACGTCTACTTGACCGTATTGTAGGTTATAAACTCTCACCTCTATTAGCTTCTAAGATTCAAAAAGGTTTGAGTGCTGGTAGGGTTCAGAGCTCTTCACTTAAAATTGTGGTTGACCGTGAACGCGAAATTAAAGCGTTTAAACCAGAAGAGTATTGGACAATTGAAGGACTGTTTGAGAAGAACATAGAGTCAAGTATTTATGCTTTTGATGGTAAGAAAATGGATAAAATGTCCATTAAAAATGAAGCCATGGCAATGGAGATTGCTCAATCTGCTGTAAAAGAGAATTTTGTGGTTGAATCATTGGAGAAGAGAGAGCGTAAAAGTAAAACACCAGCTCCTTTTATGACTTCTACTTTACAGCAAGCTGCTTCAACACAGCTTGGTTTTTCACCTAAAAAGACCATGATGGTGGCTCAAAAGCTTTACGAAGGGGTTAAAACTGACAAGGGAAATATGGGGGTAATTACCTATATGAGAACCGACAGTCTGAACCTTGCAAAAGAAGCTGTAGCGTCTGCTCGAGAATACATCCAAACAAATTTTGGAGATGATTATTTACCTGCTAAAGCAAAGAGTTATACTTCTGCAAAAGGGGCACAAGAAGCCCATGAAGCGATTCGTCCTACTAGAGTAGATTTCACCCCTTTAGTTGCCAAAGATTATTTGGGAGCAGATGAGTTTAAACTCTACCGTTTAATCTACAACCGTTTTTTAGCCTGTCAAATGAGTGAAGCTAGATTAGAGTCTCAAACATTACTTTTTAAAGGTAAAAAATCTATCTTTAAAGCCAGTGGTAGAAAATTACTATTTGATGGTTTTTATAAAGTTACAGGATACAATGAAAAAGATAAACTACTTCCTGAATTAAAAAAAGGTCAGAAGGTTATTTTGGATGACATTAAACCTGAACAACATTTTACAGAACCACCTGCACGTTATAATGAAGCAAGTCTTATTAAAAAACTTGAATCTTTAGGCATTGGTCGTCCAAGTACTTACGCTCCTACCATTACCATTTTACAAACACGGAAATATATTGAGATTGAGAAAAAGAGAATTCATCCTACCGAAGTGGCTTTTACTGTTATTGAGATGTTAGAAGAACATTTTGCTGAAATTGTTGATTCATCATTTACTTCAAATATGGAAGCTGATTTGGATGAAGTAGATGAGGGTAAACTTGATTGGCAAAAAGTTCTTGCTGACTTCTATGACCCTTTTATGAAAAAGATTACTGAGGGTAAAGAGAAAATTAAGAGTCAAAAGATGGCGATTCCAACAGGTGAAATGTGTCCAAAGTGTGGGCATGAACTGCTCCGTCGAAAAGGACGTTATGGTGAGTTTATTGCTTGTAGAAACTTTCCTAAATGTAAGTATACTACAGATTTAGAGGGGAATGCCCCACCTGAACCTGAATTAACAGATCGTCCATGTGAAAAGTGTGGAGAGATGATGGTCATTAAAGATAGCCGTCGTGGTAAATTTTATGCTTGTTCAGCTTATCCAAAATGTAAAAATGCACAACCTTTGGTGCCACCAAGAGAGTTAGAAGTACCTTGTCCTAAGTGTGGTTCTAAAATTCATGAAAAAGAGGGGAAACGTGGTAAGTTTTATGGTTGTTCAAACTATCCTAAATGTCGTTTTATCTCAAATGGAGAACCTCTGAAACGAAAATGTCCAGAGTGTGAGAGCATGGTAGTTCATAAAGTGCTAAAAACTGGAGAAGTTTATGACTGTATTGACAAAAAATGTAAATGGAATGAAGCTGTTCCTAAAGATGAACAAAAAGGTTTGCCTAAATCTCAAGAAGAAGAGAAAGCAGAGTAGTCTATGAAAATTGGTATTCTCTCTGATTCACACACCAAAACCCAACTTCATAGAGATGCCATTGTTCACCTTCTCTCTTTGGGAGCAGAGTATTTACTTCATGCTGGTGATATTATGTTAGAAGAGCATTTAGTGATGCTTGAAGAAAGCAATCTTCCTTATGCTTGTGTCTATGGAAATAATGATACAGCATTAATATCCTTGCATGGAAAGTATAATATTTTTAAAGAACCTTATTATTTTAAAATAGAGAACTTAAAAGTTAAAATGATGCATATGCCTTATTATATGTCAGCTGATGCAGACTTAATTGTTTCAGGGCATACGCATATGTTTGAGGTCTCTTTGGTTAATGATAAATTATTTATAAATCCAGGAGAAGTATGTGCAAGAGAAAAGCCCCTTAGTGAATGTGCTTTAGTGATAGTTGAAAATAATTCTTTTGAAGTAGCACATTACTTTAGGGAGCTTAGTTCTAAACAATGGAGCAAACGAGCAATAGAACTCTAAATATTGAATTTTTGGGAGTGTAAAAAATTCTGTGTCAATTAGATAAAATACGACATAGGAATAAAAAATGAAAATAGAAATTGATTTAGAAGATTTTGCAGAACAAGTAAGAAATGGACAAAGTGTAACAGCAAAAGGA
>JALWLW010000070.1 GCA_027081065.1 Campylobacteraceae bacterium
GAAGAATTTGCCAATAAAGCGATTGAGACCATTAAAGATGCTGCACATACGGGTAAAATTGGTGACGGAAAAATATTTGTTTCTGATATTGGGCATACTTTACGTATTCGTACAGATGAAAAGGACAGTGACGCATTATAAAATACGTCATTATTAAATACAAAAGGAAGCCGTATGGGAAAAAAATTTAGATTAGAAGGTGTAGATAATAGAATTAAAAAAGTTGCAATTTTCTTAGTTGTACTTGTAATAATGTTCTTTTTTTACATGCTTTATCTTTCAAAGGCTTTGTCTTATTTATCAAAAGACCCAGTAGCCTGTATAAACTGTCATGTGATGAATACACAGTATGCAACATGGCAACATAGTTCACATGCACGAGATGTTACCTGTGTTGAATGCCATCTACCAACAGATGGTTTTTTTAAAAAATATATGGCAAAAGCAAGAGATGGATTCAACCATACTGTAGCATTTACGTTTGATACTTATGACCATGCCATTAAAATTAGTGATGATGGAGCGAAACGTGTTCAAGCAAACTGCATTTCATGTCATAAGAGTATGACATCGACGATTAGTGAAAATGCAAATTTGTATCATAATTTTGACGATGACAACGTTGAAAATGGACGAAAATGTTGGTCATGTCATCAAGATGTACCTCACGGAAAAGTGAGATCTTTAACAACCACGCCTAATAACTTAGGCGTACACGAAGTCAAATAAGGAGATTAAATGAAACTTAACTATAAATTCATACTTGCAGGATCAGTTGTATCACTTTGTGCTATGACCTTACTTGCAGGAAGTATTAACAACCGAGAAGCAGAGAGAATTGCACTGGCTGAAAGACCTATTGTTGAAAAGGCTGTACAACATAAAAATGAAGAGTGGGCAAAATATTATCCTCGTCAATACAGTTCATGGAAAAAAACAAAAGAGGGTGATGAGCTAACAGATATGCTTAAAAAAAGTCCTCAACTTGTAGTCTTATGGGCTGGATATGGTTTTGCTAAAGATTATAATGCACCACGTGGACATTATTATGCACTGCAAGATAATGTAAACACACTTAGAACTGGAGCTCCAAAGGATGACAAAACAGGTCCTATGCCAACAGCATGTTGGACTTGTAAATCTCCTGATGTTCCTAGAATTCAAGAGAGAGATGGTGAATTAGAATTCTTTACTGGTAAATGGTCAAAATATGGTAATGAAATAGTCAATACCATCGGTTGTGCCAACTGTCACTCTAACAAAACGGGTGAACTAACTGTAAGAGTTCCTCATTTAAACAGAGCCTTAAAAGCAGCTGGATTACCTACTTTTGAAAACTCTACTCACCAAGAAAAAAGAAATCTTGTTTGTGCTCAATGTCATAATGAATACTATTTTCATAAAACACCTTGGACAGATAAAGATGGTAACAAAAAAATTGCTAAAGTAACAACACTTCCTTGGGCAAATGGATTAACAGTTGAAGGTAAAGAAAAGTACTATGATGATATGAATTTTTCAGATTGGACACATAAACTCTCTAAAACTAGAATGCTAAAAGCACAGCACCCTGGTTATAGTCTTTATAAAACAGGTATCCATGGACAAAAAAATGTATCTTGTGCAGATTGTCATATGCCATATACTCAAGAGGGTTCAGTTAAATATTCTGACCACCAATTACAAAATCCTATGAATACCATGGATAGATCTTGTATGCCTTGTCATAGAGAGAGTGAAGAGAAACTTAAATCTATTGTGCATAGAAAATTTGAAAGAAAAGAGCAACTAGCAGAAATTGTGATGGATAACTTGGCAAAAGCACACCTTGAAACAGCAAAAGCAATGGAAGTTGGAGCGACTGATGCAGAGCTTGAAGCTGTAAGAGCAGATATTCGTTCAGCACAATGGAAATGGGATTATGCAGTAGCATCACACCCAGGATTTTTCCATGCACCAGAAGAGACTTTAAGAATTTTAAGTGTAGCAAATGAAACGGCACAACAAGCAAGGCTTAAATTGGTGGGAGTATTGGCTAAACATGGTTTATTTAACTATGCTGCTCCAGATTTCTCAACCAAAGAAATTGCTCAAAAACTTGTAGGTGTACCATTTAAAAAGCTAGTTGAAGAGAAGCTACGCTTTAAAGCAACATTAGAAAAAGAGTGGTATAAACAAGCTGAAAAAAACCATAATCTAAATCCAAAAAAATCTCGTGTTGGACTAGATGATGTTGAGACTGCTTATTCTAAATAAGTCAAAATATATGCTAATGGATAAGATATCCATTAGCATTTTAAAAGAAAGAAACCATGCAATAAACTTATTGGTTTTTTTCTCTTAAAATGATAAACTCTAAAATATTTTTTATAAAAGGTTTTTTCAATATATGTATAAACTATTTTCTTCCTATAAACTCATGATACTCTTACTGCTTATTTTAGCTATCGGTGCAGGAGTAGGAACATTTATAGAAAATGATTATGGTTCACCTAGAGCTAAAGAATTGGTCTATAACGCTTGGTGGTATCAACTCTCTTTCTTTTTACTTTCTATAAATCTTATAGTGGTTATTAACAAAACAAAAATGTACAAGGTCAAAGCACGAACACTTTTTCATGTCTCATTTATTATTATTTTAATTGGTGCTACCTTAACCCACTACTTTGGACTTGATGGCATGATGCACATTCGTGAAGGTGAAAAGTCAAATATTATTATGGTTGGAGAGCAAAAAGTAGAAACCCCTTTTTACATAGCACTTAAAGAGTTCACCCTTACACGCTATCCAGGAAGTCGTTCTCCTTCTGAATTTGCTTCTAGCATCACAGTTATTGACGAAGAAAATAATAAAAAATTTGACAGCAATATTTACATGAACCATACACTACTTTATAGAGGGTATAAATTTTTTCAAACCTCTTACGATGACGATGAAAAAGGTACAAAACTATCAGTTAACAAAGACCCAGGCGTAGAAGTGACTTATATTGGATATGCACTACTTTTTTTAGGACTTATTTTAAACCTCTTTGATAAAAAGTCACGTTTTCAATTTTTAATTAAAAAAATAAAAAAAATGCCCATTGCTGTTTTGCTTCTCTCTTTGACACTACACCAAACACCTGCCTGTGCATCACCCTATATAGAGGATTATCTTAACCAGCATCAAGTAAACTCTAAAGCTTTGGCTGAAGTTTTTGGAACACTTGTTGTTCAGGATCCAACAGGTCGAATGAAGCCCTTAGATACACAAAACCGTGAAGTTCTTAACAAACTAACAGGTAAAAGCACATGGAGAGGTATGTCTGCAAATCAAGTTATTTTAGGCATGTTTTCCAAACCTGAACTTTGGAAAAAAGTAAATCTTATACGTATTGATACCCCCAAATTAAGAGCTTTACTTGGTGTAGATAAAAATCAAAAGCTTGTAAAATTTACAGACTTTTTTGATGAAAAAGGTTTTTATAAATTAACCAAAGAGGTTGAGCGTGCCAATCAACTAGTACCCTCTCGAAGAGGAACTTTTGAACGTGACCTTATCAAAGCAGACGAAAGACTCAATATCGCTTTTATGTCCTATCGTGGTGTGCTTTTAACCATTTTCCCTCTACCAAATAATGAACGCAACAAATGGGTAGACTTTAAAAGCATGTTTGCTATGGTCAAACATAGCGAAGTTAAAAGAGCCACAAGCCGTCTACTTGATTCATGCTATAACCGTCACTATGAAAAAGGTTTTCCCTATATAGAACAAATCAAAACCTATCAACAAGAGTTTGGGCAATCTGTTATGCCTACACAAAAAAAGTTAGAAGTAGAAATATGGTTTAATCAAATTTCTCTCTTTTTCAAACTCTCTATGGGCTATCTTCTCTTTGGATTTCTTCTACTTATTTATGGGCTAAGTTCCATGTTCTACAACAAGCTAATGAACCCAAAAGTAAAAATTTTTATTAATATTATTGCTTTTTCTCTTTTTGCTTTACATACCTTTGGAATTGCTATTCGTTGGTACATTGGAGGCTATGCTCCCATTTCTAATACTTATGAAACCATGATATATATTGCCTATGCTTCTATTGTAGCCTCTGTTTTCTTTTTACGTAAGTCAACCATTGCACTCTCGGCTGCGTTTATTATGGCTGGAATTTTTATCTTTGCTGCGTATTTAGGTGAGATTGACCCAGAAATTACCAACTTAGTACCTGTTTTAAAGTCCTATTGGTTAAGCATACATGTCTCTGTAATTACAGGTTCATATGGTTTTTTTGGTGTTGGGGCTATTTTAGGAATTATCACACTCTTTCTCTATATGTTGCGTCATGAGAAACGCTCATACATTGACACACACATTAAAAATATTACTTATATCAATGAAGTAGCCTTAATATTAGGTTTAACCCTTTTGGTTATAGGTAACTTTTTAGGAGGTATTTGGGCAAATGAATCTTGGGGACGCTATTGGGGTTGGGATCCAAAAGAGACGTGGGCATACATTTCTATTTTGATCTATACCATTGTTTTACATATGCGACTTCTTAAAAAGATTTATACACCATATTTATTTGCAGTATTATCGGTAGTCTCATTTTTCTCTATACTTATGACATATTTTGGTGTAAATTTCTACTTGGCCGGAATGCACTCTTACGCCACAGGTGACCCTGTACCTATTCCAACTTGGGTTTATATTGCTCTAAGCATTATCTTAGCCATTATTGCAATGGCTTATCCGAAACGAAAACTAATTAACTAAAGGAAGAACATGAAAAAAACGATTTTTTTGATACTGACTCTAAGTCTATTTATTCAAGCAGAGACGTTAAAAGATTTTATAAAAACACAAGAGAACAACAGCACTTTAACACTCAAAGACTTGAATAACACTAACACTCTAAAACCTTACTATCAAGGTGAAGTTGTAAGCGTTGAGCATGGTGGAGCATATACCTACATAGAAGTAAAAGAGAAAACAGAAAAAACTTTTTGGATTGCTGTGAGTAGTGCAGATGCAAAAGTTGGTGATTTTGTACGTTTTCAAAAAGAACTTGTGATGAAAGATTTTAAAAGTAAAGCTTTAAAAAGAACCTTTAAGGAGTTAATGTTTGCTTCTGGATTGCAGTATAGGGTTAATAAATAGACCCTAACTGCTAAGTATTATTCATACGCCTAACTCTAAAATTGCATAAAAGGGACTGTTCAAGATTCTCTATTTTAACTATTTTTCTTTCTCTTCTTAGCTCTCATCGCCTCTTGCTTCGCTTCTTTTTCAGCAGCAGCACGCAGGTCATCTGGTGAATCAAAAAGCATTCCGTCCATCATCTTCTTTTGGTCATCAAAGTTTCCTTTTTTTGCTGATGCAACAAAAATTGTAATTAACACAAAAGTTACGATTACCCCTACTATCAATTCTAATTGTAATACTTCATTCATTTCAGTTCTCCTATTTTAATTTTGAATCTTTCTGTTTTATTCTCATTGAGTTTCCTACCACTAAAAGTGAGCTTAAACTCATAGAGAGTGCTGCTACCAAAGGCATGACATAACCAGCAATTGCCAATGGAATGGTAAGCAGATTATAAACTAATGATATCATCAAATTTTGTTTAATAAACTTATAGGTTCGTCGTGAAATTATAAATGAATCTATAATCCCTTCTAGTGAGTTGTTTAACACCACCACATCTGACATCGCCAATGCCACATCAGCCCCTGAACCCATAGCAATAGCAATGTCTGCATGAGAGAGGGCTAGGCTATCATTGATGCCATCTCCTACCATGACCACCCTTTTACCCTCTTCTTTTAAATCTTTAATTTTATTGGCTTTGTCCAAAGGTGACATTTCTGCCATGAAGTTGTCAATACCTAACTCTTTAGCCACTTTAGAAGCCACTTCAGCATTGTCTCCTGTTGCCATAAAAAAGTCTATATTTTCTCTTTTAAAATACTCTATGAGTACTTTTGCATCGGCTTTAAGGCTATCTTCTAATTCAAAAGAGCTTAACAATACCCCATCAATAGCAAAATGGTAAACCGTATAGCTACTTTTTTCTACGTTAATATGATGACTTTTCATAAGCTTCTCATTACCACCTAAAAGCTTTTTATCTTTATATTTTGCAACCATTCCTTGGGCTGATACTTGCTCAATATCTTCTAAATCTACAGCTTCTATTTTCTCATATTTCTCCTCTACATAATGCTTAATAGATTGACTCACCGGGTGTGTTGAGCCACTTAGCAAAGCATAAAGTAAAGAGATATTCTCTTCATTTAGAGGTTTGGATTGGTTTTTAACTTTTAATTTTCCCTCGGTAATTGTTCCTGTTTTGTCAACAACTACCGTGTCTGCCTTTGCAAAAGTCTCTATGAACTTAGCCTCTTTAAATAATAAACCTTTTTCAGTCGCCCATGAAATTCCCACCAAAGAAGCAATAGGAGTTGCCAAAGCCAAAGCACAAGGACAAGCAATTACAATTACCGAAATGGTAATAATAAGCGATTTTTCAAAATCTTCTGAATAAAAATACCAAGCAAGAAAAGAGAAAAGAGCTAACAGTAAAATTGTCAAAGAGAAATGTTTAGAGAGTCTATTGGTCATCTCTTCAATTTCAGGTTTTGAAGCCAATGAGTCTTCAAGTAGGTTCATCATGGTACTAAGCGTTGAGTCGGCATAATTTTTCGTCGCTTCATACCTCATCACATTGCCTGTGTTGATTGTTCCAGAAAAAATACTGTCACCTTTTCTTTTTTCAACAGGTAAAGACTCTCCTGATAAAGAGCTTTCATCAAAAGTTGCTAACGCAACCATTGATTTACCATCGACAGAAGCTTTCTCCCCGTTTCGTACCTCTACAATGTCCCCTACTTTAACTTGGTCGAGCATGAGTACTTTTTTTGTACCATTTTCAATAACCGTCGCTTCCAATGGAATTTGAGACTTTATTTTGTCCATGCTGTCCATTGCTGACTTTTTACCTAAAACCTCTAAGTATTTACCCACGAGGACAAACATAATTATCATCGCGACCGAATCAAAATAACTCTGACCTTTTGCCCCAAATAAAATAGTAAGTGAATAGATATAAGTAAGCGTCGCTCCTCCAGCTACGAGTAAGTCCATGTTAATAATTCTGTTTTTTAACCCAAAATACGCCCCCTTAAAAAAGACCCACCCCGAATAAAAAAGTACCATAGAGGAAAATAGAAGTTCTACCATGTGAATCATGTGTAAAACTTCAGCATCCATACCAGAAAAATACCCAGCATACTTTGCTACATCTATCATCATGATATTAATGACCCCAAAAATGGCAACTCCCACACGGGTTATGTAGTCTCGTTTAGCTTCTACGGACTTCTCTGTAGCCTCTGTATAGTCATAAGGGTAAGCATTGTAACCAACGGCACGAATTTTATCTATAATAGTAGAGAGTTTTAAACTATCATCATCCCAAACAATTTTGGCTTTGTTATTAGAGAAACTAATACTAACTTCCAGTACCCCTTCTAATTGATTTAGCACTTTTTCATTGAGCCAAACACAAGCAGCACAATGAATCCCCTCAATAACCAAGTCAACCCTAGAAAAGCCCTCTTCATCTGTTTTAATATAACGCTGTTTAAAACTCTCTAGGTCAAAATTGCTACTATCATTTTGGCTCTCAATAGGAGGAGCAATGGTATCGTTACGCATTTTGTCATAAAAATCATCTAAACCATCCTCTTTAAGCAAATGGTAAACACCTTGACAACCATTACAACAAAAGTGAAGATTTGGCTCTTCTTTTATCATAACAGTTTCATCAAATTCTAATTGACAATGGGTACATTTAATATTAGACAAATTAAACCTTTTAGTTAATTTATAATTATAATTATTATAATTTAAAGATATAAGTAAGAGTATAGCTTTTTTCTACTATAATCATAATGATTATAACAAAATAAGAGGAAAAAGAATGGAAAATGAAACACTCGAAAGTGAAGAACTTCAAAAAACTGACACTTCAAAAACTGAAAAAAAGAATGCTAAAGAGATAAAACAGCCTTTTAGAATTAAACGTTATTACGTCTATATTGCCATTACAATTTTTGCACTTGTTCTGCCCTTTATCACCATTGGTGGAAATCAGATTTTTTTACTCTCTTTTGATCATAAACAACTTCACCTTCTAGGAACTGTTTTTGATATGCAAGAGCTTTACATGATGCCGTTTTTACTCATGCTTCTCTTTATTGGAATCTTTGCTGCAACGGCTGTAGGGGGTCGGGTTTTTTGTGGTTGGGGTTGTCCTCAGACTATTTTTAGGGTTATTTACCGTGACCTTATTGAAACTAAACTTCTAGGTATGCGTAAAAGAATTTCTAACAAACAAAAAGAACCAGATTACAAAAAACATGCCTTTAAACGTGCCATTGCCATTACTATTTGGACAGCCCTTTCATTTATTGCTGCTGCTAACTTTGTATGGTTCTTTGTGCCTCCTACTGACTTTTTTAACTATATTCAAAACCCAATGGAACACACAGTCATGATGGGAATGCTTTTAGGAATTGTGGCATTTCTTATTTACGATGTTATTTTTCTTAAAGAAGATTGGTGTATTTATATCTGTCCTTATTCTCGAATTCAATCGGTACTTTACGATGAAAACACCCTTCAAGCCATTTACAACCCTGGGCGTGGTGGGAAAATTTATGATGAAAACAAAGAAAAGTTAGTCTTTAAACAAAAAGATTTACCCGAAGAGGAGAACGAATGTACCACTTGTGAAAAGTGTGTTACAGTTTGTCCTACACATATTGACATTAGAAAAGGGACACAGCTTGAGTGTATTAACTGCCTTGAGTGTGTTGATGCATGTACCACGGTTATGGGAAAACTTGGAAAAGAGTCATTGGTTCAATGGTCAAGTAACAACGAAATCTATGAGGGCAATAAAACCAAGTTATTACGTCCAATTACCTACATGTACATTGGAGCGTTAACACTTATATTTGCTATTATGCTGATGATGGGTGGAACAAAAGAGTTTATGATTTTAGATATTAACAAAGGAAACAGACTCTATAAAATTGAAGATAACACCGTCAGCAATGACTACTTAATGTTCTTTAAAAATACTGAACCAAAAACCCATACCTATAAACTGGAAGTTGTAGGAGAATATGCTGGTAAAATTGAAATTAAACGCTTTAAAAAAGCAACCGTTAAAGCTGGGAAAGGAACTAAAGAAGTACTTATTCTCTCTACGAACCAAGACTTAAGTAAAGAAGATAACAAAGATTCTGTCTTACATGTACAACTTAAAGCTTACTCAACAAGTGAACCTGAACGCGTTAAACTTTTAAAAGAGCTCTCTTTTATTTACCCAAGTAAAAAGAAATTAGAAAAATAGTCTTTTAAATTTCTTAATTTTAAGATATAATATTAGTATGAAAAATCTAATATTATATCTCATACTTCTTAGTACCATTAGCCTTGCTAGTCAAAACAATGTTTTTATTATCAAAAATAAAGATGGAAAAGTTTTAAAAGGCAAACGAATCACCCATAATACCAACTATGATAAACTACTAGCAGAACAAGAGGCAATTTTAAAAGAACTCGATCGAAATAAACTCTTAGCTGAACAAAATAAAATTTTAAGTCAACTTGATACTCTCTCACAGCAACGAAATAACTTAGCAAAATCAGCAATGGATTATAATAAAGAAAATATTTTACTCAATGCTAAAAAGCATTTAGGAGGAAAATATGTCTGGGGAGGTACACACCCTAATGGTTTTGACTGTTCAGGCTACATGCAGTATATCTACAAAAAAGAAGGTGTAAGCATTCCTAGAACTGCTTATGCACAATCAAAAGTTGGTAAAGAGGTTAGCCGTTTTAGACTTAAGAAAGGAGATTTACTCTTTTTCTTAACAGACAAAAAACGAGGAATCCCCATCACCCATGTGGGAATGTACATTGGTGATGGTAAATTTATTCATGCTGCTTCTAAACGAAAAGGTATCATTATCACCTCTCTTGATGACAGTAAATATAGTTTGTTGTTTGTAAAGGCGACACGAATTATTAAATAAGTATAATACTAAAAAAATATTTTCAAAACAAAAGGAAAAGTTATAATACGTACTTTTTTAATTTTATTCCTTTTGACACTCTCTTTATATAGTAAAACACTCCAGCTTCATACACCAATAGCAATTGAGTTAGAGCCATACTATGAATATAGTATACTAAAGAAGAAAGATGATCTACCTCAAGATACAAAAAATCAAAAATGGATTACAAAATTTAATGAACTTCTAAATACAGATATTAAAAGTGCATTTTGGATTAAGATTTCTATTAAAAATAGTAATTCAAAAAATTTAAATCTTTTTTTACTTTCAGAACGCTCTTTTATTTATTCCATTGATTGTTATGTCACAAAAAATCAACAAGTTCTACAACATTACCATGATAGTTACCATAAGGAGAGTAATATTACTATTTTTAAAGGAGTTACACAAAGGGTCTTTCCTTTAAACATCCCAAAAAATGAACAAAGAGATATATATTTCAAAGTCCAAAGTTTTGAAAAAGTCAACGCACTTTTTACACTTCATACTGCAAGTAGTTTAGCTACCTATACAACAAAATATAATCTTTTACAAGGTATTTTTTTTGGTGTTATGATGATTATGATTATCTATAATTTGATACTCTATTTTATGCTAAAATTTAAACCTTACTTGTATTATGTACTCTATGTTGGTAACTTTATACTTTTTGAAAGTGCCTATTTAGGTTATTTACATGAATATACTCCATTACCCTCACTCTATATTTACATATCTATTAATATTTCTATTGCATTATTTTTAATATTTGTAACTTTATTTTTAAAAAAAGTTTTTGATTTTAAAAAAAACTTTTTCAAACTCAATCAATTTATCTCTTGGATAGGAACTTATATTCTAATTAGCCACTTTTTTGCAATAGTCGCATTATATAATGACAACTTCCAGTATGCTGAACTTTGCACGACGCTCTTTTATCTTGCTGTACCTATACTCTATCTTTCTGTATTTTATGGATTATTTTTTACAGCTTATAGAAACTATAACAAGTTAGCCTATTACTATGCATTTATATGGCTCGTTTTGGGTTTTATTGGCTTATTACAAAGTTTATCTAATAATAATCTCATACCCTTTAATAACATCTTTGACTATATTTTTGAATTTGGTATGCTTATTGAAGCAGTTGTTTTTTCTCTTTTAGTAGGTCATCATATTAGAGAAATCATTAAAGAGAAAGAAGAGAATAAAAGATTGCTTATTCATCAAAACAAATTAGCATCTATGGGAGAGATGATATCTTTAATTGCTCATCAGTGGAGACAACCCTTAAGTGAAATAAATGGTATTGTTTTATCTATTGATATAGATCATAAAAAAGGAAGATTAGATCAAAAGCATTTAAATAGATATTTAAATAATATTGAAGAGGTTACAGCACACCTATCTAAAACCATGAGTGATTTCATACTCCTTTCGAGTCCCAAAAAAGAACTTGAACAATTTAAGCTACTTGAAGTGATAAAACAGAGTAAAAAACTAGCAAATAGCTCTATAGTCTCTACCTTTGAGCTCAATTATGATTCAGCTCTTACCCTTCTTAATCCCATCATCTATGGTTATAAATCTGAACTTATTCAAGTTTTTTTAATTCTTTTTAAAAATAGTATTGATGCATGTAGTGAACGTAATATTCAAGCACGTATTATTATTCGTGCAACATTGGAAAATCAATATATTGTTTTAGAAGTTGAAGATAATGGGGGAGGTGTCAAAAAAAATATTTTAGAAAATATTTATAATCCTTATTTCACAACCAAACATAAAGCCCAAGGAACAGGCTTAGGACTCTATATTCTAAAGATGATTATTGAGACCAGTATGCAAGGTGAAGTTCATATTAAAAATGGTAAATATGGAGCGATTTTTATCCTCAAAATACCTTTATCATTAGCCTAAATACCTATTGAGTCTTTCCACCCTTAGCCGACTGAATGGAATTAATGTAAGAATAGTCAATTTTAATAGTAGTCTCTTTAGGAAGCTTAGTACTTAAACGCTCTATCATACCCTCAAAATCTTCGAACAGATAATTTGCCATAGAACCAGGAATTGGGTTAATTTCATTAAGTAATACTTCTCCCTCAACTACAAAGAAATCACATCTAATGAGTGAGCCTTCAAAAATAGTACCATATACCTTTTTAAAAGCATCTTGAATCTCTATTTTTAGTTGCGATGAAACCTCTGCATCTTCAACTTTACCATCACGTGAAAAATCAAGATATTTTTTCTCAAAATCTAAAAACTCCTCTTTATTTGGCTCTTCTATGATAGAAAGTTCAAATTCAGATGTTTTACACCCTGCTTGATTGTACTCTAAAACACCCTCAATAAACGGCTCAATCAGCACTTGATTATCGAACTCAAAGGCTACATCTAAAGCATAATCTAACTCATCAGCTGACTTAACAATACTCACACCAATGCTAGAACCAAGTCGTACAGGCTTTATAATTACAGGGTATTCTAACACTACTTCACGGCTATCATCACTGTTTAAAACAGAATAAGGTACTACTTTTACCCCTAAACTTTCAGCATAAAGCTTGGTATAAAGCTTATTGTATGACAAAACAGAAGCATCTACTCTAGGAGAAATATAAGCTATGTCATTAAACTCCAATAAAGAAGCCACTTTACCATCTTCTCCATCACGTCCATGAATAAGATTTAAAACTGTTCCTAAGTTCTGCTCTTTTAGTCCCATTAGCCCAATGGTACAAAAAGCACCTTTTTTCAAAACCAACTTTTTAGCTTTTTTGTAAGCTCCCTCAGAAAAATAGTTAGACTTCATATTTTGGGCATCTATTAAATAAAACTCTCTATTTGCATCTATAAAAATAAAAGAAAGTGTTGATTTTTTAAGAACTTTTTTAAGTGTAATCGCCGAGACGATAGAGATTTCATGTTCAAAACTAGAGCCACCGAAGAGTATTGCTATATTCATTTGTTTTTACCTTATAAATTATTCGAAACATTTTACCTTTTATAATCTCTGTAACTTCTTAAGTCCTTGTTTTACCAATGCCGAAGTATCACCCTTAGCCCCACTCAATGCCTTTTTGATTTGCTCTTTTTTAAAGCCCAAACTCTCCAAAGCTAAAATAGCATCTGCCATACCATTATCTACAATGGTATCGGCACTACTATCTACAATAAAATCTGCCAACTCAACCAAAATACGTGAAGCAGCTTTTGGACCAATACCAGGAACACGCTTTAGTAAACTCACATCTTTGTCAGCCACAACCCGTGAAAAGGTTTCTGGTATAAAGGTAGAACAAGTAGCCATAGCAACTTTTGGACCTACACCATTAATCTTAATTAGGGTGTCAAACATCTTTTTTTCATTCGCTTCCATAAAACCAAAAAGTAAATTGGCATCTTCACGTATGATTTGTGTCACTAAAAGCTTGACACGTTTTTCTGTAATAGCATTTGAAGTATTCAGCGAAATATTCACCTCATAAATTAGTCCATTAACATTTAAGTGTACAAAAATAGGCTCTTTCTTTTCAACTATTCCTTCTATTCCAACAATCATCATTCCATCCTAATCTTTTAATAACTACATTATAACTATTATTTTTTAGAATTCTTGAAAATATGTCAAATTGTAATCCTTATCTAATTATAATATTTTTTAATAAATTTTAATATCAACTATTTTACTATACATTAAAACAATTTATATTTATTTGTTATTGTTATGATTTAAAAATATTTAGCCTAAGTTACAAAAAATAACACAATTATTCTACAGAAAACTAGCTATTATATCTATAGCGATATTCGTTATCGTCAAAAGGGCTATACAAAGGGTCAAGGAAGAATTTTAGAAATTTTAACAAAGAAGTGTACATACTTCAACTGCACAAATAGCAAAATGTTTTTTCAAGTTAAAGGAGGGAATTACATTTTTGCTATTTAACCTCACCTATTTTACGATAAACTTTCACCATGAAATTAAAATCTATATTTTCCAATAGCTTCGGCATTCTTCTCTCGCGTATCACAGGTCTTGGTCGTAACACACTTTTAGCCATGACGCTTGGTGCTTCTGGTTACTCAGATATGTTTTTTGTTGCCTTTAAACTTGCCAATATGTTTCGGCGTATCTTTGCAGAAGGGGCATTTACTCAAGCATTCATGCCATCATTTGTAGACGCTAAACAAAAAGGGGTCTTTGCAACTGCTATCTTTATGCGTTTTATGATGTTTATTGTAGCCATGTCATTAGTAGTAACCCTTTTCCCTGAAATCGTTACCAAACTCTTAGCATGGAACTGGACAGATGAACAAATAGCCCAAACTGCTCCCTTTACAGCCATTAACTTTTGGTATCTTGACCTCATCTTCATTGTTACTTTTATGGGAACACTTCTACAATACAAAGAGCATTTCATAACCACAGCTATGTCTACTGCCCTACTTAATCTCTCTATGATTTCAGCACTTTTACTCTTTATGCACTCTGAGCCTAAAACGATTATTTATGCCCTAAGTTTTTCAGTGCTGATTGGGGGACTTTTACAAGTAGCTACGCACATCTATGCCTTAAAAAAGTTCAATATGTTACGTCTGCTTATTGGAGGGTGGAAATATAGAGATAGAAAAGATGTCAGTGAAGAGAATAAAAAATTCACCAAACTCTTTGTTCCCTCTGTTTGGGGAAACTCTGCACCTCAATTTGCCTCTTATCTCGATACATTTTTAGCCTCATTTTTAATTACAGGCTCTATCTCCTATCTATTTTATGCCAATCTACTTTTTCAACTACCTTTAGGACTCATTGCTATTGCTACAGCTTCTGCTCTATTTCCCTCTATATCAAAAGCACTAAGCCGTGGAGATGAAAAAGATGCCTACAGCAATTTAGCCAAAGCCTTTTGGCTCTTAGCCTTTCTACTGGGTATCTCTGCCTTGGGTGGAGTCATCTTTGCTGAACCAATAGTATGGTTACTCTTTGAATATGGAAAATTCACCCCTGCCATGACTCATGACACAGCTAATGTACTTGCCATGTACATGGTTGGTCTGCTACCCTATGGTTTTGCTAAACTCTTTTCTATGTTTCTCTATGCTTCACACAGACACACAAAAGCAGCTAAAATTGCCACCATAGCCCTAGTGGTAAACATGATATTCTCTTTAATTCTAATGCAAAGCATGGGTGCAATGGGTCTAGCATTAGCTGGAAGTATTGGGGGTTGGACACTCTTTATCTTAACCATTAAAGAGGTAGGATTTGGTAGATTAATAGAGATTTTAAAAGATAAAAAACTTATTTATCTCATACTTACTTTAATGGGTTCTGCTGTTCTATTTTGGTTTTTAAATGGGGTTTTAATGGGGTGGATTCGGTAGGGGATGATTGCTTTTTTAGCAATCAAAACCCCTCTATTATTTTAAAAAAACTCTTTTCTAGCTTCTTAGAAACTCTAAATTTTAACCCTTTAATCTCCTCTAAAAGATTAAGAGCCTCCTTTTTAGAGATAAAACTCTTTTTTACATTAAGTATTAAAATACCAAGTAGCCCAATAACTTCTAAACTCATACTTTTAGCTATTTTTCTACCTTTTTTTTCATCTATAAGAAGTATCATATTTAACTCCTTAGCCAAAACAATGGCTTGGCTCTCGCCTTTATCTAAAATACCCTCTAGCAGAGTTAAAAGAGCCATATCGGTTATCTCCTTGGTTTCAAATAGACTATTTTTTTCAATCTCTTCATAAACCCCATCAGATTTTATATTAATCTCTTTCATTACCTCTTGGGGTATATAAATCTTACTGAAAAGGTTCTCTAACAAATCATATCTACCTAACTTTCCCAAAATAATAAGGGTTG
>JALWLW010000071.1 GCA_027081065.1 Campylobacteraceae bacterium
GGTTTTAAATCTAAAGTATCATAAATAGTAGGTAGTTCAGAGTAGCCATAAGCTCCAATGCCTAGGCGAATAGTATCTTGGTTATTGCATGGAAGACGTAAGGAAGTAGCAGAGTTGTAGGAGTGAAAACGGATATTATTGTTCGATAAAATCGAACCTACGGTTTTTTTGACCTCTTCAAAGTTTTTTTGTTGCCAAAATAGTTCAGAGCTTAATTCATCGGCTGAACGGTTATGGGTCATTAGACCTATAAGCATAAGTTCTTTTTTCTTTATATTTTTTAGAGCCTCTTCTATTTCTTCCATTGCTATACCGTTTCGGTGCATTCCTGTGTCTACTTTTAGTTCAACTTTTGAGCCTATTTGAGCTTTTTCTATATCATCTAAACTATTGATTGCAAAAGAGCAGGAGTCATCTACAACTGCTTTGTCACCTAAAATGAGGATTTGTTTAAAATATTGCTTGATTTTTTGTGCCTCACTGTAAGTGCGAACTACAGCTTGGGTTAGTCCAAACTTGGCTGAGAGTTTTGCCATGAGTTCTAAGCCGTGACCATAAGCGTTGTCTTTTAGAACAATTGCTATGGACTCTTTTGAGCCTGTTTTTAGTTGAAATTGAGATAGATTATGAAAAAAATTTTCTTTGTTTATTTTTATATATGCCATTTGAAATTATAACTAAATGAGCGTTTCATTCAACTTTTGATATACTCCAAACAATTTATATATAAGGTGTTTTAGTTGATAAAGCTTCATAGTTGTATAGTTCAAAATTTTAAATCTTTAGATAATTTTATACTTAAATTCTCTAAATTTACTTGTCTAATTGGACTTAATAGTTCAGGTAAATCTACTATTTTACAATTTATTGATTTTATCTCTGCTCAAATGCGAGGGGATATAACAGGGTGGTTAAAGAGTAGAGATTGGGAGACTATGGAATTAGAATCAAAAGTTACGGATGAAGATCATATTTCAATTTTTTTAGTATTTATTTATAATAAAAAGTTGTATCTATGGAGTTTAAAATTTGATACTAATTTAAAAAGAGTTATGTATGAATCGATAGAACTTATAATAGATTTGTATGATATTTCAAAAAATAAAATAATATTTGAAGTAGTAAAATCTAAATTTATGATAGACAAAGATGGAGAGATAAAAGAGGGTGAAATTATCCAAGAGTATGAAGGTTCATTTCTAGCCAAATTAAAACCTGAACTTTTACCAAATGTAATCGTAGAGTTTAGAGAGTATCTTAAAAATATCTACTCATTAGATTTACTCTCACCAAGAGAGCTTAGAAAAGAGTCTAAAGAGAGTCCAATTTTAGGACTTAGTGGAGAAAATTTAAGTGGATTTTTACACACATTTAATGAGAAACAAAAAGAGAATATCTTAAAAAATCTTCAAAGGTGTTACCCAAATATAGTAGATTATAGTGTAGAGCCAACAGCTAATGGATACTATAGACTAGAGGTTACTGAAAAATTTAAAGATAAAATCATAACCAATGAAGCAAAATATCTTAATGATGGGGTATTGCGACTTATTGCTATCTTTGCTCAACTTGAAACAAAACAGAGCTTTTTACTATTTGATGAGATAGAAAATGGGATAAATAGCGAATTGATAGAGACTCTAATGGATATTTTAATTGCCTCTAAACATCAAATCATTGTAACTACTCATAGCCCTATGATACTTAACTATATAGATGATGAGGTTGCTAAAGAGTCTGTAAAATATATCTATAAAACCAAAGAGGGGTTAACGCAGAGTATTCCATTTTTTGAGATTCCATCTATGGCTGAAAAGTTAGAGATGATGGGGGCAGGTAGTGCTTATGTCGATACAGATTTAGAAGCATTATTAGATGAGATTGAAGAGGTTCAAAAAAGTAAAAAAGAAGAGAAGTAATGCATTTAGTTTTAAGTGGAGAGGGGAGTAGCGATTTAGGTCTCTTTTTGGTCTATAACAATGAGTTTATTGGTGGTAGTATGTATTTTATTGTCGATAAGATTATTGAAAAAGAGCATGATTTCTCCTACTATAGTGCTAAAGAGGAGATGATAACCTTTGTTCCTAAGGTTGAACTTACAAAATTGACTAAAAGATTGCCACCATTTACAGGTAAAAAAGGGCTAAAGGGAACAGCATACTTTACAAACAATGCCATAGCCCTAGCTCGTATAGCAAAAAAGAGAGCCAAAGAGTTAAATGATGAAGTGGTGGCTATTTTGTTTAGAGACTCTGATGGAACGCTAAGCACCTCTAAGGGTATGTGGGAAGAGAAGGTTGCCTCTATAGAAAATGGTTTTAAAATAGAGAAGTTCAACAGAGGTGTAGCCATGGTTCCTAAACCAAAATCAGAAGCGTGGTTAATTTGTGCTTTAAAAGATAAATCTTATGAGAATTGCCAAAAGTTAGAGGAGCGTTCAGGCAATGATGACTCACCCAATAGTCTAAAAGGTGAGTTAAAGAGCTTTGGACTCTCTAATAATAAAATTAATGAGATGATTCAAAATGGAAAGATAGATATTGATAAGATAGATATGCCAAGTTTTAACTATTTTACAAAAAGATTAAGAGAGTTACTATAATGAGTAGAGTTTTACCTGCTGAGTGGCAAAAACAAAGAGTTGTGCTAATGGCATTTCCCCATAAAGATACAGATTGGAACAGTAACCTAAAGTCAGCACTAGTACCCTTTATACGCATAGCACAAGCAATAGCCTATAAGACACCTCTCTATATTATTTGTGACAACAAAGAGGATATTTCAGGTCTATTTTGTTCTACTCGCAATATGAGTTTTATAGAGATACCTACTAATGATACTTGGATTCGTGACTATGGGTATATCTCTGTTGTAGAGAATGGAGAGGTTAAACTACTTGATTTTACCTTTGATGGTTGGGGTGGGAAGTTTGAAGCCTCTTTGGATAATGTAGTGAACAGAGTGTTGCATAAAAAAGGGTATATGGGTATTACACCACTAGAGAGTATAGATTTTGTTTTAGAGGGTGGCTCTATTGAGTCTGATGGTGAGGGGACAATTTTGACTACCTCAAAGTGTCTTTGTAATCCTAATCGTAATGGTGGGCTTAGTAAAGATGAGGTTGAAGAGAGATTAGCAGAGTATTTGGGAGCTAAACGGGTTTTGTGGCTTGATTATGGCTATTTGGAGGGTGATGATACAGATTCACATATTGATACCCTAGCTCGTTTTGTAGCTAAAGATACTATTATGTATGTTCAGTGTTCAGATGAATCAGATGTTCATTTTGAAGAGCTTAAAAAGATGGAGGAGCAGTTATTACATTTTAAAACGGTTGAGGGAGAAGCTTATAAGCTTATTGCTCTACCTATGCCATCAGCAAAATTTGATGAAGAGGGCAATAGATTACCTGCTACTTACGCAAATTTTCTAATTACTAATGGAGCATTGGTCTATCCTTCTTACTCAGTAGATGAAGATAAAATTGCATATGAAGTTTTTAAGAATTTCTTTATAGATAAGGAGATAATTCCTGTAGAGTGTAGTCGATTGATAGAAGAGGGTGGAAGTCTTCACTGCTCAACCATGCAGATACCCTTTTAAATAGCATTGCACAGCACCTTAAAAATGAAGTTTTTGCGTTAATTTTTATTTTTGCATCTTAAAGGTGCTGGGCAATACTATTTAGAGAGTTATCGTCGTTTACTTCCAAAGTTTTGAGTCCAGTAGATTTTATAGGTACTGTTATCATTTTTAACAATAGCTACACCCACTTCAGTATAGGTTGATTTCATAATATTTTCACAGTGACCAGGACTCTCCATCCATGCTCTCATAACCTCCTCTAAGCTTCGTTGTCCACCTGCTATATTTTCTCCAACAGAGTAGTAGTGAGTATATCCATTTCTCTCAATACGTTCATAAAATTTACTAGGTCGACCATCTCCTGTAATATCTGATGGAGTTCCTGAACCATCATGTGAAAAGGTATCACTAATAGCTAAATCTATAGCATGTTCTAGTGCTGAGGCATGAAGATTTGAATTCCAAACAAGAGGATGTACAGGACCAAATTCT
>JALWLW010000072.1 GCA_027081065.1 Campylobacteraceae bacterium
CTATACTGGTATAACGTGGTGAGACCTAACAGATAACAAAATAAAACTATGTAATATCTTTTATGAATGATTTGTATAAATTTTTAATATTATTTTAAACAAAAGTGACTATAATGGATATATGGAGATGTTAAAATTTATGTTTAACAAAAAGACACAAAGGAGATAACAATGAAAAGAGTATTAAGTGCAATCGTGACATTTCTATTCTTTAAAAAAGAGGAGAAATTTCCAGAGATTCAAATCCAAGTTACAAGTTACAATAGTTAAATGGTATTAGCTTAAGTGTTGAAGAGAGCCTTTTGATTTAAAAAACTTTTTTTTTCGAGAGAGCTTCTCTTTTTTTACAGAATCAATCCACAGTTTGTTGATAAGAAAATAGATAAGTGTTGAGACACCTAGTGAATAAGGAATTGTACCTACATATAGAGGTATAAGAATTTTATTCCAATTATCTGAGAACCAACTAAGTGTGAGTTCTATATTTTCTAACCCCTCATTCCCCAATAAGAAATTTCCTGTTTGATACTCCATATAGTACATCAATGGCATAGTAATAGGATTACTTAACCAGACCATGGAGATGGCGATAGGTACATTAAATTTTATAAATGGCGTAACTGAAAGAACAGCTAACATCTGCATAGGCATAGGAATAAATCCCCAAAAGAGACCAATAAGAACACCCCTTGAGATAGATTTTCTATTAATAGAGAGATACTCTCTTGGTATTTTATATTTTTTAATAAAGGCCTTTATTTTGCCATTGCTCTGCTTTTGTTTTAAAATTTTTCGAATCATCTATTAGCCATTGGTTTATTTTGAGTTTATTTTAATCTCAATATCTTTAGGTTTCAATGAATGTTGAGGATATTTAGCTCAAGGAGAAAAGTTAGCGTGTTAAAAGTTACCATATTTTCTTGACAAACGTTTAAAGTTTATGTATAAATAGAGTACTATATAAGAATAAAAAGGAGAAGCAAGTGCTTCCATTTACAGATGATGAGTTAAAACCTATTGTAACTAGTATGCTTGAAAAAGCAAGAGTTTGGATACAAAAGGATGGTGGAGATGTAAAACTACTAGATATTAAAAATGGTACAGTCTATGTTCAGCTTCAAGGAGCTTGTGTAGGTTGTGGAAGTTCTGGAACAACGATTAAATTTGGTATTGAAAAAGAGATGAAGACATTTATCCATCCAGATATTAGAGTAGTTAATGTTCCTCATGGTATGGAAGATAAATTAGAACAACTAGGATAGAATAATGGCAAAAATAAGTCTTAATACATTACTCACAAGAGCTGAAGAGCAGTTCACATCAGGGAAATATGAAAATGCATTAAGAACCTATGGTCTGCTTTTAAAAGAGTATCCAACTGATTCCGACGCACAGATTGGTGTTTTTCTCTGTGACATTGGTTTAGAGAGTGCAGAGGAGGCACAAGCACTTTTTGACTACTATCAAATTATTAAGTCAGAACAAGATAATGCTCCTGAAGTGATGGCAGATATCTTAAGTACTTTAGATATTAGTCAAGGTAAAGTGGCAGAATTGTTAAGTGAAACAGTTGATAAAGCAGAGTATAAAGATGGTATTGGATATCAAGATTTTTTAAAATTTATTGAAAATCGTGGAGATTTTAAACGTGCTTTTGAAGATGTAATGTTCTCTACTAGAGTAATTTTAAAAAATAAAAAGGAGTATGTTCTTTTTATTACAGAACTTATTGAAAAGAATCAGATAGAGTTGGCGACACAATTTTTGGACTCATTAAGTAATAGCTTTTTAAATGACCAAGAGATTTATTCCCTCTATCATAAGATAAATGAGAAAAAACAAAGTAACGAAAATTAAATAGAGAATATTTTATGAAAATAGATTTTAAAGTAGATAGATTTAACTATCTAACCGATGATACTACAGCTATAGATAGTGAAACAAAATTTCTTTTAACCGCACAAAATAGAAGATATTTTGAGAAGTTAGAAGATAAACCAAGTTATATAACACCTAGTGAACTCATTGAATTTTGGGATTTAAAGTCACTTCGTGTGGTTGGTGTCACAGGAACCAATGGTAAAACAACCGTTACAGCAGCAATCTACTCTTTTCTTTTAGATTTGGGTGAAAAACCAGCACTTTTAGGAACAAGAGGTTTTTTTGTCAACGATGAGAGAGTAGAAGAGAAGTCGATGACTACCCCTTCAATTTTGCATATTTTAAATGCTATGAAAATAGCTAAAGATAAAGAAGCAAACTACTTTATAATGGAGGTAAGCTCTCATGCTATTGACCAAAATCGTATTGAGGGGTTAGAGTTTGCTCTTAAAGTTCATACCAATGTTACCTCTGACCATTTAGATTACCACAAAACAGTAGAGGAGTACAGAGCAGTTAAGAGCCGTTTCTTTGCTGATGAATCTCCTAAGCTACTCAATAAAGATGATATTAAAAATATCACCTACAATCCTAAAAATGCACAGAGTTATGGTGTTGATGAACCTGCAACCTTTAAAGTACAAGCATTCTCTTTGCAACATGGTATTACAGCAGGAATAAAACATCTCTCTACAGAGGCGACCTTTCACTCTCCTATGGTTGGTCTCTTTAATCTCTTTAACCTTATGGCTGCAATTGGTGCATGTACAATCTTGACAGGACGAAATGTTAGTGAGATTTGTGAAGTGGTTGAAAACTTTGCAGGGGTAGCAGGTCGTATGGAGGTTGTCAGTCGAGACCCATTGGTCATTGTTGATTTTGCTCATACCGATGATGGTATGATTCAAGTGCTTGATAGTATGAAAGATCGAGATATTTCAGTCGTCTTTGGAGCAGGGGGTAACCGTGATAAAGGAAAACGACCACGTATGGGAGCTGTAGCAGCTACTTTTGCTAAAAAGGTCTATGTAACCTCTGATAATCCTAGAGATGAAGAGCCTGAAGAGATTATAAAAGATATTTTAAAAGGCATCAAAGACCAATCACATACAAGAGCTATGGTTGACAGAGCTTTTGCCATTCAAGAGGCATTAAAAGAGTTAGAAAAAGATGAAGTATTGATGATACTTGGAAAGGGTGATGAGGATACCATAGAAATTAAAGGTGAGAAGTTTCACTTTGATGACCGTGAGATTGTTCGGGCTTTGTTGGCTGAGACTAATTAATATTATAAATAATCTCAGTTCTATTCTTCTTCGTTTGAATCTCCTCTATAGATAGATTTTCTATAGAGAGTTTCATAAACTCCTCCAAACTATTAATGTTAGCATTTGCTACCTCTCTTAAGACAATTCCTCTATAAGCCTTTGCCCAATGAGAGACAACTTTTCCATCTTTGATAAACTTTAGAGTTGTGTAGGGTTTAGTTGGTTTATAAAATTTATCATAAAATCCTGCTCTCAAATCTAAAATATCTTCATTGGCTAGGTACTCTTCCATTAAGTAGCTCTTCTCTTTATAGAGTTTTTCAGGTTTTAAATCACCAACAGAGGCTCCCTGTTTTAGACGATATTCTGGAATCATGTCATCCGCACGTAAAAAACCAAAAAGGTTTGAGCATAAAATAACATTGTTATCTATATAGGCTTGTGAAGTACTACTAAGATTTTTATAGTCAAGGTGGTCAAAAGCGACACCTGTATAACGCTCAATCGCTTTCATCGTTAACTCATGGACGATGTCTCTGTTATGGTAGTTAATATCTGACTCTTTTTTTAATCCAAACATTTTAGAGAGTTCTTCGAGACTATTTTTTTGTAAAATATTCATATATTGATGTAAAAGGAGTTTTCTAGTAGGAGTTAATTCATGAAAAAGAAGTGATTCTAAACTAAAATTATCACTTCCACCTTGAGTTTTTGTTTCACTTGGAGCAAGAAGAATTTTCATTAAAAAACCTTATTTTTAATGCATTATAGCAAATTTAAAAAAAATAGCATAAATTTCATAAAAATCCTTGACATCAATTTGGTTTTTGTCTATAATGCGACTCCATTTAAACGATGACTTAAAGGAAATCTTTAAATGAATGGTGCTGATGTAGCTCAGTTGGCTAGAGCA
>JALWLW010000073.1 GCA_027081065.1 Campylobacteraceae bacterium
ATTTTATATTAGATTAATTTTTTCTTATGTTAGATAAGCTATAATTCTTAAGTATTAAAAGATAAAATTATACCTAATTTAAAACTGAACCTTATGTAACATATTAGTTATTTTAATGCTCTATTATAAAACAATTTCATTACGATTTAAGTCATTGTAGAATAAAATTTTTTGTATATTATTATTTTGTGCAATAAACAATATAGTAAAACAATATCGAACTGGAGGATACATTGAAAAAAATCGTGATGCTTGTATTATTATCATTCTCAATACTACAAGCTGAAAGCATCGGCATAAATGAAAAATTAGGGAACTATGTTTCACTTGACTTAACATTTATTGATGAAGATGGTAAAAGTAGAACACTTAGAGAATATATGGATGGGAAACCAACTGTCATCTCTTTAAACTACTTTCGTTGTGCAGGTATTTGTACCCCACAACTAGAAGACATGGCAAAAACATTGTCAAAACTCACCTTATCTGAAAACACTGATTACAAAGCATTAACAATTAGTTTTGATGAAACAGAAACCCCACCTTTAGCAAAAGCAAAAAGAAAAACTCATTTAGAATCAATGAACAGGGCTTATGTTCAAGATGCATGGCATTTTTTACTTTCTGAAAATAACTCTTCTGCGATTCTATCTAAAGAAGTAGGCTTTTCATACAAAAAAACTGTTTCTAAGGCAGGTGTGGTTGACTGGATTCATGCAGCAGCACTTATTGTTATCTCACCAGAAGGGAAAATCACTCGTTACTTAAATGGTATCGACCAAAACCCTTTTGATTTAAAAATGGCTTTACTAGAGTCCAGTGAAGGAAAAGTAGGACCCACAATCGCAAAAACATTACTTTACTGTTTTGCTTACGACCCAAAAGGAAAAACATATATTTTTGTTTGGGAAAAAGTGGCAGCAACAGTAATTTTAATTATCACAATAATCTTCTTCCTATGGCTACTTAAATCAGGTAGAAAAGCACAAGAAGACCATCAAAACTAAAGGAGAAACTTAGATGAGTAAAACTTATTTCGACGAAACCCACTGTGCCATTGGGCACCCTAAAAGTACATTCATGCAATGGATGCTTACTATCGACCATAAACGTATTGGTATCATGTATGCAGCTGTGATGTTTGTATTTTTCTTTGTTGCTGTTTTTACAGCACTAGCAATGAGAATTGAACTGTTTGCACCAGGTGCTCAAATTATGGATGGAGATTTATTTAACCAAGCATTTACACTACATGGTGTCATTATGATTTTCCTATTTATTATTCCAGGAATTCCTGCAATATTTGGAAATATTGTTATGCCTTTAATGATTGGTGCAAAAGATGTATCTTTCCCAAGACTTAACTGGTTTACATTCTGGCTATACATTGCTGGTTGTTGTATTGCATTGGCATCACTATTTATTGGTGAAGGTGTAGCAGATACAGGTTGGACTTTTTATGCTCCATACTCATTAAATACTGGAACTAACGTTATTATGGCACTTGTTGCTGCATTTGTTCTAGGTATGGCTTCTATTCTTACTGGTCTTAACTTTCTAGTTACTATCCATAGACTTAGAGCTCCAGGTATGACATTCTTTAAAATGCCACTGTTTGTATGGGGAATTTATGCTACAGCATGGATTCAACTTCTAGCAACACCAGTTGTTGGTATTACATTAATTCTTGCTATTTTGGAAAAATACTTTGGTATTGGTATCTTTGATCCATCTAAGGGTGGAGATCCTGTGTTATTCCAACACCTATTTTGGATTTATTCTCATCCAGCTGTATATTTAATGATTCTTCCAGCATTTGGTATTATGTCTGAAATCATTCCAACATTTTCAAGAAAAGAAATTTTTGGTTATCGTACAATTGCTCTTTCCTCAGCATCAATTGCTGGTATTGGATACTTAGTATGGGGTCACCACCTTTATACATCAGGTATGTCTGATACTGCTAAATCAATATTTTCATTCTTAACTTTCTTTGTTGCAATTCCAACAGGTGTTAAATTCTATGACTGGGTTGCGACAATGTACCAAGGTAAAATTGTCCTTTCTACTCCAATGGTTTGGGCACTTGGAACTATTATTACTTTTGCTATTGGTGGTATTACAGGTATTACCATTACAATGATTGGACTTGATATTCACCTACAAGATACTTACTATACAGTTGCTCACTTCCACTACGCTATTCTTGGTGGTGTTGTATTCTTAATGTTTGCTGGTATGCACTACTGGTTCCCATTAATTACAGGTAAGATGTATAATGAAGTACAAGCTAAAATTGCTTTTTATCTACAATTTATAGGATTTAACCTTTTATGGTTCCCAATGTTCATCGCTGGTTACTATGGTATGCCAAGACGTTACTTTGATTACCTACCAGAATTTGAAATCTATCACCAATTATCATTCTTCGGTGCAGTAATTTTTATTGCTGGTCTTATCTATATGTTTGTAATATTCTATAAAGGTTGGACAAAAGGTGAAGCCTCTACACCAAACCCATGGAATGCTACAACTTTAGAATGGCACTTACCAACATCACCTCCTCCATTAGAAAACCATTCAAAAGTCCCTTATGTTGATTTTGAACCTTATGAATATAAAAATGGTGAACCAGTTGTTAAATTTGATTATAAAACTATGCAAAGGATAGACTAATGTCACATGAATACATACCTGAAATTGCAACAGATCGGAATGGTAAGCAATATGAAGTTCAAGGTTGGCAAGATGATTTTTACGGTGGAAAATTAGGTTTTTGGCTGTTTATGTTTACAGAAGTAATGATGTTTGGAGCAATGTTCCTTTCACTTGCTTACTATAATGCTTTACACCCTCAAGATTTTATTAATGCTTCAGCCTCTTTAAATAGATGGCTAGGAGGATTTAATACAGTAGTACTACTTGTTTCTGCACTTACAATGGGACTTGGTCTTCTTAAAATGAGAGCAGGTGATGTTAAAGGTGCTAAGCTTATGATTTGGGCAACCATTGTTTTAGCTGTTATTTTTTTAGGTGTTAAAGCCGTAGAGTGGACAGCAGAGTATAATCATGGTGTATTCCTTGGTCTTGAAGCACTTCAAGGTGGGAATGAGCACTCAAAACCATTTGGTGAAATTATGTTCTTTGGAATGTACTTTACGATGACTGGTCTTCATGGTTTTCATATTATCATTGGTATTGGTATAATGATTTGGTTACTTAAAAGAATTAATGATGGAAAAGTAACACCTGAACACCATATTTTACATTGGAATATCGCACTTTATTGGGATATTGTACACCTTATTTGGGTATTTGTTTTCCCTTATTATTACATGATCGGAGCAGGAATTACAGTCGCAGGAGGACACGGTGGACACTAAAAAAATAAACTATGATGAAGAGAAAGGACTTTATTTTAAAGTCCTTTGGGGACTATTATTATTAACAGGCGTAACATTTATTCAGCCTCATTTGTTTATGACAAATATGACATTTACAGCACAAATGATAATCGCTATAGTTAAAGCTTACTTAATTGTAATCTACTACATGCATTTAAAAGGTGAGAAGCTAATTATTAGTATGGTGTGGTTTACACTATTCCTTGTAGCAGTATTCTTTATAATCGTAATTGGTATTGATGTTGCCAATTTCCAATTTGGAGCTGAAAGTCACATTACTGCTCCTTCAGAACATTAAGAGGAGAGTTACTTATGAGTAATAAATTAGAGGGATTTGGGAGCATAGATGTATCAACGTTTAATGCTGATATGGATACAGCATTTGCCATACATTTTTGGCTATCAGGGTTATTGTTTTTATCAGTAGTTGTACCTATGTTCTACTTTGCATGGAAATACCGTGCTGACAAAGTTAAAAATGAAGATATTGGAAATGTCACACACAATACAATGCTAGAGATTTTATGGACGATTATTCCAGTAATAGTTGTAATGATATTCTTTTATTATGGTAATACTACCATGCAAATGTTTAGAACCATGCCTGCTGAATCTCAAAGTATCGTAATTAACGTTGAAGGTTCAAAATGGAAATGGAAATATGAATACCCACCGAATAAAAATGGTTTTGTTCATAAAATTGGTGGTGTTTATGATAAAGAGAAGCAAACCATGGGTATCTCTGCTCTTTACGTTCCAAAAGATACAAATATCATTTTAAAAATGACTGCACCAGTTAATGATGTTATTCATTCATACTATATTCCTGCTTTCCGTATGAAAGAAGATGTAGTTCCAGGGCGTATTACTAAACAATGGTTCAATGCCTCTATTGTTGGTGAATATGATGTAGAGTGTGCTGAATATTGTGGTACAGACCACTCTTATATGTATTCTAAAATTGTTGTCATGGAAAAAGATGACTATGAAAAATGGTTTAATGGTACAGAAAATGCAGATACACCACTAGGTAATTTCCCTAAAGATGGTAAATCACTTTATGCATCAAATGGTTGTGCATCATGTCACTCTATTGATAGTGATACAACACTAGTAGGACCAGGACTTAAAGGTATTGGTGATAAATATGATGATGAGTATCTTAAAAATGCATTAACAACGCCAGACAAAGACATCCCAGAAGGATTCTATCCTGGTATTATGCCATCATTTAAATTCTCTGATGAGGATCTTAAAAATATTGTTAACTACATGAAAACTGGAAAATAATGTTAAAAGAGTTTATCTCATTAACCAAGTTCATTCTCTCCTTTGCAGTCTCATTATCTGCACTCTTTGCCTACATTATGGCAAAGGGAGAGGTAGGACTTGATATGATACTAGCAACCTTAGCTGTTCTTTTAGTTGCCATGGGTGTCTCTACTTTAAATCAAGTACAAGAATATAAAGAAGATGCTAAAATGGAACGAACTAAAAATCGCCCTATTGCTTCTGGTAGAATGTCTCCTAAGACTGGCACTATTATCGCTATAGTATTAATCTTACTCTCTTTTGCACTTATCTATTCCCTATTAGGTCTTACAGGTATTAACTTCTTTGCTTTTGCTTTTATATGGTATAACCTAATGTATACTCCTCTTAAAAAGAAATCTGCATTAGCTGTTGTACCAGGAGCAATTTTAGGGGTTATTCCTCCTGCTATTGGTTGGCTTGTTGCTGGAAACACACTTTTTGAACTGGAGTTTTATACTTTAGCTGCCTTTTATTTCATTTGGCAAGTGCCTCATTTTTGGTTACTTGTTATGTTATTTCATGGAGATTATAAAGATGGTGGTTATCCAACTGCTATGCGTCTTTTTGGTGAAGGAACGCTACAAAGACTTACGTTTGTATGGTTAAACTTAACTATATTCTCTGGCATCTTTATGGTTTATACATTTCAAGTATACTCTATTTTAACCATTGGATTCACTTCACTCTTAGGAATATGGGCATTTATAATTTCACTAAAATTACTAAAAAAAGAGTTTAAACTAACAGATGCACGTGCAATTTTTTGGAAAATTAATGCTGCATTTTTAGGAACAATTGTCTTACTAAGTATTGATGAATATATAAAACATCACATTTAAAATGGTTTATGGTGGGTTTTTCCCCATCATAAGTAAATAGTATTTTTTATAAAATTTAAACTTATAATTTTTATAAAAATCTACTACACTTCTACTAAAAATATTTTAAGGAACATTAACTATGCAAAAAAAAATCTATGACTTAGAAAATCTTTTAGAAACTATTTTGATTATAAAAAATAATCAAGTCAAAAGAAGACTTATTTACAATAAAGCACCCATTGGAAGAATAGGAAGTATTTGGATTAAAATCTTATTGATTATTATACCTTTTGCTATGTATGCAGCTATTTTTAATCCTATTTCATTTAAATATTTAGGAATAGCACAAGCTATTGTTTTTTATATTATCTTACTTGTTTTTGCAATGCAAATTGTCATTGGAGTATCTTACTTGAATAATCGAAGTACAATTAAAGCCATAGAAGAATCTTGGAAACACTATTTTCCCAATGTTCAACTAAAAATGATTCTTTCACGTGGAATTACTCCCTATGTGAATTTTACAAAACATTATGAAGCTCTATTAAAGGAAAATCTTAGTAATAAAGAATTACACAAAAGACTACTCCTTGCTTTTAGACAAATGGAAAAAGAGAATCAAAGTTTAGTTAATTCAATTAATCGCAATAAAACACGCCAAGAAAGAAAATAAAATGTTTAAAAAAATTATAATATTATTTATACCTATCTTTCATATATCATCGCTTATGGCTAGTGACTCCAATATATTAAAAAATGCTTGTAATGAAGGTAATGCAACAGCATGTTATAACTACGGCCTACCCTTAACACAAGGTGAAAATGAAAAAGTTCAAGATATCTTAGAAGAAGGCATGAGCTACATGCGTAAAGCTTGTCTACTAGGTGAGAATAAAGGCTGTGATGCAATGGGTGACCGATACTTCATCGACAAAAATTTTGGTGCAGCTAGACCTTATCTTATTAAATCCTGTAACAGAAACATTAAATCTGCTTGTGAAGCAGTAGGTACAATCTATCGTGATGGTCATGATGTTAAACAAAATGATATTAAAGCAAGAGAGTTTTTTGAAAAAGCCTGTGAACTTAAAAGTGGTGATGCTTGTTATAATGTAGCCATTATCTATCGTGGTGGTTTTGGTGTAGAAAAAAGTAGAACAAAAGAGAAAGAATTTTATAAAAAAGGTTGTGATGTAGGATTGAAAGCAGGTTGTATGCGTTTCAGCGAACTTGACAACGAAGACAAAGGAATAGAGACTGGTCTTTGGATTACTATAAAAAACTGGTTTAAATAGAAATTTTATATTATAATTATCATAATTTAAACAAAAGGATATACCTATGGATAGTGAACTATTCTATTTACTTTTAAAAATTTTTGCTTTCATGATATTCTTTGTAGGTGGATACGTTTTTATGTTCTTAAATGTCATGAGAACCGACCCCAAAGAGATAAAGTTTAGAAAACAAACTAATCTAAACTTAGGAATTGTTCCTTCTAAAAAAGCAACCAAATAAAATTTATAACTAATTAGAGTTATTGGAAACTTGATAAACATCAATTTCTAATAATTTTTCCATAAAATCAATACCTGAATTTAGCTATACTGCTTAAATGATTAAAGAAAAACTTAAAAAAATTAAAATGTTTCAAGCACTTGAAGATACTGAACTACAAAAAGTATTAAACATCTCTATCATCAAAAAGCTTTCTAAAGAAAATGTTCTCTTTTATGAAGGAGAAACACCTCAATATTTTTATGTTTTACTACAAGGGCATGTTAAGTTTTATAAAAATGATTTAAAAGGAGCAGAACTAGTTTTACACTATTTTACAAAACCTCTGCTCATGGCAGAAATGCCCTCATTGGAAGAGATTCCTTTTCGTGCTACAGCCATCGCCATGAGAGATGAAACCGAAATTTTATTGATTCACCGAGAAAAATTTATTGCCTTATTGCATGAAAACACAACATTTCCTTTTTTCATCATTAAATCTTTAACACAAAAAATTAGAGACTTAGAAGTTGCCATTAACCGAAACCTTATCTACGATGCCACAACAAAAGTTTGCTCTTTTATCTTAGAAAATCCCAAAGATTTGGTGAACTACAAACACAAAGAAATAGCTACCATTTTAAATATGGCACCCGAAACGCTTTCAAGAGTTTTAAAAAAGCTCAAAAAAATGGGCATATTAAATAAAGAGTGCTATTTAATAGACCACGATAAACTGCAAATATTTTTAGATTTTTAACTCACTCGCTTCAAAATGCAAAGCCACCAACTGCTCCAACACCTTAATGGTCTCTTCATCATCGCTCAAAGACTCTACAATAGCATGTTGACACGCTTCAAGTGGTGGAAAACCCTCTTTAATGAGTTTTCCAGCATAAATAACCAATCGTGTTGAGACATCTTCATGAATCTCACTCTCTTTTAGTCGTCGTAGTTCATTGACTATCTTAATAAGCTTGGTTGCTGTAACCTCATCTACTCCACTCTCTTTAATCAGAATCTTTTTTTCTTCTTCCTCTTTTGGATAATCGAAACTAAGTGAGATAAAACGCTGTTTTGTACTAGGCTTCATCCCTTTTAACATGCTTTGATAACCAGGATTATAAGAGACCACCAACATAAAATCAGGGTGAGCCTCTATGGTCTCTCCAATCTTATCTATAGGCAAAACACGCCGATAATCAGCCAAAGAGTGCAAGACAACCGTAGTATCTTTTCGAGCTTCAATAATCTCATCAAGATAACAGATTCCCCCCTCTCTAACAGCCTTAGTCAAAGGGCCATCTTGCCAATAAGTTCCATTTTCATCAATAAGATGTCGCCCTACTAAATCGGCTGTAGTCAAATCATCATGACAAACTACGGTGTAGACTTTACACCCTAACTTTTCCCCCATGTGTTCAATAAATCGTGTTTTACCACAACCTGTTGGACCTTTAATGAGTATGGGTAAGTTTAGCTTTGATGCGTGTGTAAAAAGGTTTACTTCGTTTTTTTGTTCTAGGTAGTAGATGTTTGACATGTAATATCCTGCTATTTTATTAACTGAATATTAACGTAGAAGTTAGTTTTTAAGAATGATATTTGTCAAGAAAGGAGATTCAATCTATTTAGTTTTATAAAACTTATGATGTTCATCTAAAAATATCACATAAAAAGTATTGGTATCAAATCGAAATTTACTCTTGTTTTGCTCTTCATCTTTATACTCATCAGGCAATACAAATCCGATTAGCCTAGAATCGCCCTCTAAACGAAATCGTGACCAAATAGCTTGATGGGGTACAGATTTGGGAACTTCAAAATCTGTATTGGTAGGAAATTGACTATATTTCACAAAAAGAGGATGATTACCTAACTTTTGTTTTTCCCAATGAGATAATGGAAATTTAGAATACTCTTTGAGTTTATCAAACAATTCATAAAGTTGTTTTTGTGTCCAATCTCTAAAGTCTTGACCTGCACTATCATTGATAAAATAGGCAAAGTTAAATTTAGACTTTTGAGCCAATGTATCCGTTGCCTTCTCAATAGACGCTGTAGGTATATTTGAAAGAAAAGATTCAGCTCTTTTATTTTTCTGTTTATTTCCCATACTATGCCTTTATTCTAGGCTTCCCACCAATTTTATTGGCATTATATATTGGGCTTATTGGTCTATCATTTCGTATCATGTCCCCAGGAATTTCATCTAGTCTATATAAAAAACTTTCGTTATCTTCTTTATTGACTAAAACCGTTCTATATTTTCCTAATCTATCCATGATTTCATCATTATGAGTGGTTAGAATCAATTGGGCATTAAGAGGATTTGATTCTTTATTTTCAAAAAAATTTAAAAGCAAAGGTAACAAATCAGGATGTAAATTTATATCAAATTCATCTAGTGCTAATACACCACCCATTCCTAAAATTGAGATATAATGATGTAGCTGTAAATAGAGTGATTGAATACCACTAGATTGTTCATAATATATTAATTTTTTTTTATCTTCATCAACTTCATAATGAAATATAGGAAAATAGTTTAATTCTCCTGTCTCTTCATTTTTTCTTTCTAATATTTCAATATTTGATATTCCTGTATCTGCTTTTTGTAAAAACTCAGTAATAACTTTTAAATATTCCTTATTTTCAAAATAAATTTTTGAAACATCATTAATATCTAAAAACATATCTCTATTATCTATTTTTCCAAAATAGTGTACATTTGTAATTATTTTATCAAAAAAGTTATATATTATATCTATTTTTTCAATACCATATTGTCTAGCTGTACTTATAATTGAAGCATTTTTTCTATTAAGATTTATAGTTCCTAATTCACTATATTCTCTAGTCGTGCTAATTGAATATTCATCTCTTTTTAGAATTTGAGTTTCTCTTTTTTCTTTTTTCCATATAGTTTCACTAATAATTTTTTCATCAGTTAAAACTAATTCATATTTATATTCTATATTATTATCTAAAAAAATTACATATAAAGTTATTGGTTCTTTATTACGAAAAAATGATGATATATGAATATTCTCATGAGGTTTTAAATTGCTAAAGGAGTCAGTTGTAAAATCTGCTAAAAAAGCTAATACCTTAATAACATTCGTTTTCCCCGAAGCATTAGCACCTTTTACAGCAATAATATTAGCAATATCTTCTGTAGAACTCTTTGACTTCTGAAAAGATATTTCAAAACCCTCTTTAAAAGAACAAAAATTTTCTGCTCCAAATTCCAATAACATAGTTACCCTTTTCTAATCTAATTAATGAATAATAACATATTTAAAGTATTCTTATCTTTATATATTGTCAATATATGACAAAAATATAATTTAACTGTTTTTTATTGCGTCAAATTCATATAAATCTCAGGCAAAGCCTGTGGCAACTTTTTAATATCTCGAATATACCGATACCCCTCTTTCCCAAATATCTGTGGCAGATAGTCATTCGACTCTGAATCCACCGTAATACAGAAAGGAACAATCCCCATCTTTTTAGCTTCTAAAATCGCTTTTTTCGTATCTTCCACCCCATAACGCCCTTCGTAACGGTCAATGTCATTAGGTTTACCATCGGAGACAATGAGCATAAGCTTGTTTTGCGTCGGTTGCTCTTGTAAGATGTTCGTTGACTGTCGAATGGCTGTTCCTAAACGGGTGTAGTACCCTGCTCGTAAATCATCAATTCGTCCTCTTATCTGTCCTGAATACGCTTCGTTAAAATTTTTTAAAACATGATAACGAACCTTACTGTTTTTAACCGATGAAAAGGCATAAATACTCAAAGGGTCACCCAAGGCATCTACTGCATCAGCAAAGACAAAAAGCGACTGTTTTATGATGTCTAAAATACTCAATTCATTTGTAACCATGGCTTCAGTTGAGAGTGAAATATCTGCTAAAATTAGTGTAGACAAATCTCGCTCTTTTTTAATGGTGTTTTCAAAAAAGTTCTGTTTCTCTTGCGACTTTGTGGCTGACGTACTATACGCTATCCACGCATCAATATTAAGCTCTTCTCCGAAAGGTAAATTTTTCTCTTTGAGCCTATTAAACGCATACATTGCAAATTCAGCTTTTACTTTGTTTGCCAAATGTTGGGTCACATGGTCAAGCTCTTTGTTTTGCTCTGACTTCATGTAAATAGGATTTAGAAGGCAATAATTTTTTAAATAAGCCTCTTTAGTGTAGTCCCACTCATCAAGCTTTATCCCCTCTCCTACTGCGTAAGCATCTATCTCTTCTGTTGGGAGTTCTAGGTCAATTTTCAATTTAGAAGCCAAACCTTTTTTCTTTTTTCCGAGTGTTAGTTCATCTAAATCTTCGGCATTAAAAGCAGCATCTTCATCTTCGCTGTCATCTTCACTTCTATCAATGTTAATACGCTCTGAAATGGTCATTAAGCCCTCAGGTAAAAACATTAACAATCCATCTGTTTCAGACTCATCATCGGTTCTACTTGCATTTTTACGAACGTCTAGTTTTTCACTCTCTTTAGTTTTTTCTACTTCATTTTCCTCTTCATCATAGGCTTCAAATTTTTCACTCTTTTCATCTTTTTTAGGTGAAGGGTAAAGCCATAGGGCAAAAGGATAAATGTTTTGAGGATTAAGAAGTTGTTCGGGGATGAGACCTCCGTTTTCAAGTGTTACTAACTTTTTAAAAATAAGTTCATCTTCAAGTGAAAGTTTAAATCTTTTTACCATCATTTCACGCTCTTTAAAAAGCTCCTCAACCATAAGCTCATGTGCTTGTCTAAAGCCTAAATAGTGTTTAAGAAGATAGCTCTGAACACGAACATTCTCTTCTGCCCAATTAGCTACATTTACTCTAGCATTTGCCATAAGTGCTACCATCCAGACATAGTACATTTTGTTGAGCTTTTTAGAAGAAAACAGCTCTATTTGTCTAGGTAAATACAAGCCTCTTTTGTCTTGCCAACAAATATGAAAAGTCGCTTTATCTCCTGTGGCTTTTTGCATAAAAGAACGAAAAGAGAGCCGTGAGACTTTATCCGTCGCATAGAGTGTTTTAGTTTGCACTCCTCCCATCATGTGGTAAAGAAGCCGTAACTCTTTTGAAATCTCTTTAAAACTAACAACTTGGTCGGCATAGGGGTTGTCATTTCGGCTTAAAAATTCATTCCACCGTTGCCCACCCCAATCACTTGGAGCTAGGAACTCTTCTATTTTATGCCAAGTGCTTTTTAGTTTTGAAGACATTTCAAAGTTACCTTTTAAATATAGTAGGTTGAGACGATATAAAATATCGTCTCAAATTATTTAAGCGACTCCCTCAGCCTCACCAGGAAGTTCTCCACCTACGAAGAAACTCACAAAGTAAGCTACAAGTCCAGCTGTGAACATTAGACCAAATGCCAATCTAACTTTGTAGACAGGAATTATTTCAATTTGTGCTGCCATGAAATTTAGTGCATCTACATCTGACCAGCGTTGGAGCATAATTTGCATTACACCAGCAGCTGTAAGTGCAAAGGTAATACCTAGCATACCAATTACCATTAACCAGAATGCCCACTTTTCAACTTTTTGAGCTTTGAGTGAGTTACCATTTGGTCTTCCACGCATGATTGGCATTGCGTATGAGGTGATGGTCATGGCAATCATTGCGTACGCTCCAAAGAATGCCAAGTGACCATGTGCTGCTGTTAACTGTGTTCCATGAGTAAAATAGTTTACAGGTGCTAATGTGTGTAAGAAACCCCAAACACCTGCTCCTAAAAATGCCATGATTGCTGTACCTAATGCCCATGTAATGGCGATTTGATTTTTATGTTCAATTCTACGTTTCTTAACCATAGAGTAAGCATATAAAATCATCATAAAGAATGGTAGAGGTTCAAGTGCTGAGAAAATAGACCCTAGCCATAACCAATATTCAGGTGCTCCAATGTAGAAGAAGTGGTGACCCATTCCAACAAGACCTGCAACCATTGTAAGGGCTACAATTACGTAAAGCCATTTTTCAATGTACTCACGGTCAACACCTGTAACTTTAATGAGAACGAACGCTAAAATAGCACCCATGATGAGTTCCCAAACACCTTCAACCCATAAGTGAACCACGAACCACCAAAAGAATTTGTCAAGAACTAAAGAGTCAGGTACATAGAAAGCAAACAAGAAAAAGACTGCTAATCCTACTAAACCTGTTAGTAAAATAATAGTAATTACTGTTTTACGTCCTTTGATTACGGTCATTCCAATGTTGAAAATGAATGATAAAGCAACAATAACAATACCTATTTTAGTAATGGTTGGTTGCTCTAAAAACTCACGTCCCATGGTTGGTAACAAGTGATTGTAAGTAAGTTCAGTAAGCTCTGCGTAAGGCACGAGTAAATAACCTAAAATGGTTAAAACCCCAGCGACTAAAAAGACCCAAAACATAACCATGGCTAACTTTGGACTCCATAGTTCTCTTTCAGCTTCTTCAGGAACAAGATAATAAGTCGCACCCATAAAACCAAAGAGTAACCAAACAATCAGTAAGTTGGTGTGTACCATACGTGCGACGTTAAAAGGAATATGAGGGAATAAAAAGTCTCCGTCAATGTACTGCATACCTAAGATGAGTCCAAAAATAACCTGACCAAAAAGTAAGATGAGTGCAACAGTTAAATATGGCTTTGCTACCATTTGTGATGTATATTTCATAATTATCTCCTTAACCTTCTATGTTTGGTGGCCAGTTGTTTGTGTCGATTTGGGAAGTCCAAATCAAAAACTCTGCCATGTTATTTACTTCTTTGTCTGTTAGGTTAAACTGTGGCATTTTTCTACGCCCAGGTTCTGCAAGTGGTTGAGCAGCCATCCAACCTGCTAGGTAGGCTTTAAATGCTGCTTTGTCTGAGTTTCCTCTTCTTTTAAACACATTTCCAAGCTCTGGAGCATAGTATGCACCCTCACCTAAAATGGTATGACAACCCACACAGTTGTTTTTTTCCCAAAGGTGTTTACCTTGAACCACAGCCTCTGTTAAATTGACACGATTTTCTCTTTTGGGTGTTTGACGAACAGTATCTACTGTCAAACCTATCAAAAGTAGAATGGAGAACAATGTTCCACCAATATAGATGTTACGAGACATACTTTTGGTTAAACGGTCGTTCATATTGTCTGCTATTTTACTCATCTAATACTCCTTATTTTTATTTTAAATATAATTATAGATTAAGAAGTAAAATAAAAAAATGACATATGTCAAGGAAAAGGGGAAAATAAGAGAAATGAACTCTTATTTAAATGGTCATAGAGAAGATGCGACCTTCAGGAATACTTTTTACCAAGCGTAAATCAAATGCCATGCAGACATTTCGTACAAACATACGGCTTGATTCTTTAACGACTAACTTATGTTCATAGATTTCAATTAAATCATCTTCTTTCATTTCTGTTAATCGCTCTAAAATCTCATCTATGTTTTCAAGTTTCATGCTTTCATCTTTCCATGAAGTTTCTAAATTACACATAAGATTTAAAATATGTTGACGTACTACTAAGTCTTCTTTACTTAGAAGATGTCCTCTAAAAATGGGTAATTTACCCTCATTGACCCTTTTAACATAATCTTCAACACGTTTTTCATTTTGAGCGAACGCATACCAAGAGTCAGAAATGGACGACATTCCTAGACCAATCATAAGCTTCGTTTTTCCAGCTGTATAGCCCATGAAGTTTCTGTGTAACTTCTTTTCTTTCATGGCAATATGCAGTTTATCAGTAGGCAATGCAAAATGGTCCATGCCTATCTCTTCATATCCTGCTTCAAAAAAGAGTTTTTTACCCAGTTCATAGAGTTCACGTTTATATTCATCTTTAGGTAAATCATTTTCATCAAAACCTCTTTGCCCTACGCCTTTAATCCACGGTACATGAGCGTAAGAGTAGTAAGCAATTCTATCTGGTCGCTGTTTGACTGTTTGCTCAATGGTATTGATGATGCTCTCTTTAGTCTGATGAGGCAAACCAAAAATAATGTCATGAGAAATTGATTCATAACCAATCTCTCTAGCCCATCTGTTTACCCTGTCTACGTTTTCAAAAGGCTGAACTCTGTTAATGGCTTTTTGCACAATGGGGTCATAATCTTGAATTCCAAAGCTTGTACGCTTAAAACCCAAGTCAAAAAGTGTTTGTAGTTGTTCTTTTGTTGTGTCGTTTGGGTGGGCTTCAAAAGAGAAGTCAAATACCTTATGACGTGTTGCCTCTTCAAAAATACCGTCTATCATGCGTTTTAAATTTTTAGATGAAAAAAAGGTAGGCGTTCCTCCTCCTAAATGAATTTCACGAATTGAGGGTTTTTCCTCTAAAAGTTCAACATAAAGTTTCCACTCTTTTAAAAGTGTGTCAATGTACTCGTCTTCAACTGAGTGTCTTTTAGTAATATGTTTATGACAGGCACAAAAAGTACAAAGGTTTTCACAATATGGCATGTGAATGTAAAGAGCAATTCCCTCTTGGCTATTACTTTCATTGAAGGAGTATTTTACACTCTCAACCCAATTTTTTTCAGAAATCCCCTCTTTGTCCCAAAAAGGCACAGTAGGATAAGAAGTGTATCGAGGTCCTGGAATATTATATTTTTGAATTAAAGATGTGTTATTCAAATATTTCATTATTTTCCTTAGTTATAATTATTATAATATCAAAAATAAATAAGAAAAATTATGACTTGTATCAATTTATTTGTGCCTACTTTTCACTACAATGTCCTTATGAAAGATATGAAGTTATCCTTTTACCTTAAAGATTTGTTTCATTCATTATCTAAGTACCTTTGTGTAAATCGTTGTTGTTTTTCTGTACTTATATAATTTACTTCATATCTTTCTAATGAATTAATCTATTCATCCCAATCTTAGCACTTTTTCACTAAAATAACGCAGAAAAAAATCCCCTTATAATAGGAACAGTAAATAATGTCAAAACCATTAGAAAACTTAGATGAAGTACTAGAAAACCACAAGTTAAGCCAAATAGAATATGAAGATATCTTAAGAATACTCGATGGTAGACACCCAAATATTGTAGAGCTTGGTATCTTCTCTGCGATGTGGTCTGAACACTGTTCTTATAAATCAAGTAAAAAATACCTTAATGGTTTTCCAACAAAAGCACCATGGGTCATTCAAGGGCCAGGTGAAAATGCTGGTGTTATTGATATTGGTGGAGGCATGGCTGCTGTATTTAAAATGGAGTCACACAATCACCCAAGCTTTATTGAACCTTTTCAAGGAGCTGCTACTGGTGTTGGTGGAATTTTAAGAGATGTCTTTACCATGGGTGCTAGACCTGTGGCAAATTTAAATGCTTTACGTTTTGGAAATATTACCAACAAAGACAATACAGCTAAATACCAACGTCACTTAGTCAAAGGAGTTACCGAAGGTATTGGTGGTTATGGTAATTGTATGGGTGTACCAACCATTGGTGGTGAGTGTTCATTTGATGAATCTTACAATGGAAACATCTTAGTTAATGCCTTTTCCCTTGGTCTTTGTAAAGCCGATGAAATCTTTTTAGGTATTGCTGAAGGTATTGGAAATACGGTAATGTATGTAGGTTCAAAAACTGGTCGTGATGGACTTGGTGGTGCTGTTATGAGTTCTGATTCATTTACCGAAGAGTCAAAATCTTTACGTCCTACTGTGCAAGTGGGTGACCCATTCATCGAAAAACTTCTACTTGAAGCTTGTTTAGAACTTTTCAAAACTAAAGATGTTGTTGTTGGTATTCAAGACATGGGTGCTGCTGGGCTTACGAGTTCTGCCTTTGAAATGGCCGGGAAATCTGGTTCGGGAATGATTATGCACCTCGACCAAGTTCCTGCACGTGAAGAGGGTATGACCCCTTATGACTTTATGCTTTCAGAATCTCAAGAACGTATGCTTGTTTGTGTCAAAAAAGGTAAAGAGCAAGAGGTTATTGATATTTTTGAAAAATGGGACTTAGATGTCGCAGTTATTGGTGAAGTAACCGACACAGGTCGAATGGAACTTACTTGGCATGGTGAAAAAGTTTGTGACATGCCAATTGCCCCTGTAAGTGAAGAAGCTCCTATTTTAGACCGTCCAACATCAAGACCTAAGTACTTAGATGAGATTTCAAAAAAAACCATTGATTCATATGAAACAGTAGATAACCAAGTCGCTTTTGAAAAACTTGTAAGTTCAGTTGAAGTAGTTGATAAAGCTTGGATTTACGACCAATATGACTCCATGGTACAAACCAACACAACCAAAGCTCCTGGAAGCTTAGATGCTTCTTGTATTCGTATTAAAGAGACAGGAAAAGCCTTAGCGATGTCTGCTGATTGTAATCCTCGTTATTGTTATGTTGATCCTCATAAAGGTGCTGCTTTAGCTGTTGTTGAATCTGGACGTAATGTTGCCATGTCTGGTGCAAGACCTCTTTCTATTACAGATTGTCTAAACTTTGGTAACCCTGAGAACCCTGAAGTTATGTGGCAGTTTGCAGAGGCTTGTGAAGGAATTAAAGAAGCTTGTTTAGCACTTAACACTCCTGTTGTTTCTGGAAATGTTTCTCTTTACAATGAAACAAATGGAACTTCTGTTTTCCCTACTCCAGCTATTGCCATGGTTGGAGTGAATGAAGATGAGAAAAAAGTATTGCCATCTTCTTTCCAAAGTAATGAAAATCATTTAATTCTTATTGGTGATACAAAAACAGAATTTGGGGCTTCACTTTATATCAAAGAACTCTTTGGTGAAACAGCTGGAGCTTTAGCTGAGATTGACTACAAAAAAGAATTAGCACTTTGGAAATTGGTCATTGATGCTAATAAAGAGTGTCTATTGGCTTCAGCCAAAGATTTAAGTTCTGGTGGAATTGCTATTGCCTTAGCCAAAATGGCAGCTGTTTCAGGACTTGGAGCTACTGTAGGTATACGCCTTGAAGATAAACGAAACCTTTTTGATGAATCACAAAGTAGGGCTATTTTAGAAGTAAGTTCAAAAGAGAACTTAGAAAAAGTCATTAATATGGCGAAGAGCTTAGGACTAAGTACTGATATTATTGGTAAAGTAGGAGGCGATATCCTTAAAATCAATGATATTGAGATGAATATAGAGACACTTCAATCAACTTACTTTTCTAAATTTAAAGAAGTAGTTGAACAAGATATTTAAAATATATCACTCTTCATAAAGAAGAGAATATTATTTAAATATTCTCTTCTTTAAACTCTTTCCAAATACTTACTTCATCAACTTTGGGAAAGCCATCTAAAATCTCTTGTGGTTGAAACTTTGGTTTATATGCAAATGCTTTACATCCCTCTACCCAATAGCCTAAATAAATCCAAGGTAAATCCAATACTTTTGCCAATTCAATTTGATACAAAAGAGAATATGTCCCTAATGACAACTTTAAATAATCAGGGTCATAATAAAAATAAATAGAAGAGATACCATCATCTAAAATATCAATTAAATCAACACCAATTAACTGACCATTTTGAACATAAAGAATCTCTTTTCCAAAATCATGAGCACCATCAACAAAATTTTCTCGGTATTCTCTTGGACTTATATTACGATGAGACCAATCATCTTGCTTATGTTTATAGGCATGATATTTATTATAAAGATTAATATGTGCTTGAGATAAACTAGGCTTTTGAATAATAATTTCAGTATCCTTATTACGTTTAATTGCTTTTTTTTGAGACTTTCTTAATTGAAAATCATTAACATTAATACGCAATGATTTACACTCATTACACCCCTCACAAATAGGATGAAAATAATAACAACCAAAACGACGCCAACCTCTATTAATTAATGCTGTGTTATATGCTTGTGTTGCTTTCTCAATATGCTTATAACTCATGCGTACACTTTTACCTTCTAAATAAGCACAATCGTAGTCTAACATAGAAAAGTCTGTTGATTTGGGAGGTATATCTGTAAAAGTACTATTATTCATACTGCTAATTTTATCTAAAATTTTTCAATTTATAGTAAAATTTCACTTCCAACATAGATTTAAGGATTAAATTTGTATCTATATCAACCAAGCAAAGGCTATGCATACAACAGTGACTCTATCTTCTTATATGATTTTATATCAACATTTAAACCAAAAGGTTCTCTTTTAGATGTTGGCTGTGGTGTGGGTATTATCTCCCTTTTACTTACAAGAGATTTTGATATAGAAACGCATATCATAGATAAACAAGATATCATGCTAAAATATGCCAAACATAACTATGCACTTAATAATTTAAAAGTAGAAAGTATACTTATTGACTTTTTAAATTTTTCAGAAGAGAAAAAGTTTGACTACATTGTCTCAAACCCTCCTTTTTATGACCAACATGTCATTCAAAGTGAAAATGAACACCTAAATATCGCTCGTTATGCTCAACACTTACCCATAGAAAGCTTTATTAAAAAAGTTAAAAAACTCCTCAAACCACGAGGATATTTTATATTTTGTTATGATGCTAAGCAGGTTGACAAACTTTTATATAGCCTTATAAATAATAAAATAAATCCAGAAAAAATACGTTTTGTTCATTCAAAACTTAACCGTAACTCTAAATTAGTTATGATAGCTGCACGTATGAATTCAAAATCCATGATGAAAGTTTTGCCTCCTCTTATTGTTTTTAATGAACAAAGTAACTATAATATCGAAGCAAAACAAGCTTTTGAAAAAGCTAAAACAAACAGTATAAAAGGAGACTATTAAGTGCAAAAAGAAATTTTGTCTCAAGTTGGTTATGATTTTAAGTTTACCCCCTCAGCATGTGAAGCCTGTGGTGGTGCATGTTGTACCGGATCAAGTGGTTATATTTGGGCTAAATATCCAGAGATAGAACAAATAGCAACATTTTTAGACCTAACAGTAGAAGAATTTGCTACAATGTACTTAAAGAAAGTTAAGCATCGCTACTCTATAATAGAAAAAAAACTTGATGATGAAAATTTTGCCTGTGTCTTTTTTGATGGAAAATTAAAACAGTGCAGTATCTATTCAGTCAGACCCCGACAATGCAGAACTTTTCCTTTTTGGGAAACATTTAAAAATAATAGTGAAGAGGTAAAAAACGAGTGTCCTGGAATCATAGAATAATTAATAATAAAACAATTATCATACTCTCTTTTTTGATATTTTTTTACACCATAGGTTGTAGTACTTATTCTGTACCTAATAACAGTAAAGTAGTTATAGAAAAAGAAGACTTAGCTAACTACAATCCAAGAAATTTCTCTAAAGACAAACAAAATACAAATAATAATAAAAAGCTTAAAAATGAAGATCAACTTATTATTCAAGCTATCTTCTTAGAAGATTTACATGCCTATAAACAAAGCCATGAATTTTACGCTTTACTCTATGAGATGACTAAAAAAGAGGAATACCTTTTAAAAGAACTTAGCACAGCACATCAAGCAGGTATTATCTCAAAAAATCTCAAAGATTTAAAAACCTACACAGAGAAAAATCCTAATAATCTTCAAGCACAACGTATACTTCTCTCTTTTTATTTAAAAGATAAAAAATTCAACAAAGCAAAAGATATTGGTAATAATCTTACAAAACATTCAAAAGAAGCTGTGGACTTTGAACTTGCTGCTAACCCTTATATCTTTACAGGAGATTATGAAACCTCTTTAAAATACTTAAATGAAGCCTATCAAAAAACACACAATGAAGATATTTTACTTAAAATAGTTAGCATTCAAGTAAACTATCTTCACCACATCGATGATGCCATTAACATACTAGAAAAGCATAGAAAAACACAATCTTGTTCTCAAAAAATTTGCTTACAACTTATTGCAATTTATGCCCAGCAACAAAAAATTGACAAACTTATTCCAATCTATAAAGATCTATATAAAACAACTAAAAAAGAGATTTATGCTGAAAAAGTTATAGAGAGTTATCTTTTACAAAAAAATTTAAATGGAGCGATTGAGTACTTAGAAAAGAAAAATAGTAATTATGAATTACTCTATTCATTATATATGAAACAAAAATCTTATCGTAAAGCTAATAAATTAACAAAAAAATTAGCACAACAAACAAATGACTCTAAATGGTATGCAGAGTCTGCCATCTCCTTCTATGAATCACTTTCAAATAAAGATGATAAAACACAATTACAAAAAGTTGTTAATGATTTTGAAAAAGCCATTGCATTGGGTGAAAAAAACCCTATCTATTTGAACTATTATGGCTATACTCTTATTGATAAAGAGCTAGACATTCCAAAAGGCTTAAAAATCATTAAAAGAGCTTTAAAAGAAGAACCTTCAAACACTTACTTTCTCGACTCTTTAGCCTGGGGTTATTACAAACAAGGTAACTGTGAAAAAGCTTATCCTGCAATGAAACGTGTTGTAGAAGTTGAAGGTCTAAATGAAGAAGAGATTATTGAGCATTGGAATGCAATACATAATAAATGTAAAACTGAGTAAAAGAAAAAGGCAAAAAATTGGCAAAAATTTTAGATGAGATTATAAAAAAAACAAAAGCAGACTTAGAAAAAAGAAAAGTTGACTACCCTATTGAGTGGCTTGGTCGCTCTTTAGCATTAAATCCTTTTGCACCCAAAGATGTTTTTTCAGCATTAAAATCTACTGAAGAGAATCCTTACCGAATCATTGCAGAAGTAAAAAAAGCCAGTCCGAGTAAAGGGATTATTCGAGAAGATTTTGATCCTATGGTCATTAGTCAAGCTTATGAAAATGGGGGAGCAGATTCTCTCTCTATTTTAACAGAACCCCATTTCTTTCAAGGAGACAAAGAGTACTTGGGCATGGTACGTCGCTATACTTCCATTCCCCTACTTCGTAAAGATTTTATCATTGATGAATATCAACTCGTAGAAGCACTGGCTTTTGGGGCTGACTATGTTTTACTTATTGCTACAGCCTTAAGCCGTAAAGAGTTAAAAAAATTACTAAATTATACCCGTCATTTAGGAATGCAAGCTTTAGTTGAAATTCACGATAAAACAGACTTAACCAAGGCCATTTTTGCAGGTGCAGATATTATAGGTATTAACCACCGTAATCTTGAGAGTTTTGAGATGGACATGAAACTTAGTGAAAAACTCATTCCACTTATTCCCAACAATAAAATTATTGTAGCAGAGAGTGGAATTAACAATCATGAAATAGTAAAAGAACTCTCAAAAGTTGGGGCTGATGCCTTTTTAGTGGGCGAACACTTCATGCGTCAAGATGACATTACACAAGCCGTAAAAGATCTTAAATACGGTGTCTAAAATGCACAACATTGTCATAACAGGTTGTTCTACAGGTATTGGTATGGCTACAGCACAGTACCTCAAAGAACGAGGCTATAAAGTCTATCCTACTGTAAAAGATGAAAAGCATTTAACTGTTTTACGTGCTATGGGTTTTGACAATGTTATGAAACTTGATGTTAGAGAGTCCCATGAGATAGCCAAAGTTATAGCCTCGGTAGTAGCTGAAGATGGAAAAATTGATGTATGGTTTAATAATGCAGGTTTTGGACAAGCTGGAGCATTAGAAGATATCTCTACCCAAGCACTAAAAGAACAGTTTGAGACCAATGTTTTTGGGCTTCATGAATGTACACGGCAACTCATTCCTGTTATGAGAAAACAAGGCTATGGTAAAATTATCCAACACTCCTCTGTTTTAGGTCTAATCTCTTTATTTGGAAGAGGTGCATATAATGCTAGTAAATATGCCATTGAAGGTTTAACCGATACCTTAAGATTAGAATTAAGTGATACCAATATCTACCCAGTACTCCTCAACACCGGTCCAATCACTAGCTCATTTAGAAAAACTGCTATGAAAAAATTAGAAGAGCATGTTGACATTGAACATTCGGTATTTGCTGATTTATATGTAAAAAATCTATCAGGAGCGAAGTCTAAAGTTCCTTTTAATGAAGAAGCCATATCCGTCGCCAAGATTGTTCATAAGATTATCCTGGCAAAAAAACCAAAACCACGTTACTACATTACCAAAGCTACTTATATACTTGGTTATCTTAAACGTATAGTGAGTACTTCTGTTTTAGATAAAATTTTAAAAAAGATTGGCTAAGCAAGTCAAGCTACTTTAAGTAAAAATAGCTATCTTAACTAAAAGAACTATAATACTTAGGATAATAATTGAACCCATTTAAACATATAAAAGATGATTTTTGCAATGTCAAACGTAATGACCCTGCTTTACATTCAAGTTTTGAGCTTTTTTTTAACTACCCTGGTCTTTGGGCACTCTTTTTTCACCGATTTGCCCATACACTTCATAAACGAGGCTTACGCTTTATTCCTCGTTTCATTTCTGCTTTTTCCAGATTGGTAACCACCATTGATATTCACCCTGCTGCACAAATTGGTACACGTGTTTTTATTGACCATGGTGCTGGTGTGGTCATAGGAGAGACGGCGATTATCGGTGATGATGTGGTCATTTACCAACAAGTAACTCTCGGAGGTGTTAGTACCTCTCATGGTAAACGCCACCCAACAGTTGGTAACCGTGTAGTCATTGGAGCTGGGGCAAAAGTATTAGGTAATATTACCCTTGGAGATGATGCCAAAATAGGTGCAAACTCTGTTGTGGTCAAAGATGTTCCTTGTTGTTCAACAGCTGTGGGTGTTCCTGCTCGTATTCTTCATTGCAATACAAATAACGAAGAGTTACGACATGATGTTTTACCTGATGTCAACAAAGAGATTTTTCATTACCTTATTAAACGTATCGCTGTTTTAGAAGAGAGTATTAAAACAGGAGATACTAAACTCATGGAAAAAGAAGACCATGAATTAGAAGAGATTTATGCAACTTTTATTAAGTCCATGTAATCAACCCTCATCCTTAATTTCTTTTTTTGTATAATTCCAAAAATTAAAATTAAGGGCTAACATTATGCTTTCTAAACGTATTCAAACATTATCGCCTTCACTCACCATTGCCATTTCTTCACTTGCAAGAGAGCTTAAAGCAGAAGGTAAGGATGTTATCTCTTTTTCTGCAGGTGAACCAGACTTTGACACACCTGTAGCCGTGAAAGACGCTGCAAAAGCTTCACTTGATGCTGGACACACCAAATACACAGCCGTACCAGGAACACCAGAACTACTACAAGCTGTAGCTGACAAACTAAAAAGAGAAAATGGTTTAACCTATGCCACCAATCAAATTCAAACCAATAATGGGGCGAAACATTCTCTTTTTAATCTTTTTCAAGCACTGGTTGATGAGGGTGATGAAGTTATCATTCCTGCACCCTATTGGGTTACTTACCCCGAACTTGTCAAATATGCTGGTGGGGTTTCAGTGATCATTGAAACCAATGATAAAAGTGCTTTTAAAATTACAGCAGAACAACTTAAAAATGCCATTACGCCTAAAACAAAAATGCTTATTTTAACCTCTCCTTCTAACCCAACAGGTGCTGTCTATTCAGAAGATGAACTTAAAGCATTAGCCGAAGTACTAAAAGGCACAGAAGTACTTGTAGCTTCTGATGAGATGTATGAAAAACTGGTATTTGGTGAGACAAAATTTGTGGCAACTGCTAGTATTTCAGAAGATATGTTTCAACGTACCATTACCATTAATGGTCTTAGTAAATCAGCAGCCATGACAGGTTGGCGTTTTGGATATATGGCATCAGCCAATACAGAACTTATCAGCGTTATGAACAAACTGCAGTCTCAAAGTACCTCAAATATTAACTCCATCACCCAAGATGCAGCAATTGTCGGACTCAATGGAACTATTGATGCTGAAGTAGAAGAGATGAGACAAGCTTTTGAATTACGTTGTAATGAAGCTGTTGATTTATTTAATGCTGTAGATAAATTATCTGTGGTCAAACCAAATGGAGCATTTTATCTTTTTGTTAACATTAAAGAGGTCTCCAATGACTCTATGCAATTTTGTAAAGATTTACTAGAAGACCAAGGTGTAGCTGTTGTGCCAGGTGTTGGTTTTGGTGCTGAGGGTTACTTTAGATTCTCTTATGCTACTGACATCGCAACCATCAAAGAAGGTGTGAAGCGTATTGAGGCTTTTGTTCAGAAACAGATTTAAAAAATAGTGGCATAACTACAAAATATGAGGTACTATAAAACAAAGCACCTCATATCCTCACCATCTAAAGCTTCACTACAGCCTGTTTTAGAAAAAATCACATAAGACTTTTTTAATGTAACATCAATAAGTTCGGATTTTACTTTTAAAGCTTCAAAAACCGTTTTAGAAACCTTTTTATTTCTCCATTTACACTCTATAAAAGCTATATTTTCTTCATCAAAGGCGACCAAGTCTATCTCCTCTTTGTTGTTCCACCAACGACCAATTTTCAAAGGAACAAAACCCAAGTACTCTATAGGATTACGTAGTATCTGCTCTTGCACAAAATCTTCATAAGCAAACGAGACAAAGTTGTCATTAAAGTTTCTCTCTATCTCTTTTAAGACATACTCATGCAAATCTATCTCTAAGTAACGGTAGTTTTTATAGACATAAAAGAACCAAAACTTTAAAAAGTTATCTTTGAATCTATAACGACCCAGTTTACTTTTGAGTGGATTTTTTTCTGTTATAGGTATCTCTTTATCTATAAAACCTAAAGCTATAAGTTTTTCAATGTATCTAGTCAGTTGTGAACTTTGCATCTCTAACATTGCAGAGATATTTCCCAATTTCGTAGCCCCTTTACTAATGGCTTCAAGTATGGAAAAGTAGGTTGAGACATCATTAATCTCCTGTTTGAGTAAAAAGTATCCCTCATTATAAAGAAAAGAGTTTTTGTCTAGCAGCACTTCATAGATGTTCTCTTTAAAGGACTTATCCTCTTGATACATCTCCAAATACTTAGGAATAGTCCCAAATGAAGCATAGATATTCATAAACTCTTCACTACTTAGATTGGGAACAAAATCATGAATATAGTGAGCCAAAAGAGGTCTTAACTGAATGATACTTGTACTCCTACCATAAAGAGGAGCAGAGTAGTTCAAAATTTCAGAGTGCATCATAGATATGGTTGAGCCACAAAGTATTAGGTGAATTTGCGTCTCTTTAAAGTGCATATCCCAAACCTTTTGCAACATAGAGGAGAAGCTCTTTTCAACCTTCACCAAGTTTTGATACTCATCTATAACCAATACCAGTTTTCTGTCTGCTATCTGCTTAGCTAAAAATATAAAAGCATCTTCAAAGCTCTCAAATAGAACATTACCCAAGCCTAAAACCTCTAAAATATCTTTGGTAAATGATTTGAGTTGCATCGAGAGATTTATCTCTGTAGCATAGTAGTAAATCATCTCTTTATCTTTGATATACTCTTTGATTAGCGTTGTTTTTCCTACGCGTCTTCGACCATAAATCACTGTAAAAGATGAGCCACTTCTGCTAAATTCGCTATTGAGAGTTTTAAGTTCATTTGTTCTGTTGACAAACATAGGAAGTCCTTTTAAAAGATATACTTTAAAGTATGATAATTTCAAGTATATCTTTTTTTACTTAAAAGAAAAGAATGAATGTTCTTGTAAAAAGGATATTTTAACTATCCTACTTTCAACTTAAAATCAATCTAAAGTTCAACACTCCCATTCATTTTAAAGCTGTTTGTGAGAAGTTTAAAAACTAAATCATCAAAAAAAACATCATAAAATATAATTAATTATAATTTTTTATTATTTTGTGAAATATATATCCACCTTATAAAAATAATAAGATTTTCTTCTGAAATTCCCATTTTTATCCTCTTTTTACCCTTATAATGAAGAATCACACAAGGGAAATTTTTATGAAACGTCTATTACTTATTATTTTAGCATTATTAATATTATTTATAAGTCCAGCAATGGCAGAGAAAAATGTAATCAACAATACAAAAACTTTAATACAAAAAAACTGTGCTTCATGCCATACTTTAGGTATGCCCCACCCTAGTACTATTTCATCTTTACCTGCACCTCCTATGAATGCTGTAATATTTCATTTGAAATCTGAACATAAAAGTTATGAAAAACAAAAAGAGTTTATTGTCAATTATTCACTTAATCCAAAACCTGAGCTTTCTGTTTGCGACATGACCAAAGTTGAAAAGTTTGGTGTTATGCCCTCACTTAAAGGAAAAATATCACTAAAAGATTTAAATCTTATTGCCACCTATCTTTTAGAAAATTTTCCCTCTAAAAAATTCGTAGAATCAAGAGCTGAAGCTAAGCTTTACAAAGAGATTCATCACTTAAGAAATTCACCTTTTCTCATGAATCAATCTTCTTTGCCTAAAATTACTGAACTACTCATGCAAAATTGGGGAAAAGGAAAACTAGGACTCTCATTAGAACAGAAGAGAAAACTTTTAATTATCCGTAAGCGTGTTATTTCAAGTATCAAAAGTATCAAACAAGCACTCTATGCCATTGAACGAGATATTATAGAGATGACCATTTATGCTGATGATATTGAGCTTATAGAACTAAAAGTAACCGAAGCTTCAAAACTTAAAGCTAAAGCTACTATGGTTCAAATAAAATGTATTTTAGAAAGCCTAGAGATACTAAATGAAGAGCAGTTAGCTGTTTTAGTACCTCTTTGGGATATGTAAAACTTTAAACATACTCAATAGGGTCTTTGATTCCTGCTAGGCTAAAACCATTGAGCCGTAAACGACAGGAATCACAAACACCACAAGCTTTTTCTTCATTTTGGTAACAAGACCATGTATCTTCTAATGGTACATTAAGTTCAATTGACTTAGTAACAATTTCAGATTTTTTTAGATGTACCAATGGCATTTTTATTGCTAATTTTGTCTCATCTTTTGTTCCTAAATTAATCGACTCTTCCATCGACTGAATGTAACTGTCACGACAATCAGGGTAACCTGAACTGTCTTCTTCTACAACACCTATAAAGAGTGCCTTTGCCCCATGTTTTTCTGCTACTGCTGTAGCAATAGAGATAAAAATTCCATTTCTAAATGGCACATAAGTAATAGGGACACCCTCTTCTATTCCTTTGGTTGGTACTTCTAAACTTCTGTCTGTTAGAGCTGAAGCCCCTATTTGTTTAAAGAAGTCTAAGTCTATCTCATAAGCATCAATAACATCCAGCTTTTTAGCTATTTTTCTAAAAGATTCTAACTCTTTCTTTTGGGTTCTTTGCCCATAATTAAAATGTAAAGCAATGACTTCGTAACCTGCATTTTTTGCCATTGTTGCCCCTAAGGCACTGTCCATTCCTCCTGAAATAATACATACTGCTTTCTTACTCATATTTTATCCATTTTTTAAAAACATTTTACCTATTTTTAGGTAAACTCCAAGCCATGTTAAACATTGAGAATCTTACAAACTTTACTGTAAATGTTAAATTGTTGAAAACTATTGCAAATAGCCTCACTTCAAGGGAGATTGATTTGACTCTATGCTACAATAAGACCATTCAACAATACAATAAGGAGTATCGCCACAAAGACCAAGCGACTGATGTTTTAAGCTTTCCTATAGACCATGACATACTAACAGATAATGACTATATGCCCCTAGGGGCAATTGTCATCTCTGTAGATTTTGTAATGGAAAAAGCAAAGACTTATAACCACAGTCATGACGATGAAATGGCATTACTTTTTATTCATGGCTTACTTCATATTTTAGGATATGACCATGAAACAGATAGTGGAGAAATGAGAAAAAAGGAAGCGTTAATAATCCAAGACTTTAACCTTCCTCAGAGTTTAATCGTAAGAACAGAGGAGAACTAATGGATTTTGTCATATTCATATTGGCTATGGGAGCCTTAATATTTGGAGCTGACTTTATTGTCAATCAAAGTGAGCGTATTGCCTTACGCTTTAACATTTCAGAGTTTATCATAGGCTCAACACTTATTGCACTGGGTACAAGTTTACCTGAAATGGCTGCTAGTATGGCTGCTAGTTTTGACAACAAAGCAGAAATTGCTATTGCCAATGCTGTGGGTTCAAATATTATGAACATTACGCTTGTATTAGCTGTAATTTTTATCATATCTAAACCCTTTAATCCAACCCGTGACTTTTTTGTAAAAGATAGCATTTGGGCATTAATGCCTATTCTTATCTTTTTACTCATGAGTATTGATGGGGAAATAGGTAAATTTGATGCAATGCTACTTTTTATTCTTATGTTTGCCTATCTACTCTTTTTATTTGAAGATGCACGAAATGAAAAATTTGACCAAGAGTTAAAAAAAGAATTTTCATGGTTAAGTGCAATAGGATTATTACTCTTAGGCTTTAGCATGGTAGTTATAGGTGCTAGTTTTGCCATTGACTCAGCTTCAAATATTGCGACCAGTTTTGGTGTTAGTCAATGGCTTATTGGTGTTGTAGTTATTGCTTTTGGAACCTCTTTACCTGAACTTATTGTCTCTATTGCAGCAGTCATAAAAGGCAAAATTGGGATGGCCATTGGGAATATTATTGGTTCTAACCTCGCTAATACTACCATGGTCATAGGGGCTGCTGCGATGGTCAATAACTTAGACATAAGTCTCAATGAATACGCTTATGATTTAGCTGTTATGACAGCTGCTACAGTAATGCTCATTTACATCACAGCCAACAAACTTTACTCTAAACCTGCAGGGATTTCACTCTTGATTGTTTTATCTCTTTTCTTATATGAAAAAGTTTATCCTGTTATTCCACATGTTGCTACATAATACATAAACTTATGAAAAACTACGACTGCATCATCATTGGTGCAGGAGCAGCTGGACTCATGGCTGCCATTACAGCAGCCAAAACATGCTCTTCTGTTCTAATACTTGAAAAACTTCCCAAAATTGCTGCTAAACTAAAAGCTACAGGTGGAGGACGTTGTAATTTAACCAACACCCTTTCTAACGAAGACTTTATGTCATGTTTTGGAAGAGAGGGTCGTTTTATGACTCCTGCTCTAAATGCATTAGACCATCAAGCCTTACAACAATTTTTTAATGACTTAGGCGTACAAACCCATGCACCTGATGGATTTAGGGTTTTTCCTGTAGGACATGATGCAATTAGCATTATTAATGCTCTAAAAAAAGAACTTAAACGACTAGAAGTTAGGGTTATCTGTTCTCAAAAAGTAGAAGCCTTAGAACATAACAGTACAAACATAACAGCTGTCAAAACACAAGGTGCTACTTATTACAGTTCCAAAGTCATTATGGCTTGTGGAGGTATGGGCTATCCAGTTTTAGGTGCAGAGGGTGATGGCTATGCTCTAGCTAAATCACTTGGACATAAAGTAACTGACATTCATCCAGCCATGATGCCCCTTAAAACTAAAGAGCTTTGGGGAGCTAATTGCCGTGCAGATACCATTGCTAAAGTTGAGATGAGAGTTAATATTAAAAAGTACACTAAACTTCATGCCAAAGGTGACTTAATTTTTACTAAAAATGGTATTAGAGGACCTGTGGTCTTAGACTTCTCACGTGAAATCACCCCACTTCTTGCTAAATTTTCTGAAGTACCTATTTTAATGAACCTTACTAAAGGTATGAATGAAGAAGATATTCGTACACACTTTAAGAAGTTACAAAAAAATAATCCTCATATTTCAACTTTAAAACTTCTTGAAACTTTATTAGCCAAATCTGTATCTATAGAACTTTGTAAACTAGCTAATATAGATGACAGTAGTTTAACACTCAAAAAACTCTCAGGTACATCTCGTGATAAACTCATCAAACTCTTAGCATGGACACCCTTAACCATTAATGGTCATGATGGTTTTAAATTAGCAATGATTACACGTGGAGGAGTATCACTAAAAGAGATAGACCCAAACACCCTACAGAGTAAAAAAATGCAAGGACTCTATTTTTGTGGGGAAGTTATGAACCTAGATGGTCCTTGTGGAGGATACAACTTACAATGGTCATTTTCCAGTGGTTTTTTAGCAGGAAAGTTATTATAAGCTTAATAAAATCAAACCTACAAAATAACAGCTCTACCACCTTCCATAGCAACCATATCTTCAATACGAATGCCAAACTCACCAGGAATATAAATACCTGGTTCAATGGTATATACCATACCATCTTCTACACGCATTTCAGATTTTGTACTAATATAAGGCATCTCATGAATGTCTAATCCTATCCCATGTCCTGTTGAGTGAACATAGTACTTTCCATAACCTGCTTTTTCTATAATATCACGTGTAAAAGCATCAATTTTTTTAGCTTTCATTCCTGAACGTGCTTTTTCTATGGCATTGTCATGAGCTTTTAAAACCAAATCATAAGCTTTTTGAATTTTTTTCTTTTTAAAGTTTTGCTCATAGCCAAAAGTAAACTCTTTAGAAGCACAAACTGTACGTGTACGGTCTGAACAATAACGCTGATATTTTAACCCAGCATCAACCAAAAGTAAGTCATTCTTTTTTAACTTTTTATCTGTAGGCAGAGCATGAGGCTTAGCTGCATTTTCATTGACAGCTGTAATAGGGTCAAAAGAGAGTTCATACTTCCCTCTTTTTGATAACATTGCTTTTCCCATGAACGTTAACATCTTCTCATCTTCTTTAAAACCATGTTTATGAATCAGTTTTGCCAAATCATTAAAAGATTCAGCACCTAATTTAGCAGCTTTTTTTAACAATAAAAGCTCTTTTGAGCTTTTAATTACCCTTTTTATATGAGAAAAATCAGGAGCTTCTTTGAACTTTGTTTTTAAATCTTTTCTTAACATTTCAAAGTGGAACATACTCCACTCTTTTGGATCATAGGTTACTTTTTTAACATTCGACTTTGCAATAAGCGTTCGAGCTTCAGCATATAAGTCACCATTAATAATCACTGTTGCATCTTTAACAAGAGCTTCTGCTTCTACTGCATAACGTGAATCGGTAATAAAAAAAGATTCACTTCCTAATTTTAAAAAAAGTGCATTATCAGAGCTAAATCCACATTCGTAGTAAATAGCATTTTCATCTTTTACAATGTAATTCATGGAAGGTTCTTTTTATATTTTAATATTATTTTTGTAAATTTTCTTGTGCCAATTGTGCTTGTTGTGCTTCACGCATTGAAGCCACTTCTTTCATAATTTGAAGCACAGAAATCATTCCTAAATGATAAGACATAGGACCAAAACCAGTAATTTGTCCTGCACATACAGGAGCTGTTAAGGATTTATGTCTAAACTCTTCTCTTTGATGAATGTTTGATAAGTGTACTTCTACTGTTGGAATCTGAATCGCAGCAATAGCATCACGAATAGCAATAGAAGTATGAGTATAAGCAGCTGGATTAATAATAATTCCATCAGTATTACCAAGACACTCTTGAAGTCTATCAACAATTTCACCTTCTAAATTTGACTGAAAAAATTCAATTTCTACATTATTTTGCTTTGCTACATCTGCCATTTGTGCATGAATATCTTCTAATTTCATCGGTCCATAAATATTTTGTTCTCTCATTCCGAGCATATTAAGGTTTGGACCTTGGATTACAACTATTTTCATTTTTTCTTACCTTCTTATTTATTTGAAGATATTCTAGCGAAATTCATGTTCAAAAACAATATCCCCATCAACATAGCATCTTTTCACATTAAATTCCTCATCAAACAAAACCAAATCAGCTTCATAATCTTTTTTAAGCTCTCCTTTTTTTAAACCCAACTTTTGAGCTGGAACAGTCGTAACCATAGCAATCAATTTTGCTAGAGTAATATCAGTATGTTCATAAAAGTTTCTTAGTGCTTCATTCATTTTTAAAACAGACCCTGCTAACGTGCCATCTTCAAGCCGTGCTTCTCCATTTTTAACCATGACCTTTTGACCACCTATTTCAGAAATTCCACACTTTAAGCATCCAGCTCTCATCGCATCGGTCACCAAAAGTAATTGCTCTTGTTTAAACGTATAGAGTAAATTAAAAAAAGAGGGATGAATGTGTATCAAATCAGCAATAATATCACAAGAGACCTCATCACACTCAAGTACAGCACCAACAATTCCTGGTTCACGATGATGCAAAGGATTCATGGCATTAAAAATATGAGTAGCATGAGAGATACCCCATGAAAAACTCTCTTTGCTTTGCTCATACGAAGCATCTGAATGTCCTATACTTAGAAGAATTTTTGGGTAATGTTTAGAGAGAAACTCTATAAATTCTCTAGCCCCCTCAACTTCTGGTGCTAAAGTTATCATTTTTACAATATCCATAAAAGGCTCAATCAGCTCTTTATTTGGCTTTTGAATATACTTGTCATTTTGAGCACCTTTTTTAGCCCCATTAATAAAAGGACCTTCTAAATGTACCCCTAAAATGTTTGCTCCATTTTTGGGCTTAAAATTTTGCACACCTAACAACGCTGAATGAATCTTTTCTTCACTCATGGTCATGGTCGTTGCTAAAAAAGAGGTTGTACCTGTTTGCAAAATACTTTTAGATATCTCTTCTAACGCTTCTTGTGTGCCATCCATCACATCAAACCCGTTTGAGCCATGAATATGTAAGTCAATAAACCCAGCCGACAAATAAAGCCCCTTAGCATCAATAAATTCTATATTATTGGGTATCTCTTTACTTAAAGAGACTATTTTATTATCAAATGTAAGTGTATAGCCCTCTAAAACTTTCTCTTGTGTAATTATCTTAGCATTTATGAGGGTTTTCATTAGCGAATTACTTTCATATTGTTTTGACCAAGCTTATAGATACGTGAAGCATTTCCCTGTTTAGTTTGCGCAAAAGAGACAATCACTTCTGTCTGTTCTTGGGCATAGGCTTTATCATACTCAGCACCACTTAAATTAGCAGAAGAGGAGTAAGCCCACTTAAGTCTATCTAATAACAAGTTATGCTCAGTCTCTTTTACCACACGAAAAGAGAGACCATTTGGCATAATAAAAGTTATTCTTTTAGCCCGACGTACCCTATTTTTATGTTTCATGGGAACACGTGTAAAAGTTTTTAAAGTCTCTAAAGAGTTTACCACTTTAATATAATGCTTATTGGGCTTTCGTTTTTTTGCTTGGTCTATCTTCTTTGAATCTTGTGAGACAAAACCTATGGTTGTATCTGTTTGGGTTAAATAGAGACTATGACGCATTTCTACTTTAACTCCCCCCAAGAGTTCCCAATGCTCACCGAACATTCTAAAGGAACTTCAAGCTTCATAATATTTTTCATAATATGTTTAAACTTTTCCCCTACCTCTTCTACTACTTCTTCTTTGACTTCAAAAATAAGTTCATCATGAATTTGTAAAAGCATTACTCCCTCTATGTTTTCTTCTTTTATGTATGTCTCAATTTCTAGCATCGAGAGCTTTATAAGATCAGCTGCACTTCCTTGAAATACAGCATTAACCGATTCACGTAAAAAACCTGCCTTTTGCATACCTGTAGCATTTTCATAGTTAAAAATTCGTCGTCGCTTTAAAATGGTCTCCACATAACCAATATTTTTGACATCTTCTTGAATTTTGGTTAAAAAATCTTTAATGGTAGGGAAGTTCTCAAAATATGCGATGATTATCTCTTTGGCTTCTTTACTCGTAATTCCCAATTCATTCGAAAGCTTCTTTGGCCCCATGCCATATAAAATTCCAAAGTTCACCGACTTTGCATAGCTTCTTTTCGCTACTGCCTCCTCCTCACCAAAGAGTTTAATGGCTGTTGCCATGTGAATGTCTAAGCCATTGTTAAAAGCTTCTAATAAGGCTTTGTCTTTAGAAAAATGGGCTAAAAGTCTAAGCTCTATTTGAGAGTAGTCAATGCTTAAAAGTTTATAGCCCTCTTTAGCAATAAATGCTTCACGAACAGAGCGTCCAAGTTCTGAACGCACGGGTATGTTTTGCAAGTTAGGGTCTTTGGAACTTAAACGTCCTGTGGCTGTTCCTGTTTGTAAAAATGAGGTGTATATGCGATGTTCATCATCTTTCTTTGCCAATTTTAAAAGAGGTTCAGCATAAGTTGAGAGTAATTTTTGAGTACTACGATACTCTAAAATTTTAGGAATTACCTCATGCTCACTTTTAAGTGAACTAAGTACTGCCTCATTAGTAGAGTAACCCGTCTTAGTTTTCTTTCCTCCTTTTAGCCCCAAGTTTTGAAACAAAATAACCCCTAACTGTTGGGTAGACTTAATATTAAACTCTGTCTCACATAAAGCATAAATCTCTTGTGTAAGCTCAGCAATTCGATTGCTTAACATGGCTTGTAAAGTTTTTAATTTTTCAATGTCTAGTTTAATGCCTCTTTTTTCCATGGCTATTAATGTATTTATAAATGGATATTCAACATTTTTAGCTTCCTCTTTTAAATGGTCAATTGAAGCTAAGCTCATGGCTTTGTCCAATGCACCATAGAGCATAAAAGTCATCCATGCATCTTCTGCTGCGTAAAAGGTGGCTGTCTCTATGTCTACGTTTGCAAAGGTTTCCCCTTTTTTTACCAAGGACTTAAACGGCTTCATCTCATAACGGAAAAACTTCTTGGCTAAAGCATCTAGCCCTACTTTAGAGCCAGGGTTAAGTAACCATGCCATTATCATTGTGTCAGCAAACGGCATGGTCTCTTCTATGCTATGCTGATGATAGAGCAATGAAAAATCAAACTTTAGGTTCTGTCCAATCACTTTGGCTTTGAGTATAATCTTAATGGCTTCAATTGCATCCTCTATGCGTACTTGGTCGGTTACGCCTAAGTATGAATGAGCAATAGGGACATAATAGGCTTCTTTTTCATTAAGAGCAAAAGAGAAACCTACCATTTTGTCTTTTTTGGTGTCGAGTCCTGTGGTCTCTGTATCAAAAGCTACTAAGGTACTTTCATCTATTTTGTTCACAACGTCAAAAAGCTTCTCTTTATTGTCAAGGCAAATGGCTTCAAAAGCATCTTCCTCCTCTTTTTCCTCTGGCATATCTGAATCATCTACCCCAACTTTGGCTTTTTCTAACGCTTTTCCCATCTCATAGCGTTCAAAATCATCCATGAGACAAGTAAGATAATTTTTGTCTTCAAACTCAAAACTCTCTAAATCAAAGTCTTTAAATACATTTTGATTCATGGTCACTAGCTCTCTTGACATAAAAGCAGACTCTTTTGACTCTAAAAGTTTCTTTTGAATGTTGGGTGTTCCTGCATTTTCTATGTCGGCATAAATGTTTTCTAAAGTATGATACTTGTTAATAAGTTTAGATGCCCCAACTTTACCTATTCCTTTTACCCCTGGAACATTATCTGAAGCATCACCTACTATTGCTTGAAAATTTATGAAGTCTTTTGGGTAGACACCAAACTTTTCAAAACACTCTTTTTCGGTAATCTCTTTTCTTTTTAATGAATCATACATGACCACATGACCATTTTCTATCATTTGGTACAAATCTTTATCGTGAGAAACTATTCTCACTTGTAAGCCCTGTTCTTTTCCATACTTAGCAAGAGTAGCGATGATATCATCGGCCTCATAACCCTCTTTGGCCAAATTGACAAAACCCATCTCACTTATCCAGTCAATGGCAATAGGCAATTGCTTTAGCAAGTCTTCTGGTGGGGAGTCTCTATTGGCTTTATAATCAGGATAAATTTCATTTCTAAAAGTTGGTCCTTTTGAATCTAATGCAAAAACAATATAGTCTGTAGCATGGTCACGATGTAAGGAGTCTATGAGGTTTACAAAACCAGTTAAGAGTCCTGTAGGAAAACCATCTGAATTTTTAAGAGGTGGTAGTGCAAAGTAAGAACGAAAGAAGAAGCCAAAAGTGTCTATGATTGTTAATGTTTTCAAAATATGAAGCCTAATTATTTTATAACAAAATTTTATCTAATTCTCTGTTATAGGCTTATTTATAAAAGCCTAAAATTTTCTTTATTAAATTTAATTTTATTAAAGTATAATAATATTTTAATATTATATTAATAAATAGTTAAGGAACTTCATGACAAATACACACGATCCATATTTGAATACTGCTCGAAGAACCCTTAATGAAGAAAGAATTAAATTACGTAAAGAGAAACTTCAAAATAGACGAGCACAAAAAAGAGGATTTTTATCGCAAAATGTTATCTTAAGTAATTATATTTATTTACCAGAAGGATTTAAAAATCTTTTTCTTTTCATTCTCTTTATTTCTATACCTTATCTAGTTGGAACATTAGTCATATTAGGACTATTGATGTTAGATGCTTTTAAATTTAATAATAATTTTAGTCTGGACTCATTTATGTTAACTTGGACAATTGGTTATGAAAGTATTGCTATTATGCTACTCATACTCATTACAAAAAATGCTTTTACTTTTCGATAAATATATGACTAATAACTATACTCTTGTCCAAAAAATTCTTCGGTAATAGTCCTCATTTCAGCTACATCTTCAATACGATTTACTAAATCTCTAAATTTTGATGCCCCTTGATAACCAGCTTTAGAGTAAGTATGAAGATGTTTTCTAAAGATTAATGCTCCATGTACTCCATAATGTTCTATCATTTGGTCAAAATGTTCTAACACTACTTCTTTAACCAATGATGATGTAACTTCAGCACTCCCTTCTCCATTTAGATAATTTTTCATAAGTTGAAACATCCAAGGTCGACCAACAGCTCCACGACCAACCATCACACCAGCTGCACCAGTATGTTCTAAAACCCATTTTGCTTTTTGTGGACTATCAATATCTCCATTGGCAAAGACAGGTATCTTCACAGCTTTAACTATCTCTTTAATTGCATCATAATCAACAGCTGCTTTATATCTTCCAGCTCTAGTACGTCCATGTACAGCAATAAAGTCAGCTCCATTATCTTCACAAAGTTTGGCTTGTTCAATATGATTTTTTTCATTAAATCCCAAACGCATTTTTACAGAAGTATACTCTTTATTAGAATACCTTTTAATTGTTTGTATGGTTTTAGCCATTTGAGGTAGGTCAGTTAATAAAGAAGAGCCTTGTAGGTTGTTAACTACTTTAGGTGCAGGACAACCACAATTTAAATCAATTATATCTACTCCATCACGCTCATTAATCAATTCTACAGCCTTCTGAACAACGCCCAAATCTGAACCTGCTATTTGTATGCTATAGGGAGTTTCGAGTTCATTTTTCTCTAGCATTTTAAAAGTTTTTTTACTTTTAAATGCCAAAGCATTAGAGCTTATCATCTCTGAAACAGTAAAGTCTGCTCCAAATTTTTTAACAACGGAACGAAAAGGAAGATCTGTAAACCCTGCTAGAGGAGCTAGAGCAAACAGTGGTTTGGAAAAGTCTAAAGTAGGCACTAAAATAAATACCTAATTTTACGCATCACAAATATGACGAATATTCATTAAATCTGTAATTTTATATTTTTTATGTTCTTTCTTTAAGTCAAAAAGAGCTCTAAAACGTTTAAAATCATTTTCATCATGCTCTCTTAAATATTCACCTGCTTTTTCAATCATCTCATAGTCAAACAATAAGTATAAATAAGCAATTTGAGCATCAGGATACTTTCCTTCATACTCTCGCCATAACTTTAGATTTTCATCTGGTGAGAGTTCATTCATCATTAAAGTTGCAATTTGTAAATAGTCAGCACATTTTAATTTTGACTCAAGTGCAACAATAAACTCATCTAAAATATCTTTAGTTAGACCCAAATCCTCTTCTTTCCCTATACGAGAAAGTAAAAGGAAAAAACTCTCTTTATTATAAAGCTTAATATATTTTCGAGCTTTTACAAAATTTGTTTTTAAAGAGAATAAGCGTAATGCTTCCTTAAAAATTTCTTCACTATAAGATTCTTTTGCCTGTAAAACTTCTTCTGCAAAAGCACTATCTTTTTGTAAACGATTCATTAAGTTTTTAATAACAAGTGGATTAGTATTTGACAAAACTCTATCAAGTTTATGTACTTTTAAATCAACATACTCTCCACGATTAATTTCAGTTATTAAAGTTAATGCACCTCTTAATTTATCTGATATATCATCAATTGCACCATCAACATTGACAGAAGAAACAGATAATAATGAAGCTGTCTGTTTTAAAATAGGCAAATTAAATTTATGTGCTTTAGGCTCATTCAAAAGTGACCAATAAAGGGCATCATCAAGACTTGCTGTATCTTTTTCCCACTTTTTAAATTTAAAAAAGTTTTTTGTCCCATAAAATATCATATGAATTGCTGATGCAATCATTAACGCTAACATAGGTAACACTACCCATACAGCAATGGGTAAACTAATAGATAGACCAAATTCATTAATACTATAATTAGTAGGATTAATGGTATAAACAAAAATACCTACAATAGACATTAATATAATTGAGGCCACCAGATACAAACCTAAACGCATATATACTCCTTAAAATATTACTCTTGTGATTTTTCTATAACTTCTCTACAGGTAATGCAATATCGTGCGAAGTTTTTTACTTTCAAGCGTTCAATGTTAATGTCATCTCCACACATATCACACTCACCGTAAGTTTTATCTTTTATTCTATCTAAAGCTAGTTCAATTTCTCCTAATTCTTTAGATTGTTGACCCAAAATAGCATTATCAACAGCTGTTTCTAATGACATTGACGCATAATCAGCCTCATCTTTGAGTTCATTGTGTCTCATTCCATTCATCTCTCCAGATGTTGCATTTAAATTTGTTTCTATTTGTAATTTTCTCTCTTCTAATGCTGTTTTAAAAAAGTTTATTTCTGTTGTATTTAACATGTTATCGATTCTCCTGATATTATTTATGGTATGGATGATTATTTAAGATTGTTAAACCTCTAAAAATCTGTTCCAGTAGTACCACTTTTGCCAACTTATGTGACATCGTAATTTTACCCAAAGAAATAGCCTTATTACATTGCTTCAAAAAATGCTCTTCAAGCCCATAAGCTCCACCAATGAAGAAGTTTACTACCCCTCTATCCTTAAGCAAGTTTGAAAATTGGAAACTATCCAACTCTTTGGAACTTGGGTCTAACGATATATTGTATGCCCCACCTAAATGTTGTTCTAATGCTAATGTATATGATTTTTGTGAGGCTTCTGTGGAAATATCATGTGCTTTATTAATTTCTTTAGTATAAATTTCAAAAACTTCCACTTTCGCAAAAGGTTTTGCTATTTTTATATAATGTTCAATCAATGGTGTATAAAGTTTATCTTTGGATTTTTTATCCACAATATAAATATTAATTTTCATAAACTAAACGACTTTAGGATTATCCTCTAAAAATAATTTCATAAGTCCAGCAATCGTATTTTTCATATCATTTCTATCAACAATCATGTCTATAAGTCCATGTTCAAGAAGAAATTCTGAACGTTGAAAACCTTCAGGTAAATCAACCCCAACTGTTTGCTTAATAACCCGTTGCCCTGCAAATCCAATTAATGCTCCTGGTTCAGCAATGATGATGTCACCTAGCATTGCAAAAGAAGCAGAAACACCACCCATAGTTGGATCAGTTAATAAAGAGATAAAAGGTAGACCCTTTAAATGTAATTTATTTAGTGCTGCTGAAGTTTTAGACATTTGAAGCAATGAAAACGTACTCTCTTGCATTCTAGCTCCACCTGACGCAGAAATGATTATAAACCCACACTTCTTTTCAATGGCACGGTTAATAGAGCGCACAATCTTCTCACCCTCAACCGAACCTAAACTACCTCCCATGAAAGAGAAGTCAAAAATTACTAATTCTGTCTCCATCCCATTAATTGTACAAGAACCAGCAACAACAGAAGAAGTTTTACCTGTTTTTGCTTTGGCTTCATCTAAACGTTTTTTATAAGATTTTTTATCAGTAAACTTTAAAGGGTCAATAGGTGCTAAAGTTTTATCATGCTCCACAAATGAGCCTTCATCACATAAAAAATCCTGACGTTTTTGAGCATTAATTCTAAAATGATGATTACACTTAGGACAGACAGAACATTTTGCATCTATCTCTTTATAATACATCAGTGCTAAACACTTTGGACATTTAATCCAATTACTCTGCTCATCTTTGGTATCTGCACTACTCATCATATTAGAAAAAATATTTGCAAAATTCATTCTAGATTCTCTCCGATAACTTTAATTATTTAAAAGAATAATACCATAATATAATGAAGTAAAAAAGTTCTTATCTCTTTTTTAAAATTTTTTCAGTTTCAGTGGCAATAAAATTAGCATGTTTTAAAAAGAAAAAATGATCACCCTCTAAAGGATAGAACATAGAGTCCTCAATAAGCCCAGCAATCTTTTCACCTGTATAGAGTGGTGTTGCTGTGTCCTCTATGCCCCAAAAACAAAGGGCTCTACTTTTTGACTTTGCAAATTCATCTTCAAAATCTTCATCAACCACATTTTTAAATGTCTCATACATCTCATATGACATACCTTGTGCATCGGGGGCCACAAAGAGTTCACGTATGCGTTTAAATCCTAAAGGTTTTAAGAGTTTAAAAGTAGCAATCTTAATTTTAATTGACCATGGTTTTTCGGTAACTACTCCAGCTGATGAGAGAAGTAGTAAATATTCTGTATTAAGCAAGGTGGCGACTTTTCCCCCAAAAGAGTGTCCCATGGCAACTAAAGGCTCAACATTTAAACTTTCTAAAAACAATTGAACAATTTTTCCATAATCCTGCGTTGTTAATATCAGCTCATTACTACTTGCACCAAAACCTGGCATATCTAAGTAAATATGCTTAAACGCTTTAAACTCTTTGGAGAATGCTTGTTTCATAATCTCTTTGTTTGAACCCCAACCATGAAGTACTACAATAGCCTTTTGTTCATGGGGATTGATGACTTCATAACTCAATTTAAATTTTGTATTTTTATAATCTATCTCTTTTGCTGCCATTTTACTTACTCTCTTTTTTACTATAATTAGGTTGACACTTTTTACACTTATAATATTCTATTTCTAAACGTTGTTCTTTTAAAACTTCTTTGTTTCCATCAGATGCCAATAAAGCTTTATATTTTTTAACTAAAGGATAGAATTTTTTATCTTTAGGTACTGACAAAGCGACCAGTTTCTCAATAATAACTCCATGTACCAACAATGAAAAAATCTCTTTAGTATTCATATGTTGCTTACTATTTTCATCTTTAATTTTACCATTAGAACTAACCCATTGAGTACAACCATGTTCTAAATTATTCAAATACCTTAAAAGCAATAAAGATTGCAATATATCCCCCTCAGGCTCACTCTCTTCAAACTGTAAATTATCCCAATATCGACGGTCACCACATAATGCTAAATATTTATCATTTTCTAAAATATTTTTAAAACTTTTAGATTGTTTTTTAGACCAAAGTTTTTTATGTTTTTTATATATCTTTTGTAAAGCTTTTTTCTCCCAATCAAAAGCATCTAAATACTTAATAACGACTTTTGTTTTATCTTTACCTACTTTGTCTTTTTCAAAATAAAGCTCATCATCAAAAATATTAACAATAACCTCTCCCTCTTCAATATCATCTCTACTCGTCTTCTCTTTAATCTTTTTAGCAGGAGTCGTATTCGTTGTAATATTTTTATCACTAACTTTTTTCAAAATTTTTGTCTCATTTTTTTCTAATTTTGGTTCATTTAAAACACAACCAGAAAAAATAAATAGACTTATTAATACCATTAAACCATATCTCACGCTAATCCTTTAGCACAAACATAAGCCGACGAAAATGCCCATTGAAAATTATAGCCACCAAGCTCTCCTGTTACGTCCAAAACTTCTCCTAAAAAGTAAAGCCCCTTAACCTTTGAACTCATCATTGATGAAGCATCAATATCGTTTAACATCACCCCTCCTTTAGTTACCTCAGCCTTGCTATAACCAAAAGTACCAGCAGGTGCAAAACTATAGGACTTAAAAGTCTCTATTTTTGCCCACTCCTCAGAACTTAATTTAACACAAGCTTTATCTTTAATATTAAGTTTATCTAAAAAAGTTTTAGCTACTCTTGAAGCCAAACCCAAAACACGTGAAACGTTTTTTTTAGATGACTTTAAAGCGTTTATATTTAACGTAGGCATAAAATCAATCTCTATCTTCCCTTTACTCCAATAAAGCGAAGCATCTAACACAGCAGGACCAGAGATGCCTTTATGAGCAAATAGTAAAGAACCCTCTATCTCTTTCTCTCCTACTTTTATCTTAACCTCAGTCGCAATTCCACTTAACTCTTTCAAGAAAAACTGCTCAGGTTGCACGGTAAATCCCACCAGTCCTGCAGTTAGTGTTGAGACTTCATGCCCAAAACTTTTAGCAATCTCATAACCAATACTTGTCGCCCCCAATTTAGGAAATGAAAGCCCCCCAGTTGCTACAACAACATTATTGGCTTTAATCTTTCCCTTAGAAGTAAAAACCTCAAAGCCATCGGCTACTTTTTCAACTTTCTCTATGCTTGTATTTAATGCTATATTTCGAGAAGAAATCTCTTTTTGAAAAACATCAACCAACTCTTTAGCCGAACTTTTACAAAAGTACTGATGATTTTTCCTTACAATGGGTTCAAGTTTACGCTCACTCAACCAAGCCAACAAAGCATATTGGTCAAATCGCTTAATCACATTACGAACAAACCGTTGCTCTCCTAAAAAGTTTGTAGATTTTACATTACCATTAGTAATATTACATCGCCCCCCACCCGAGACTAAAATTTTTGCCCCTATTTTTGAGTTATTGTCTATTATTAAAAAATCTCTCTTTTTAAGTAATGAGCCAAGCATCAATCCACTCGCTCCTGCACCTAATATTACTATGTCTGCTTCTTTTTTCATGGTGGGATTATAGCATATTAGAGTTTTTCTCTTTAAAACAAATAATTCAACTCCAAACGAATGTCTGTGTAAGAAGGATTTAGCTTCTTCTTACCATCTAAAGCTACAGTATCCTTATCACCAAGAACTCTTACCATCCGTAACTTCGCATAAAACCCCTCATAGTCTCTAAACTGTTTAATCAAATCTAATTGTAAAACATTTGAGTCAGCTTGTACCCCTGATTTATCATCATCAAAATCTTGAATACCAAAACGCATTTGGGCATGTAAGTTTTGCTCTTTAAAGGCATAATCTCCTTGAATGACGTAAGAAATCGTATTGGCATACCAGTTGTACTGTAAAAGTGTATATCCATAACCATTGGTAGGAAAAGCCCTCCAAGCAGAGATAATATCTGCGTCATTGGCTATCTTAGAAATACCTGAACGAATTCGCCAGTTCTCTTTGCCTACATCAAAACGGATTCCATAGAGGTCTGTTTCTACTGAATTTTTATTATTATAGGCTACATTATTGGTCTTTAAATTTGCCCCACCTATTGCCCCAGCTCCATGGTCAAACTGATGCATGTAACGAATAGACGGAGAGAGAATATAACCATTTTTTGTTTTATATTTATAGGTCAAATCAGTTCCAAAAGTTGAGAAGAGTTGAGGAAGAAGTGTATAGTTCATCATATAGTTAAAGTCATCTTTTTTAGAATTACTTAGCTCCATAAACATAAGCCTATCTTGAATGCCTTTTGCCTTTAGTTTAGAAAGCGTAATCCCCCTGTGCATCGCCGTGTCATCATTTTCTCGCCATTTATCATACTCTCCTACTCCGTCATCATAAGCAAAAAGATGATGAAACTCATTGTGGTCACGTAATTTTTGACGCACCAAATAACCTATCCATAATTTATGATTTTTGATACTTTTTGAAGCCCAAGTAAGCCCCTCAAAGGTATTGGGTATCATCTTAATATCATTACTTTTAGTCAAATAACTCTCTACAATCTGTCGTCCAATTTTTACAGAATTTTTTTCATCTTTTAGTTCCAAGTAAGCCACAGCTAAATTGGTCATGCCATATTTGTTTTTAGTAGCCACATCATGACGATTGAGAACGCCTTTTCCTACTTTGTAATATTCTAAATTTTCATCATCCATATGCCAAGGGTTTTGAGAAGTATAGAGCCCAGCTGTTACCCCAACACCATTTAAATAGCCACTTTTATAATGCACCGAGCCACCCACCCCCAAAGTTTGATGGTCACCTGTTTTCCCTTCTACCTCCTCATCCCAATCAAAAGAGAAAGAATTTAAACGAAAACGTCCATAGAGTTCACCCTCTGTTAATACCTCTACTAAACTATCGACTTCTGTTGGGGTTTCTAAAAAAGTAACGGTTGAGTTGTTGTTAAGTTTTCGTTTTACGGCATGAGTCGTAAGTGTAAACATTAACAATAGTAAAAATATCCGAAACATTAACGTCCAATCATCACGTCTTTGGGGTTAACTGTAGCAATGGCTTCATTTCCAATCTCCAAATAATTCTCATCTAAAGGCATCACAGAAACCAAAGTCTCCTCTTCTCCAAGGTCAAGAATAATCTCAACATTTCGTTTCCCTACATAGAGATGTTTTACAATACCACAAAAACTGTTGATAGCCTTTGCTTTACTTAGAACTTTGACAGAAGATGATTTAAAAATTGCCATAACCTCATCGTCAACTTTTAAATTTAAAGATTCAACAGCTGAATTGGTAATGATGGAGGTGAGTTTATTCCCACTTTTAAGTTCTAACAATATTTCAGAATTTACTCGTTTACGCTTAATAGCTTTAATAGACCCTTGAAGTTGATTTCTAGCACTTATTTGTACGCCAAGTCGTCCTATGTCACTCAACATTCCTGTGTCAATGTTAGTCAGTTCCCCAAGACGAGCAAGAAATTTTTGATGTTCATTTTGAAGCTGTCGGTAGCTTTGAAGTAAGTTTTCACCATATTCAGTAAGTACCGTTCCCCCTCCTCCTGTGCCACCTGTGGCTTTGGTAACTACTGCTTTATGTGAAAGGTTGTTCATGCTGTCCACAGCTTCCCATGCTGTTTTGTAGCTCATGGGTACTTCTTTGGCTGCTTTACTAATTGAGCCTGTTCGTCCAATAGCAAAAAGTAGTTCAATTCTTTTTTCAAGTAAAAAAGGTTGGTTAAAAAGTTCAAGTGTTAAGTTTGAAGAGATATTCATGATTGCCCTTTAAAGGGTTATGTAGTTAGGTACATAACCAAGAAAATGAGCAGAATTATAGCGTTGTATACTTAGGTATACAATGAAAGTTTTTGTTAAAAATTACAATTAAGGTTTAAAGAGTGTTCCACCCTTCTGAACCCCATCAAGTAAGAAACTCCGTACATCATCTAAACCAAAACCAGTCGCTAAGAACATTTTTTTACCTTTAGAGAGTAAGAAATCAGCAGCCTTTAGTTTGGTCACAATGCCCCCTGTCGCAAACTCATTGTTGGCTGTGCTTGGTGCATCTAACTCCTCTTTAGAAACAAAAGAGACCTCTTTACGAACCTTTGCATCAGAAAATTCTCGTGGGTCTTTGTCATAAAGTGCATCAATATCTGAAAGAATCACTAAAAGTTCAGCTCCAAAATTTTCAGCCACATAAGCAGAGAGTTGGTCATTGTCTCCAAACTCTAGCTCTTCCGTAGCAATGACATCATTTTCATTGATAATCGGAACAACACCATTACGAAGCAAGATATCTAAAGCTCTTTGAGCCAAAGCAGTACGCTTTTTAGAGTCTAAATCAGCAGCACTTAGTAGTACTTGGGAACAGAGAATGTCATACTTGGCAAACTTCTCTTGATACATTTTAAGTAGAAGTGGTTGACCAATGGCAGCTAATACCTGTTTGTTTCCAATGTCGCGTTTGTTGAGGGGTAATACAGTAAATCCTGCTGAAACAGCACCAGAACTCACTAAAATGACCTCTTTTTTCTTTTGCATAAGCTTTGCAATGAGGTCTACTAACTCTAACATACGTTCTTTAGCAACCTCACCATTTTGAGTTAAAACATGAGAACCAACCTTAATGACAACTCTACTAAAATCCATTAATCTTCTTTTTCTTCGTTATTTACGGCTACTACAAAGTTTTTTAAAGCATAACGTAAAGCTTCAGTATTTAAATGAGAAATTGATGAAATAGGTAAAACAAATAGTGGTTCATCTTTTGGTAAAGTTAAACCAAAATCTTCTTGAAAACCATAAGAGCTGTACTCTTTTTTCGCCTTAAATTTTTCTAAGGTTTTGTTGGCTTTAAGCCCTATATCTTCTAAAAATTTCTCTGTCAATTCGTTTATCTCTTCTACAGGAAAAGTGTCACACTTAGTAAGTGCAACTGCAAAATTACGTGTTGCCAATGTCTCCGAGTAGCGTTCTAATTCTACAAGTAAAGTCTCATACTGATACTTCATCTCACGATAATTTGCTGCATCTACTAAAAGTAAAAGTGTCTTCGTACGCTCAATATGTTTTAAAAATTCAAGCCCTAAACCACGACCATCTGATGCCCCCTCAATGATTCCAGGGATATCTGCCATCATAAATGAGTCATACTCTCCAACATTTACCACACCAAGATTTGGGGTAAGGGTTGTAAACTCATAAGCAGCCACTTTTGGCTTGGCATTTGAAATAGCAGAGATAAGTGTTGACTTCCCAACAGATGGGTAGCCTACAAGTCCTACATCGGCTATCATTTTCATTTCAAGTCTAAGCTCTTTGGTCACACCTGGAAGCCCTGGTTGTGCAT